>NZ_CP168800.1:2020000-2365000 GCF_055698305.1 Azospirillum sp. VT-I1 | reverse complement strand
GAAGACGCCGCGCTCCACCGCGTCGTCGGTTTCCGTGCGCAGCCGGTCCTTGACCGTCGGGTCCTGCAGGGCCGCCGCCACCGCCGCCCGGTCGATGCCCAGGCTGCCGAGCGTCCGCCCGGCGATCTCCGCCACCGTATCGGCCGGGCCGATGTCGCGCCCCTCGGCGAAATGCGCGTGGTAGAGCGCGCGGGCAAGGAGCTTCGCCTGCTCCGGATGCTCGTCGGTCAGCCAGTAGAAGGCGCGCGAGGCGGCGACGCCGTTGACCGGGGCCGAGTCGGGGAAGGTGAAGGGCGCGCCGGTCAGCCGGGCGATACGGCCGACGTCATGGGTCAGATACTCGCCGCGCAACGGCTGCTGCAGGTTCGGCTTCATGCCCGTCACCTTGAAGATGGCGCCGAGCAGGACCGGGCGCCAGGTGACGGCGCGGCCATGCTTCGCCGCCAGCTCGTCGATGCGCAGGCTGGCGAAATAGCCGTAGGGCGAGGCGAAGTCGAAATAGAAATCGATGGGATCCGGCACGCGCGTTTCCTCTCCGCTGAGCTTTTCGGAAAGGCTAACGCCGGGGAGGAACAGCGTCCAGCGGTGCGTCCGGATAAAGCGCGCCCGCCGACCCCGTCAGACCGTGCGCACCTTGGCGTCGAAGACGTAGCCGGCGCCGCGTTCGGTCTTGATGATGCGGGGTTCCTTCGGGTTCGCCTCGATCTTGCGGCGCAGGCGCAGGATCAGCACGTCGATGGAGCGGTCGAACACCTCCGCCCCGTCCACCCGGGTGAGGTCGAGCAGCTGGTCGCGGGTCAGCACCCGCTGCGGGCGCTTCACGAAGGCGGCGAGCAGGCCGAACTCCGCCTTGGTCAGCTCCACCTCGCGCCCCTCCTGCCCGCGCAGGCGCTGGGCGGTGAGGTCAAGTTCCCAATTGGCGAACTGCACGACGGCGCGCAGTTCGTCCGGGTTGCGCGGCGGACGCGAGTCGTTGGAGACGCGGCGCAGCACCGCCTTGATGCGGGCCAGCAGCTCGCGCGGGTTGAACGGCTTGGTCAGATAGTCGTCGGCGCCCAACTCCAGCCCGACGATGCGGTCGACATCCTGGTCCTTGGACGACAGGATGATGACGGGGATCTGCGATTCGGTACGGATCTGGCGGACGAGGCCGAGCCCGTCGCCATCGGGCAGGCGCAGGTCGCAGACCACGAGGTCGACAGGGTCGCCGTCCAGGGCCTGCTTGGCCGAAGCGGTGTCGTGCGCCGTGGTGACCCGGTAGCCTTCCCCCGCCAGATATGAGGCCAAAAGCTCCCGAATCGGCTCATCGTCGTCGACCGCGAGAATGTGCATGCCTGTTACCTCCCCGGACCTTCTTATCTCACGCGCGAGCGCCACGCAATGCGTTACAACCCCGTAACGGCCGCAGCCCCATTGCCCTCCGCATGAGTTGGTTGAAATCGCGTTCTGCACCGGCGACACAAAATCACCCTTTCACGGACATTAACCAGAAACACGCTGCGGTTTAAATGCCGACCATCGAACAGGGTGCGGTTCCCCGCAGGAGGGCGCCGGACCGATGCCGCGATGGGGAGCACAGCCATGTCGAACGTCGATCACTGCCTGGAGCGTCTGGCCCTGCTCGACCGCGCCGACCGTCTGCTGAACGAGGTGCGTGTCTACGGCCAGCACGGGTCGATCCGCGAAACGCTGGCGCAGCACCGGCTGCTGCTGGGCGAGGCGAGGCGCCACCTCGACTCGGCGCGGTCGGTCGGTCGGTCAGGCTGAAACGACCGGGAAAGAGTGCGACCATGCCCCGCTGCAACGCCCTGACTCCGTCCCAGCGCGCCCCGTCCCCGACCGCGAGGACGGCACGGCGCCTGCCCGCCGACGGCAACCGCCGCCCGGCGCAGGAGCGTTGCGCCCACCATGCGGCCCATCACACGCCCTGTGCGCCGGCCGCCCCGCCCCGCCCGGCCGCGGCGGCTCCCGCACCGCTTTGGACCATGATGATGGAACGCTGGCTGGCCGCCGCGCCCTGACGGCGCCCGTCCGCACCGCAACGCTCTCCCTAATCCCGCCCGATTTCGCGCCTATCCCGGCGGATCGGGAGTCACAGAAACGGAGAGACCCATCATGACCCGTGCCATCCTTCTCGCCTCCACCGCCCTGCTGATGGCGGCACCGGGCGCCCTGGCGGCGACCGGAACAGCCAATGGACCGGGGGGCACCGGGCCGGGAGGCGGGCAGCTGGCGCTGACGCGGGTCCTGCTGTCCACCGGCGGCGTCGGCTACTTCGAATATGAGGCGACGGTGACCGGCGATGCCGACCTGTCGCTGGAGGTGCGGCGCGATCAGGTCGACGACGTGCTGAAGAGCATCGTCGTCTATGACGACAAGGGCGGCGTCGGCACCATCGGCCTGCCCGGGGCCGAGCCGCTGGACACCGCCTTCCGCGAGCTGCCCTTCTCGCCCGGCGACCTGACCTCCCCCGCGGCGCTGCTGAGCGCCATGCAGGGGGCGGAGGTCACGGCCGGCGGATCGCGCCAGCTGACCGGCCGGCTGATGTCGGTCACCGAGGAGACGGTGCGGCTGCCCGGCAACGACGGCGCCACCGCCACGCGGCACCGGGTGACGCTGATGACGGCCGAAGGCCTGCGCCAGCTGGTGCTGGAGGAGGCCGACACGCTGCGCTTCACCGATCCGGCGGTGCAGGCCCAGATCGACAAGGCGCTGTCGGCGGTGGCGGACAATGCCCGGCGTGAGCGGCGGCGGCTGACCGTGCACAGCAACGCGCCCCGCGACGCCCAGGCGGCCGGCGAGCGCCGGGTCCGCGTCGGCTATGTCGCGGCGACTCCGCTGTGGAAGGCGACCTACCGGCTCAGCCTGGGCGCGGACGGCGCCGCCACGCAGGATGGGCAGTCGCAGAACGGGCGCGGCGCGCTGCAGGGCTGGGCGGTTCTGGAGAATCTCAGCGGCGAGGACTGGCGCGGCGTCGATCTGACGGTGGTGTCGGGCAACCCGGTCACGCTCCGGCAGGCGCTCTACACGCCTTACTTCGTCGAGCGGCCGGAGGTGCCGGTGGAGGTTCTCGGCCGGGTGCTGCCCAGCGCCGACGAAGGCACGGTGACCCTGGACGACGCCCGCGCGGCGATGCGCCCGCAGGCGGAGTCGCGCGCCGCGCCGCCGCCGGCCGCCGCCATGGCCGCTCCCGCCCCGGCTCCGATGGGCGAGCCGCTTGCCCAGCCGCTGGCGAAGACCGCGCCCTACGGCTCCGCCGCCGGGACGCCGGCCGTCGCCGCCGTGCGCAGTGCCGAGGCCGGCGCCGCCGAGGGCGCGCAGGTGCTGTTCCGCTATCCGCAGCCGGTCACCGTGCCGAACGGCGGGACCCTGATGATGCCCATCGCCGCACGCGCCCTGCCGGTGGAGCGGGTGGCGCTCTACCAGCCCGGCAGCGACGGTCGCCACCCGCTGGCCTCGCTGCGGCTGCGCAACGACGGCGACACCGCGCTGCCGCCGGGGCTGCTGACCTTCTACGACCGCGCTTCGAAGGCGGATGGAAGCGCGGCGGCCAGCGCTTATGTCGGCGACGCCCGCATGGCGACGCTGCCGGCGGGCGACAGCCGGCTGCTGTCCTTCGCCGTCGATCAGGCGGTGACCATCGACCGCGAGGAGAAGCCCAGCCGCCGGCTGTCCCGCGCCAGCATCGCCGACGGCGTGCTGACCCTGTCGGTGACCGACCGGCAGAGCACGACCTACACCGTCGCCGGCGCTCCCGACGGCGACCGCAGCCTGATCATCGAGCATCCGCGCCGCCCCGGCTGGGAGCTTGCCGAACCGGCCGGCGGCAAGCCGGACGCGACCGCCGCCGCCTACCGCCTGCCGCTGGCGGTGCCGGCCGGCAAGACGGTGACGCTGACCGCCACGCTGGAACGGCCGCGGCAGGAACGGATCGTCCTGACCGACCTGACGGCCGACCAGATCGCCGCCCGCGCCGACGCGGCCGAACTGCCGCCGGAGGTGCGTCAGGCGCTGACCACGCTGGCCGGCCTGCGCGCCGCCGTCGCCGAGAAGGAGCGCCGCATCGCCGATCTGGAGCGCGACCGGACGGAGCGCATCGCCGACCAGGACCGCCTGCGCGAGAACCTGAAGGCCCTTCCGGCCGGCAGCGACCTGCACAAGCGCACGCTGGCGAAGATGGCGGAGGCCGAAAACCGCCTGGACGCGCTGGCCCGCGACCTGACGACCGCCCGCGGCGAAGCGGAGGCCGCCCGCCAGACCCTGCGCGAGCGGGTAAAGGCGCTGGCGATCTGAGAGCGCGCCCCCTCACCCCGCGCGGTCGAGCTGCTTGAGGAAGCCGATGTAGCGGTTGATGTCCTCCATCCGCCGGGCATGGTCGTTCAGGTCGGACAGGCGGCCTTCGATGGCCTTCTGGGCGCCCTCCACCTCGTCGATGACGGCGTGGATGTCGGTCTGCAACTCCTGCGCGGCGGTGGCGGCCTCATCCATGCGGACGCTGGTGTCGTCCAGCTGGCCGCCGACCGAGCGGACGGAGGTCACCACCTGATCGATCGCGCGGCGGGTGTCGCCCAGCGTCTGTTTGGTGTCGTTGGCGAGCTTGCGCACCTCCGCCGCGACCACCGCGAAACCGCGACCGGCCTCGCCCGCCCGCGCCGCCTCGATGGTGGCGTTCAGTGCCAGCAGGTTGGTCTGGCTGGCGATGCCGTCGATCACCGACAGCACCTTCTCGATGCTCTTCACCACGGTGGACAGCTGGGTGAACTCGCGGACCAGCTCCTCCTTCCGTTCGGTATGGCCGTCGAACAGGCCGGCATGGCGGGTCAGCGTCGCCTCGATGGCGGACATGGAGCCGCCGATGCGCGCGGCGTAGCTGGCGGTCTCCTGCACCCCGCTGTTCAGCGTGACCAGCGCGTCGAGATAGCTGTGCATCCGCTCGATCACGCTGTTGCGGATGCGGCTCAGCAGTTCCAGCCGGTTGTAGCGGGTGGCGATGAAATAGCTCTGGAACCGGGCGTAATGGACCGGGAAGCGGTCGACCATGTCGTCGGAAAAGGCGGTGCCGGGCGGGACCTCGAAGAACATCAGGGCCGACAGGGTCTGGTTGATGTTGATGCCCAGCAGCTCGCCGAAGGTGGAGAAGCCGGCGGCGGCCAGCCCGTCGAAGGCATGCACCCGCGACAGCTGGTCCGGGTTGTTCAGGCGGCGCAGGATGCAGTCGTTCAGGATGGCGCCGACCGGCCGCGGCTTTCCGCGCAGATAGGCGGCAAGGTCGTCCTCCGTCTGGCGGACGAAGTCGGTCGCCTCCACCAGGCACAGCGAATCGCCGGGGTTGACGTCGCAATAGAAGGCGACCTCGCCCTTGTCGAAATCGAAGCCGGAGATGGAGCGCACGAACAGCTCCCCCTCCATCTCGATGGCGAAGGTGTTCTTGGCGAGCTTGGCCGGAAGCTCCTGCGGCTTGCAGCGCAGCGCCTTGGCCAGCGCGTCGATGAAGCCCACCACCTCGAAACCGTCGCGGTCGATCACGCCGCGGACGATGCGGCGCATCGGGTCGGCGTCCACCACGGCGAAGCGGGTCTGGGTCGGGCGGAAATTCTGCGACTTGAAGATGCCGTAGCGGATGCCGGGCGCCATCTTCAGGAAGACGGTCAGCGCGGCGTTTTCCAGCACGCGCTGGCCGTCGAACAGGCGGGTGTGGCGGAAGTCCAGCGTGCCGCCGGCCGAACCGCCGATGAACAGGCAGGGGAAATGGCCGGAGCGGTAGACCGCCTCCATGAACCAGCTCTCGCTGGCCGACAGCCCGTCGATGAAGGTCAGCGCCACCGTGTCGTGGCTGTCGACCGCGAAGGGAACGCGGACGCGGTCCAGTTCGCCGCGGATCGCCTCCACCCGCGCGGGGATGTCGCGGGTCGGCCGGCCGCCGCGCAGATCCTCGCAATGCAGCGGGACGGCGTGGATGCTGATCCCGGCGAACAGGCGCGGGCTGAAGGATTGCAGGACCACGCTGTCCCAGCGGTCGCCGGCCTTGCGGTAGAGCGGCTGCCCGTCCGCCGCGCACAGTTCGCCCGCGGTGGAGACCAGCACCAGCTGCGTCGCCGACGGCAGGGCGGAGCGCACCGCGCGGGCGGTGGCGGCGAAATCGACATGCGGCGAGACGAAGCCGACCACCAGCGCCGGGGCGCCGGCGGTGAAGCCCAGCCCATCCAGCGCCGCAGCATCGATCCGTCCGGCCGGCAGGCACAGGCTGCGGATCGGCGCCTCCGCCGGACCCTCCGCCGCCGCGACGGTCGCGCCGGCGGGCGGAGCGGCGCTTGTGGGCGTAGCGGGAGCGGCAGGCGCGGATTCGGAGCGGAAGAAGGACAGCATGATGGGCAATTCCTCGGCGGTCTTGTTGTTTGTTTCCGCATGCCGGCCACGTCGATCCTTTCGCCGACGCCCTGCCACGGGATATTTTGCGGATAGCTTAGCTCCCAAACGGTAGTGCCGTTCATCGGGGGAACTCCCTATCGGGCCGTGGCATGTGGTCGCACGGGCCGGGCGGGTGGGAGGCGATTCCGCTTGTAGGACCAGCGAAACATTGGCATAAGGCAAGCCATAGGCCTGGGGTGCCGTGCGGTGGTCGCGCGGCTGAGAACACACCCATCGAACCTGTCTGGGTAATTCCAGCGAAGGGAGCCGCCGCATGATCCATGCGCCAGATCCGCGTTTATTTTCCGTTCCCGAATCCGGGATCCGTCCCTCCGTCGCCGTCATCGGCGCCGGCTGCATCGGCCTTGCCGTCGCCTGGAGGCTGGCGTCGGCCGGCTGCCGCGTCGATCTGTTCGAGCGGGGGCAGGCCGGCCGCGGCGCCACCCATGCGGCCGGCGGCATGCTGGCCGCCTGCGTCGAAACCGAACCGGGCGAGGACGGGCTGCTGCCGCTGACCCGCGCCTCGCAGGCGCTGTGGCCGGACTTCGCCCGCGACCTGGAGGCGGCGAGCGGCATGGCCGTCGATCTCCGCACCGAAGGCACGATGGTCATCGCGCTCAACGCCGACGATGCCGCCAAGATCCGCTTCCTGCACGGCTTCCAGCGCGACCTCGGCCTGCCGGTGGAGTGGCTGAACGGGGCCGAGGTGCGGCGGCGCGAGCCCTTCCTGCAGCCGGGCGTGGCCGGCGCCCTGTTCTGCGCCGGCGACCATCAGGTCGACAACCGCAAGGTCGCGGCCGCCCTGCAGCGCGCCGCCCTGGCCGCCGGCGCCCGCCTGCACGAGCAGTGCGGCGAGGTGGCCCTGGCGGTGGAGGGCGGGCGGGCCGTCGGGGTGCGGGTTGCTGCAACTCTGCACCGGGCTGACCGGGTGGTGCTGGCCGCCGGCGCTTGGTCGGCCGGCGTGCCGGGGCTGCCGCCCGCCGCGAAGCCGCCGGTGCGGCCGGTCAAGGGGCAGATGGTCTGCCTGCGCATGGACGCCCGGCTGCCCTTACTGCGCCATGTGGTGTGGACGCCCGGCACCTACCTGATCCCGCGGCTGGACGGCCGGCTGCTGATCGGCGCCACGACGGAGGAACGCGGCTTCGACGACCGGCTGACCGCCGGCGGCCAGTTCGCGCTGCTGGAGGGGGCATGGCGCGCCCTGCCCGGCATCGCCGAACTGCCGATTGAGGAGGCCTGGGCCGGATTCCGCCCCGGCAGCCGCGACGACGCGCCGATCCTGGGCGAGAGCGGCATCCCCGGCCTGATCCACGCCACCGGCCACCACCGCAACGGCATCCTGCTGACCCCGGTCACCGCCGACGGCATCGCCCGTCTGGTCCTGACCGGCGAGACCGACCCGCTGCTGCGCCCCTTCGCCGCCGACCGCTTCGTTGCGGCGGGTGCCGCCGCATGAGCGCATTCCTCCGCGTCAACGGCCGGGAAGAGCCGCTGTCCGCCGCCTGCGTCGCCGACCTGCTGGCGGCGCGCGGCATCGCCGAAGGCACGCCCGGCGTCGCCGTCGCCCTGAACGGCGCCGTGGTTCCCCGCCGCCGCTGGCTTGAGACCCCGCTCCAGCCCGGCGACAGTCTGGAAATCGTCCGCCCGATCCAGGGCGGCTGAACCTCTGATCCTCCCTCTCCCGCCCGCGACCCGGGAAGAATCCCCTCTCCCCCCGGGGAGAGGGTTAGGGTGAGGGGGACGCACGGCGTGGATTCTCGAGAATCCACCCTTGTGCATCCCCTCACCCCGACCCTCTCCCCGGGGGGAGAGGGAGATTTCCACGGGCTGGTCGCCTCGGGAGAGGGCCTTTGAAAAGGCTCCCACCATGTCCCAAACCGATACCCTCACTATCGCCGGGCGCAGCTTCGGTTCGCGGCTGTTCCTCGGCACCGCCGGCTATCCCAACCAGCAGGTGATGCTCGACGCGCTGGAGGCCAGCGGCAGCGAGCTGGTCACGCTGGCGATCCGGCGCATCAGCCTGGACGGCTATTCGGAAAGCCTCGTCGATGTGCTGGCCCGCGCCACCGCCAACCGTCCCGCCGGCCCGGTCGGGCTGCTGCCCAACACCGCCGGCTGCATGACCGCCAAGGAGGCCGTGCTGACCGCCCAGCTGTCGCGCGAGGCGCTGGACACCCCCTGGATCAAGCTGGAGGTCATCGGCGACCGCGAGCTGCTCTATCCCGACGTGGAGGAACTGCTGCGCGCGACGGAGGAGCTGGTGAACGACGGCTTCGTCGTGCTGCCCTATTGCAACGACGATCCCGTCACCTGCCGCAAGCTGGCCGATCTGGGGGCTGCGGCGGTGATGCCGCTGGGCGCCTTCATCGGCTCCGGCATGGGCATCCGCAACCCGCACGCCATCGAGACGATCTGCGCCCGCAGCCCGGTGCCGGTGGTGCTGGACGCCGGCATCGGCACCGCGTCGGACGCCGCGCTGGCGATGGAGCTTGGCTGTGCCGCCGTGCTGCTGAACACCGCGGTGTCGAAGGCGCGCGATCCGGTGCGGATGGCGGCGGCGATGCGCGACGCGGTCCGCGCCGGGCGCGGCGCCCATCTGGCCGGCCGCATGCCGATGCGCGCCTATGCCGAGCCGTCCAGCCCGCAGATGGGCCTGATCGGCAGCTGATGGCGGGTTGGTGGCGGCTGCGGCGTGTTGGCGGCTGTCCAATCGGCCGCTTGATCCGGCAGGGCGGCTGACGCAGGCTGTCGCGCACCGCCTCTCAAGCCGGAGACCTTCCGACCGTGCCCGCCACCTTCGAACCCCGTACCCCCGACTGGAAGGCGCGCTGCCTCGCGTCCTTCGAACGGCAGCCGATCTGCAGGACGCTCGGCATCGAGATGGCGGCGATCGAGCCCGGCTTCTGCGAGATGCGGCTGCCCTTCCGCGCCGACCTGACGCAGCAGCACGGCTTCTTCCATGCCGGCATGGTCAGCACGCTGGCCGACAATGCCGGCGGCTATGCCGCGCTGAGCCTGATGCCCGCCGGGGCGGAGGTGCTGGCGGTGGAGTTCAAGATCAACCTGATGTCCCCGGCCAAGGGCGACGTGATGATTGCCCGCGCCCGCGTGGTGAAGCCGGGTCGCACCCTGGTCATCACCCAGGTCGAGGTGTCGATGCTGGACGGCGGCGCGGAGAAGGACTGCGCCCTGATGCAGCAGACCACCTTCTGCGTGATGCCGAAATGATGGTCCAACCGGTTCGAAAGGGATTTCCCATGCCGTCCACTCGCACCGCCGCCCTTCTGCTGGCCGGCGGCCTGATGGCGCTCGCCGTCCAGGCCGCTCCGGCGGAGGCCAAGGATCCGCCCTCCTGCGCCGCCATCTCCTTCCGTCCGCTGCCGAGCGGCACGCCGGACGGCGAGCAGGAAACCGGCCTCTACAAGTCGCGCTTCGGCAAGATCGAGGTGAAGGCCGACGTGAAGGGCGGTCTGGCCACCAACTATTACATGGTGCTGAACGGCAAGAAGGTGGACGGCCCGGCCACGCCGCCGAAGATGTCGGACGCCTGCCTGAAGTCCAAGCACGTCAAGCTGCCCTTCGCCAAGCAGGCCCAGGGTGCCTGCACCGGCAGCCGGTTCCGCGTCGTCGTCGACCGGTCCGGCGCCAAGCCGGTTGCAGCCTTCTTCGGGCTGCAGGGCGAGGACTGGGCCTACTGCAGCGCCACCACCCTGTAAGGGTATCCCGGCGCGGCGCCCTCACCCGCACCCGCCGCGCCCGCCCCTTTACAGCAGGAACACCGACGCCAGCCCCAGGAAGGCCAGGAAGCCGATGACGTCGGTGATGGTGGTCAGGAAGACGGCGCTGGACACCGCGGGATCGACGCCCAGCTTTTCCAGCCCCAGCGGGATCAGCGCGCCGCTGAGCCCCGCCACCACCAGATTGATGATCATGGCGAGCCCGATGACGATGCCGATCATCGGGCCGTACCAGATCAGCGCGATCACCCCCACCATCACGGCGAAGATGCCGCCGTTGATCAGCCCGACCAGCAGCTCCTTGCCCACCACACGCATGGCGTTGGTGGAGGACAGGTCGTGCGTCGCCAGCGCGCGGACGACGACGGCCAGCGTCTGGGTCCCGGCATTGCCGCCCATGGAGGCGACGATGGGCATCAGCACCGCCAACGCCACGATCTGCTCGATGGTCGCTTCGAACAGCGAGATGACGCCCGACGCCAGGAAGGCGGTGGCGAGGTTGACGGTCAGCCAGCCGACGCGGCCGCGGGCGATGTCGGCGATGCCGCTGAACACGCCGGTGTCGCCCGACCCGCTCAGCTTGCGCAGGTCGTCCTCCGCCTCCTCGTCGATGATGCGGACGACGTCGTCGACGGTGATGACGCCGATCAGCCGGCCGGCGGGATCGACCACGGGGGCGGAGACCAGGGCATATTGGCGGAACAGGTTGGCCACCTCCGCCCGCTCCATGGTGGCGGGGATTACGTCGACCTCGCCGGTGACCAGATCGGCGATGCGCACGGCCCGGCGCTGGCGCAGCAGGCGCGACAGCGGCACCGCCCCCACCACCCGGTGCATCGGGTCGACGATGAAGATGTCGTAGAAATCCTCCGGCAGCGTGTCGGTCGCCGCCCGGACGAAGTCGATGGTCTTCCCCACCGTCCAGAATTCCGGCACCGCGACCAGCTCGCGCTGCATCATGCGGCCGGCGCTGTCCTCGTCGTAGGTCAGGTTCTCCTGCACCAGGGCGCGTTCGGCCTCGGGCAGCTTCGCCAGGATCTGCGCCCGCGTCTCCGCGTCCAGATCCTCGATCAGCTCGACGGCGTCGTCGGTGTCGAGGTCGGCGACGGCGGCGGCCAGCTCCTGCGGCTCGAACCGCTCGATCAGCGATTCGCGCAGGTCCGGGTTCAGGTAGGACAGCACCTCGCCGTCCAGCTCCGCCGGCAGCAGGTCGATCAGGTCGGCGCGCTCGGCCGGGTCGGCCTGCTCGATCAGGTCGGCGATGTCGGCGGCGTGCAGCCCCTCCAGCCGCGCCAGCACGGCGTCGCGTTCGCGGGCGCGCAGCAGGGCGACGATCTCTTCCACGAATTCGGGTTCGACGCCGTAGGGACGTTCGTCCTCCGCCTCATGGCCCGTGGGACGAGGTCCATGGGCATTGGAGTGGGCGGCGCTGTCCGGCCGCAGGTCCGGCGTGTGGGGATCGGTGTGCATGCCGGCACCCTCCCTTCGACGATGGCAACGCCCGAACGCCGGCACGGACGCCGACGGCACGGCAACGGCGACGCGGCTCCGCAGCAACGGACGGCGGGCCGGCGGCGTTCGGGGTTTGCGGGTTGTGGAAGGCCCCCGCGCGGTACCATGGTCCCGGCGCGAAGGACGGGAGCGGAACCGGCGGGGGCGCCCCCGACATAGAGGCGCCGCCCCCGTTTGTCCAGTCCGGTCGGGCATGGAACGGCCGTTCCCGACGCTTTTCCCACCATACCCTTGCACCGCAACAACCCTTCATGTTCCCATCACGGCGTGCCGCATCACGGGGAGAGGGGCCGGACCCGCCTATGGAGTATGCCTTCACCACCGTCGGTGACCGCGACGGCATCCTGCTGTCGGGCCGCTGCACCTACGAGGACGGCGGCCGCTTCCACGACATGCTGCGCGATTGGGACTTTGCCGCCAGCCCGGTGGTGCCCATCGACCTGCGCTTCGTCACCTTCATCGACTCCGCCGCCATCGGCATGATGTTCATCCTGGCGAACCGCTGCCGCGAGGCCGGCGGCCACATCGTCGCCAGCGGTGCCGCTCCCCACATCGTCCGCGCCCTGCGCCGCGCAGCACTCGACCGCTATATCGAGTTCCGCTGAGGCAGGTCTCCCCGGCAGTCCGAATTCGGGGAGGGTGGCACCCCGAACCGCTTTGCCCGCGGCCCGGACGGCGCCTTCCGATGCGCCGTTGACCCGTCTTGTCATAAAACCGCAACACTGGCCGGCACCCCATCAACCCGTGGAGTCGCCGTGGAGACCCTGCATCGTCTCGACCAGGCATTTCTCCTGTGGCTGAACCAGGTCGCGGGGCACAGCGCGGCGCTGGACATGGCGGTGCGCGGGATCGCCAACATCTACCTGATAAAGCTGGGCGTGCTCTGCGCTGCCCTGTGGTGGCTGTGGTTCCGCCGCGACGATATGGAGGCCGGGCGCCGGCTGGTGGTGGACGCTCTGGCCGCCGTGGTCCTGGCGGTGGCGGCGTCCATCCTCATCCAGGCGGTGATGCCGGCGCGGCCCCGCCCGCTGCACGACGCCGGGCTCGCCTTCGTCCCGCCCATCGGCCAGAGCCGCGACGCCCTGAAGAACTGGAGTTCCTTTCCCAGCGACAATGCCGCCCTCGCCTTCGCGTTGGCCGCGACCTTCGTCCGCGCCTCGCGCTTATGGGGGCTGCTGGCCTGCCTGTGGGCGGCGCTGGTCGTCAGCCTGCCGCGGGTCTATCTGGGCCTGCATTATCCCGGCGACGTGGCCGGCGGCGCCCTGATCGGCATCGCGGGCGCCGCCACGGTCGCCCACCTGCTGCCGATGGGCGGCGTCCACCGGCTGGCGGCCTGGGCGGAGGAGCGCTGGCGGCCCTGGTTCTACAGCGGCGCCTTCCTGGCGATCTACGAGATGATGGTGCTGTTCGAGGATGTCCGCCGCGCCGCCGGGGGTGCGGCGAGGCTGCTGCGCGCGATGGTCGGATAGGCGCGGGAAAAGGCGGATACGAAAAAGCCCGCTCGGTCTTGCGACCTGCGGGCCTTTCGTCATTCCCGTATCCCCGGGATGGTCCCATCTGCATGGGAGAGTGGTGCGGTCGAGAAGACTCGAACTTCCACGGGTTGCCCCACAGCGACCTCAACGCTGCGCGTCTACCAATTCCGCCACGACCGCATCAGGCTGGTAGTTCCCGACGTCCGCTTGCGCGCCTCATCGGGTGGAGCGGGTAGATATCAGCTTCCCGACGGTCGATCAAGCGCTACAATCATCGTTCGCGAAGAAAATTTCGGAACGGCCCTCCGGCCGCTCCGCCGATACTGCAGCCGACACCGCCAGAGACCTTATCGAATGACCACCCCGACCAGCCTGTCCGCCAGTCAGTCAATCAGTCAGCCAGCCAGTCAGCCAGCCAGTGAGCCCGGCACCGCCGCCCCGCAGCCGATCGAGTGGCGCATCTCCGACGAGCCGGTGCCCTACCCCGACGCCATCGCCGAGATGGAGGCCCGCGTCGAGGCGATCCGCGACGGCACCGCGCCGGAGATGGTCTGGCTGCTGGAGCATCCGCCGCTCTA
The DNA here is from genome assembly GCF_055698305.1 of Azospirillum sp. VT-I1. NCBI lineage: Bacteria > Pseudomonadati > Pseudomonadota > Alphaproteobacteria > Rhodospirillales > Azospirillaceae > Azospirillum > Azospirillum sp. VT-I1. Next base: position 2,351,290 of record NZ_CP168800.1, on the reverse strand, counting down.
CACCGCCGGCACCAGCGCGCGGGACGAGGATCTGCTGGAGGCCGACCGCTTCCCCGTCTACCGCAGCGGCCGCGGCGGCCAGTACACCTATCACGGGCCGGGCCAGCGGGTGGCCTACGTCATGCTGGACCTGAAGGCGCGCGGCGCCGACATCCGCGGCTTCGTCCGCGACCTGGAGGACTGGATCATCCGCACGCTCGCCTCCTTCAACATCAAGGGCGAGCGGCGGGAGGGCCGCGTCGGCATCTGGGTCGACAAGCAGCCCTATGGCGGGCTGAAGGGCCAGGAGGACAAGATCGCCGCCATCGGCGTGCGGGTGCGCCGCTGGGTCAGCTTCCACGGCATCGCCCTGAACGTGGAGCCGGACCTGTCCCATTTCGGCGGCATCGTCCCCTGCGGCATCGCCGAGCATGGCGTCACCTCCATCGTGGCGCTGGGCCAGCTGGTGACGATGGAGGATGTCGACTCAGCCCTGATCGCGGCGTGGCCGGAGGTGTTCGGCGGCGCGATGCGGGGCGAGGACGCCTAATACTTCTGGAATCCGCCGGCGGCCGGGGTGGCGGCCTGACCGCCGGCGGGGTTCACCCGCGGGTCCTGGTTGTCCATCGACTGCACGGTGCAGGCGGTCGAATCGCCGTTGCGGAACAGATAAATCTTCTTCCGGTCCGCCTTGCGGTCGGGATCGTTCAGGTTCAGCCCATGGCCGAAGGCGACGCCCAGCACCTCCCCCTTGAAATAGGCGCGGAAGCGCAGCGGCGTGATCTCGGTGAAACGCAGGGCGGCGCAGTCCCGGCTCAGTTCCTTCTCGAACTTGCCGGCCTTGCGCCAGTCCTCCTTGGAGCGGATCGTCACCCATTGCGGCGGCAGCGGGAACTGCACGAGCGGCGGCGCGATGGGCAGGGTGGAGCCCGGTTGCGGCGGCGCCTGATGGCCCGGCTCCGTCCGCTCCAGCGCGCCGGCCAGCGCCGGGGCGGCGCCCGGGATCAGCACCGCCAGGACGACTGCCGGAAGGATGAAGGCCGGAAGGATGGCCGTCATCCGGCGGCGCGGGTCAGATCCGGACATCGTATTTCCGCTCCCTGGTCTCGGCCTGCTTGGGCGCGGCCTCCACCGTGGGTTTCGCCTTGGCGGGTTGGGCCGGCGCCGCATCGGCCAGCCGGCCGGACAGGACAAGCGACAGATCCAGTCCTCCGCCATCGCCCGGCGCCCCTTGCGGCGACAGGATCACCGTCCCCTGCAACCCCTTCGGCGGTCCGGCCATCGCCTCTTCCAGCAGGGCCATGACGCGGCCGAGATCGTCGATGGCGACCCGGTCGGTCTCCACCGTCAGTCCCCTGCCCGGCCGGATGACCGAGCGGATGGCACCCAGCACCGCGGCAAGCCCCTCGCCCGCCGCCTCGACCGGCACGCGCTCCAGCACCAGCGCCGCCTCGTCCAGCCGCACCGCCACGCGACCGCCGGCCAGTTCCAGCCCGATGCCGCGCAGGTCGACCGCAATGTCCTGTCGCGCATCCTGCGCCAGCGGCCGCAACTCCCCGGCCGGCCCGTCCAGTGCGGCAAGCGCGGCCCGGCGCTCCGCCTCGCCGAAGCGGACGGCGAGCGCATGCTCCGTCGCCGCAGCCTCCTCCCCGCTCATCCCGAACGCGCTCAGCAGTCGCCCCAGGTCGCGGGCCAGCGCCTGGATCGCCGGGGTAAGCCGGTCGGCAAAATCGACGGACGGCAGTTCGGACGACCGTGCCGTCGCATCCTCCGCCGCCTCCGGCCCCAGGCTGAGACGGACGGCCGGCTCCTGTGCGGAAGCGGCGGCAACCTGACGGGCCGCGGCAGGCGCGGGCTTGCGCACGGCCTTCCCCTTCGCCTCCGCCGCCTTGGCGAAGACGCCGGTGAGCATGGCCTTCATGCCGGCCACATCCGACTTCCTGGCAGTCATCCCGGCTGTCGTCCCTTAGACCCTTGGCCTTTATCCACGGCGACAGCCAGCATGCCGCCGTCATGGTTAGCGGAACGCTAATGCGGACGTCACGCCGTCGGCCGCTGTTCGAAGCCGGCCATGCCGGGGTCCTGCTCCGGTTCGGACACCACGTCGCGGACGATGGCCGAGGGCGGGCCGCGGCGGCAGGCCTCCAGCATGCGGTCGACGGCGTCGGCGGGACCGGCGAACAGCGCCTCCACCGTGCCGTCGCTGCGGTTGCGGACCCAGCCGGTCAGGCCCAGCCGCCCCGCGGTATCGACGGTCCAGCCGCGATACCACACCCCCTGCACCTTGCCCTGGACGCGGACGCGAACCGCCTTCCGTTCGACGGCGCTCATGCCGAGCCACCACTCGCGGCGGCGGCGTTGCGTTTGCTCTGCTCCTCGTCCAGCAGGGCCTTGCGGGACAGTTTTCCGATCATGGTCTTGGGCAGCTCCCGGCGGAATTCCACGACTTTCGGCATCTCGATGGGCGACAGCTTGTCCTTCAGGAAGGCGTGCAGCTCCTCGGCGGTCAGGCTCTGCCCCTCGTCCAGCCGGACATAAGCCTTCACCGTCTGGCCGCGATACTCGTCCGGCACGCCGGCCACCACGCATTCGGCGACGGCGGGGTGCAGGTAGATCGCCTCCTCCACGTTGCGGGGATAGACGTTGAAGCCGCTGCACAGGATCATGTCCTTGATGCGGTCGACGATGGTGGTGTAGCCGTCCTCGTCCATCACCCCGACGTCGCCGGTGTGCAGCCGGCCGTCGACCAGCGTCTGCGCCGTCTCGTCCGGCCGGCGCCAATAGCCCTTCATCACCTGCGGCCCACGGATGCAGACCTCGCCCTTCTCGCCGGGCGGCAGCACGCGGCGCGGCTCCTCCAGGCTGACGATCTCCACGATGGTGCCGGGCAGCGGCAGGCCGATGGAGCCCTTCTTGTCGCTGTGCAGCACCGCCGGGTTCACCGTGGCGACGGGGGAGCTTTCCGACAGGCCGTAGCCCTCCACCAGCGTACAGCCGGTCGTCCGCTCGAACGCCTCCTTCACCTCCAGCGGCAGCGGCGCCCCGCCCGACATGCAGAAGCGGATGGAGGACAGGTCGAACTCCTTCAGGCGCTTGTGGTGGTTGATCGCCGTGTAGATGGTGGGGACGGCGGGGAACAGGGTGATCCGCTCCTTCTGCAGGGTGCGCATGACCTGCTCCAGCTCGAAGCGCGGCAGCAGGACGATCTCCGCCCCCAGATGCAGGCCGAAATTCATCACCGCGGTCATGGCGAAGACATGGAAGAGCGGCAGCACGCCCAGCATGCGCTCCTGCCCGTCGTCGTCGCCCTCTCCCGGCTTGCGCTCCTTCGCCGCGTACCAGGTCGCGCACTGGATGGTGTTGGCGTAGAGGTTGGCATGGGTCAGCATCGCGCCCTTCGGCACGCCGGTGGTGCCGCCGGTGTATTGCAGGACCGCCACATCCTCGCGCGCGTCGATGGCGACCGGCGCCGGCCGGCCGTCGTTGGCGATCAGCCGGGCGAAGGGGATGTGGCGGTCGTCGCGCGGGATCGCCGCGATTTCCGCCTTCTTGGCGATGGGGAACAGCCAGTTCTTCGGGAAGGGCAGGATATCGGCCATGCGGCAGATCACCAGCCGCTTCAGCCCGGTCTCGGCCAGCATCCGCGCCATCTTGTCGTACAGCAGCTTCAGGTCCAGCGTGACCATCAGGTCGATGTCGCTGTCGCCGATCTGGTGGGCCAGTTCGCGTTCGGCATAGAGCGGGTTGAAGTTCACCACCGTGCCGCCGGCCTTCAGGATGCCGAAGAAGGCGATGACGTAATAGGGCGTGTTGGGCAGGAACAGCCCGACCCGCGTGCCCTTCCCCACCCCGATGGCCTGGAAGCCGCGGGCGGCGTGGTCGACCAGCTGCCCCAGCTCGCGATAGCTGGTGCGCTTGCCCAGGAAGTTCAGGCAGGGCTTGGCGCCGTGGCGGGCGACGGCGCCGTCCAGCAGCTCCGTCAGCGGCCGGGCGGGGATCGGCATCGCCCAGTCCACCGTCGGCGGGTAGGAGGCCAGCCATGGATGATCGGGCAGTGTGCGGGCAGCTTCTCCCATGCGCGTGTCCTCCCCTATGTTCGTTTCCGGCTCGATGTCCGTTTCCGGATACCGGTTTCCCCCGGCATCGCCACACCCCGAAGTCTATGCGCCGGAGCGGGGGATTGTCCCCTGGAGAGGAGATGGTTACGCGCACAATCCGAACAAGCGGGGATACCGGCGGGAGATGAACGGAAGGGTGCCGGCGCCCCGCTAACGCCTGCCGCGCAGGCGGTGCAGCACCTCCACCGCCATCCATTCGGCGAGGTTTCCGTCCTCGCCATCCAGGAAGACGGCGACGGAGACCGGGACCGGCCCCGGCATGTGGTAGGCGACCGGCGTCACCCCCGGACCGCCGCCGGTGTGACCCCAATAGGGACCGGCCGCCGGGTCCAGCTCCATCATCAGGCCCAGGCCATAGGACGGCTCCACCCAGGGCCTGCCGGCCATCGGCCCGCCGACCGGCAGGGCGTCGCGCATCCGCCGCAGCAGCGCATCCGGCAGATACCCCTCCGTCAGGCCATGGATGAAGCGGCAGGCGTCGGACACCGTCATCGCCGCCACCCCATGCGACACCCAGCCGGGATGATAAGCTTCGGCCACCGGCCGGCCGCCGAAACTGGAACTCGGCCCGAAGAACAGCCCGGCAAGGTCGGAGCGATCGCGCAGCAGCGCCGCGCTGGACAGGCCGAGCGGCGCGAAGACCTCGCGGGCCAGCAACTCCGCCAGCGGGGCGCCGCCGGCCCGCTCCAGCAGCCGGCCGACCAGCAGATAGCCGATGTTGGAATAGGCGAAGCTGCCGACGGACGGACCTTCCAAGCCGCAGCGGGCCAGGAACTCATCGCCGCTCCACGGCTCGCCGCCGGCGGCGACGGCGGCGTGATAGTCGGCCCGCCCGCCGTAATCGGGCAGTCCGGCGCGGTGCATCAGAATCTGGGCGACGGTGACCGCCCCCGGCCGGCCGGCCAGTTCCGGCAGCCAGCGCTCCGCCGGCCCGTCCAGATCGACGATGCCGCGCGCCGCCAGCCGCAGCACGGCGGCGGCCAGGATGGTCTTGGTCAGGCTGTAGACCAGGGCGCGCCGCTCGGCCGGATCGTCGGCAGCGCTCTCGCCACGCACCGCCCGCCGCCGCAGCACCAGCGTGCGCGGCGGTTCCGCTTCGGCGCCGCGCCCGCGGAGGATGGCGACCAGCGCCGTGCCGGCGGGGGCCGGGCTGGTGCTCTCCTCCTCCAGCAGGCCGGCCAGGGCGGTCCTCAGCAGCCCCAGGTCCATATCGGCCTTCGCCGCGTTGCTGTCGTCCGTGCCCATCGCCTGCCCGCTCCCGTCCGCTTGTCCTGCTTGTCACCACCGATAAGAAGGCAGTGCCGCGGCAAAAGGAAATCCGGTCCGTTCCCACTGGGGCGCCCAGCAAGGGAGCCGTTAACCACAAACTGCCGGCTGTCGCCCGCCGCTCACCTGCGGTATCCTTTTGCGAATGCCCCTGGGGAGGGCCGGGCCATGCCCGCGATGGACGCCGACCAGCGCCGCAAACTGGAAGACCAGCTTCTCCGCAAGGCGGAGGAGGCGATCCGGAGCCTGCGCCGGGAAGCTGAAACCGGCGACCCCGCCCGCGTCGACTCGCTGGCCGAGGGGCTGGCCGGGCTGCTGAAGACCCGCGAATTTCCCAGCCTGCGCGCCGCCGAGTTCCGCGAGCTTGCCCGCGCCATCCAGCGTGGCGCCTATCAGCGCAGCGTCGATTCGCTGCTGGTCCAGGCCGAACGCTGCGGCCACCGCGGCGACGAGAAGGGGCGCAACGCCCTGTTGACCCGGGCCAAGGACCATTTCGCCAAGGCCCTGCGCTTCGGCGCCGACGACGAGTTCCGCCACGGTGTCGAACGGCGCGTGCAGGCGACGCTGATGACCAGCAAGGACGGGGTGGACGACCGCACCAAGCAAGCCGCCAAGCGCAAGCTGGACCAGCACGACGTCGGCGCCAAGCCGCCGAACGGCATCGAGCGGCGCCGGGCCATCCGCTACATGGACCCGGTGCTGGTGGTGGAGGCGGAGGGCCGGCGCTGCCGGACGATCAACTGGTCTACCCGCGGCCTGCTGGTCGATCTGCCGCCGGAGGAATTCAGCCACGCTGTCGGCGGCAAGCTGCGCCTGGAGCTGCGTTGCCCGGACATACCGGAAACCGCCGGCCACCCGGTCGGCGGCCGCCAGATCGCCCATGTGGTACGGCTCGACCCCGACCGCCGGGCGGTGGCGCTGTCATTCCCCGACATCAGCACCGTCGTGCTGGACCTGACGCACGCGATGAAGGAGGCGGGCATCAAACCGGAACCGGAACGATGACCGCACCCCTTCGCGTCCTCGCTTACACCACCCCGATCCCGCTCGGCGCCGTCACGGCGTGTTCCTTCAGGATCGCCTCCGAGATGGCCGACACCTCGACCAGCTGCACCTCGTAGCCCCACAGGTTGGCGATGTGGCGCAGCACCGCCTTGGCGTCGCTCTCGTCCAGCAGAACGCCGTTGGTGACGCGGTGCTGCAGGATCAGCTTGCGGTCGCCGGCAAGATCGACGTCGACGATCTGGATGTCCGGTTCCAGATAGCCAAGGTCGTACTGGCGGGCCAGCTTCTTGCGGATGTCGCGGTAACCACGTTCGTTGTGGATGTGATCGACCAGCAGATAGGGGTCCTCCGCGTCGTCGCGCACGCTGAACAGCTTCAGCTTCCGCATCAGGTGCGGGCTGAGATACTGCAGGACGAAGCTCTCGTCGCGGAAGTTGGCCCAGGCTTCCCGCACCGCCGCCATGCCGTCGCCGCGGCCGGCAAGCTCTGGGAACCACTGGCGGTCCTCGTCGGTCGGCTTTTCGGCGATGCGGGCGATGTCCTGCATCATCGCGAAGCCCAGCGCATAGGGGTTCAGGCCGGAGAAGCGCTTGTCGTCGAATTCCGGCTGGAACACGACCGACGTGTGGGAGTGCAGGAATTCCAGGAAGGCGCCTTCGCTGATCTGGCCGGTCTCGTGCAGGCGGCTCATGATCTGGTAATGGACGTAGGTGGCGCAGCCCTCGTTCATCACCTTTGTCTGTTTCTGCGGGTAGAAATACTGGGAGATGTGGCGGACGATGCGCAGGATTTCGCGCTGCCAATGCTCCAGCCGCGGCGCCTTCTTCTCCAGGAAATAAAGGATGTTCTCTTCCGGCAGGCCGAGCAGCTTCTTGCGCTCCGACACCGACTTGCTGGGTCGCGGGCCGGCGGCGGTCTTGGGCACCGTGCGCCACAAATCGTTGAAGGTCTGGTCCTGATATTCCTGCCGCTCGCGCTCGCGCCGTTGCTCGGTCCGGAGATCCGAGCGCTTCTTCGGATACTTGTGCACCCCCTGGCTCATCAGCGCGTGGGCGGCGTCCAGCACCCGCTCCACCGCGGCATGGCCGTAGCGCTCTTCGCAATGGGTGATGTAGGTCTTGGCGAATTCCAGATAGTCCAGAATGCCTTCGGCATCGGTCCATTGCTGGAACAGCTGGTTGTTCTTGAAGAAATGGTTGTGGCCGAAGGCGGCGTGGGCGATCACCAGCGTCTGCATCGTCATGGTGTTCTCTTCCATGATGTAGCTGATGCAGGGGCTGGAGTTGATGACGATCTCGTAGGCGAGGCCGCGATAGCCCTTGCGGTACATCATCTCGTCGCGGGCGAAATGCTTGCCGAAGGACCAGTGCTTGTACATCAGCGGCATGCCGATGGACGAATAGGCGTCGAGCATCTGCTCGGCGGTGATGACCTCGATCTGGTTGGGATAGACGTCGAGGCCCATCTCCTTCAGCGCGATGTGCTCGATGGCGTCGTAGACGCGCTTGATCTTGTCGTAATCCCACTCGACGCCGTCATACAGCAGCGCCTCGGGTCTGGTGATCACAGCGGTCATTCTCGATCTCCCCCAGCCTTCCATTCCTGGAAGGGATTCAAAACTGCCCTCTCCCGCCCCGGGAGAGGGAGGGGCCCGCCGAAGGCGGGAGGGTGAGGGGTGATCCAAAGGGCCAGAAGCGCATGGTTCCTTGGATCACCCCTCACCCTTCCCATGCTCCGCATGGGCCCCTTCCCTCTCCCGGGACGGGAGAGGGAGATTACGCCCCTGCCTTCTCGCGGGCGAACAGCTCGCGGAAGACCGGGAAGATCTCCCGGCGGGAGCGGACGCGGCGCATCGCCAGCGGGCGTTCCGGGCTCTGCACCTGCTTGTAGGTGCGCCACAGCTCGGTCTCGCGGCCCAGCGCCGACAGGCCCATGTTGTGTTCCGCCGCCACCTCGATGTAGGCGAAATACTGGCACATCGGCAGGATCACGTCGCGCAGCAGGGTCGCCGACTTGGCGTTGTCCGACGACATGTTGTCGCCGTCCGACGCCTGGGCGGCGTAGATGTTCCATTCATTGTGCGGGTACCGCTCCTGCACCACCTTCTGCATCTCCTCCAGCGCCGTCGACACCACGGTGCCGCCGGTCTCGGTGGAGTAGAAGAAGGTTTCCTCGTCCACCTCCTTGGCCTCGTGGGTGTGGCGGATGAAGACGATGTCGACCGACCGGTAGCGCCGCCGCAGGAACAGGTACAGCAGCATGAAGAAGCGCTTGGCCAGATCCTTCATGTGCTCGGTCATCGAGCCGGACACGTCCATCAGGCAGAACATCACCGCCTGGGCGATCGGCTTCGGCACCGTCTCGAACCGGTTGTAGCGGACGTCGATCGGGTCGATGAAGGGGATGCGCCTGGAGCGCAGGACGATGTGTTCCAGCTGTTCGCGCAGCGCCTGGATCTGCTCGGCATCCTCGCCGGCCTCCTCCGCCTCGCGCAGCATCTCCTCCAGCTCGCGGATCTCGTCGCGCTTGGGGCGCTTCAGCGCGATGCGGCGCGACAGGCTGTTCCGCATGGTGCGGACGAGGTTCAGGTTGGCGGGCGACCCCGACACCGAATAGCCGGCCCGGGTCAGCGTGTGCGATTCCGACTGCTTGACCTTCTGCTTCACCAGATCGGGAAGCTCCAGATCCTCCAGGAAGATGTCCAGGAACTCGTCGCGCGACAGGACGAAGCGGAACTCGTCCTCGCCCTCGCCGTCGGCGCTGCCCTCGCTGCCGCGGCCGCCACCGCCGCCGTCCGGGCGCTGGATGGTGTCGCCTTCCACATATTCCTTGTTGCCGGGAACGACATAGTCGCGCACCCCGCCCTGGCTGGCGCGATGGAAGGACGGCTCCCGCACGCCGCCGGCGGCGATCGTCACCTTCTCGCCGTTCTCGATATCCTGGATGCCCCGTTTGCCGGAGGCGTCGCGGACCGCCTTGACCACCTGTTCCTTGGCACGGCGCAGGAACCGCTGGCGGTTGGCCAGGCTCTTGCCCTGCGGGTTCAGGCGACGGTCGATGATGTTCATCAAGGGGCTGGCCCTCCCACCCGTTTCGTCACGCGGCCTTCGAACTCTGACAGCATTCTATGACAGTGGGGTTGCCGCGGGGCGTTGCAACACCCCGCCCCGCGGCAATTAAGAACCCCGTCAGCCTACCGGACTCAGCCCGCCTGCTTCACCCGCATGTACCACTCGACCAGCCGGCGGACCTGCCGCTCGGTGTAGCCGCGGGTCATCATGCGCGAGACGAACTCGGTGTGCTTCTTCTCGGTCTCGCCGTCCTTCTTCGAGCCGAAGCTGATCACCGGCAGCAGATCCTCGACCTGGCTGAACATCCGCTTCTCGATGACCTCGCGGATCTTCTCGTAGGAGGTCCAGGACGGGTTGCGGCCGGCATTCGCCGCACGCGCGCGCAGGGCGAACTTCACCACCTCGTTGCGGAAGTCTTTCGGGTTGGCGATGCCCGCCGGCTTCTCGATCTTGGTCAGCTCCTGGTTCAGCAGCTCGCGGTTCATCAGCTGCCCGGTGTCGGGATCCTTGAAGTCCTGATCCTCGATCCAGGCATCGGCATAATCGACATAGCGGTCGAACAGGTTCTGGCCGTAGTCGGAGTAGGATTCCAGATAGGCCTTCTGGATCTCGTTGCCGATGAACTCGGCGTAGCGCGGGGCGAGCTCGGCCTTGATGAACTCGACGTATTTCTTCTCCGTCTCCTCGGGGAACTGCTCGCGCCGGATCGCCTGCTCCAGCACATACATCAGATGGACCGGGTCGGCCGAGATCTCGGTGCTGTCGTAGTTGAAGGTCGAAGCCAGCACCTTGAAGGCGAAGCGGGTGGAGATGCCGCCCATGCCCTCGTCGACGCCGGCCTGGTCCTTGTACTCCTGCATCGACTTGGCCTTGGGATCGGTCTCCTTGACGCTTTCGCCGTCATAGACCCGCATCTTGCTGTAGAAGCTGCTGTTCGGGTGCTCGCGCAGGCGCGACAGCACGGAGAAGCGGGCCAGCATCTCCAGCGTCGCCGGCGCGCAAGGGGCCGTCGCCAGATCGGAGCCGTTGACCAGCTTCTCGTAGATCTTCTGCTCCTCCGCCACCCGCAGGCAGTAGGGGACCTTGATCACGCAGATGCGGTCGATGAAGGCTTCGTTGTTCTTGTTGTTCTTGAAGGTCTGCCACTCCGCCTCGTTGGAGTGGGCCAGGATCACGCCCTGGAAGGGGATGGCGCCGATGTTCTCGGACCCGACATAATTGCCCTCCTGCGTCGCGGTCAGCAGGGGGTGCAGCATCTTGATCGGGGCCTTGAACATCTCGACGAATTCCAGCATGCCCTGGGTCGCCCGGTTCAGGCCGCCGGAGAAGCTGTAGGCGTCGGGATCGTTCTGGCTGTAGATCTCAAGCTTGCGGATGTCGACCTTGCCGACGAGCGAGGAGATGTCCTGGTTGTTCTCGTCGCCCGGCTCGGTCTTGGTCACGCCGATCTGGCGCAGCTTGCTGGGGTGCAGCTTCACCACCTTGAAGCGGTTGATGTCGCCGCCGAACTCGTCGAGGCGCTTGACCGCCCACGGGCTCATCAGCCCGGTCAGGCGGCGCTTCGGGATGCCGAAGCGTTCCTCAAGCTCGTCGCCGATCTCGTCCGGGTTGAACAGGCCGAGCGGGCTTTCGAAGATCGGGCTGATCTCCTTGCCGGCCTTCAGGACATAGATCGGGCATTTCTCCACCAGCGACTTCAGCCGCTCGGCGAGAGAGGATTTGCCGCCGCCGACCGGACCCAGCAGGTAGAGGATCTGCTTGCGCTCTTCCAAGCCCTGCGCTGCGTGCCGGAAGAAGCCGACGATCCGTTCGATCGTCTCTTCCATGCCGTAGAACTCGGAAAAGGCGGGATAGACCTTGATGGTCCGGTTCATGAAGATGCGGCCCAGGCGCGGGTCGCGGGCCGTATCGACCACCTCCGGTTCGCCGATGGCGGCCAGGATGCGTTCGGAGGCCGAGGCGTAGGCCATGGGGTCGTCGCGGCACAGCTGGAGATAGTCCATCAGGGACATCTCGGTCTCGCGGCGGGTCTCGTAATTCTGCGTGTAGCGCGTGAACAGTTCGTCGGCCGGGAACATTCGTCGCTCCGTCTTATCTGGTCCGATGCGCCGGGGCGCCGCCGGTGGCTGCGGCGGCAGGCCGCGGCGCATGCCGCGATCCAAGGGGCACTCCAGGGGAGAGGCGGACCGCGCGGGGTCCGCAGCCTCCCCGCTCAGCGGTAGAAGCCAGCGGTCTGGTGTAAGGAACGGTCCTGTGAAGGCCGGGAGCCGTCCGTCCTGCGACGCGGCAACCCCCGAACGAGTCATTTTTGAATGTAATGCTCCACCTAGAGCTTTCCAGGCACTCAGGCTCCATAGCCGGAAAGCCCGCGATGGAGCCGGCCTCTGCCATAGGACCTAGGTCCCACGGCCAGGGTTGGTGCGGCGAGCGCACCCGTTCAACCCGCACGCGCATCGGCCGCGCGTGCGGAAGGTTCGGCGAAAGAAAAGAGACAGTATCGGAGAGGGACGGCGTGAAACCGGCGGCAATCGTCGTTGCCCGTCCAGTCGGGGAGAGTAGCCCAGTGAGGTTCGACCCGGTACGGTTCGATCGGGCGCTCATTATCACGCCATCGGCCTCCTCAGGAAAGCGCGCCGCCTCGACCAAGCACGGCGCAGGGACTTACCGTCGATGCTGAACTCCAAACCTTAACAAAATCCCGTCAGCGGAATTGCGGTCGGCCGTATCGCTCGGCCGGGGCGCCGCAACACCTCTTAGAGATCATGTTGCGTCCCAATCGTCCCCAGCAACAAGGCGGAAATTGGGTGATGATGGGGCACCCATACGGCACGGTGGAGGGTTACCGTTCGATTGCCGAACTGTTTCAATCACTTGGCAGGCTTGCCACAGAGTGGGAATTTTTTGGGCAACACCGGCGCCGGTCGCGGACTGCCGCCGAAGCGGGCAATCGAAGGTCGTAAAGGGGACTTTCGGACGAGGGGCGCCGGCCGTCAGGCGGGCAGCGCCGCTCCCAATCCTATGGACAGCGCCTCGCGCAGGCTGGCGGGGGTGACCGGCTTGGCCAGCACCAGGGCGGCGCCGCTGGCACGCGCCGCCGTTTCGCGGTCGTTGTCGACGCGGCCGCTCATGAAGACGACCGGCAGGCTGCTGCTGCGGGACTCCGGGCTGGCGCGCAGCGCGCGGACGAAGCCGAAGCCGTCCATCGGCTGCATCTCCACATCGCACAGCACCAGATCGGGGGCATGGGCGGCGACCGCGGCCAGCGCCGATTCGCCGTCGGCTGCCTGATGAACCGCCTTGACGCCCAGCGTGCCCAGCATCTTCGCCAGCACCATGCGGGTGAAGGATTCGTCTTCGACCACCAGGACGGACAGGGCGCCGAAGGGCGTCTCCGTCTCCTGCGCAGCCGCGCCATCAACCGATCGGTCCGCCACCACGCCCCGCCCTTTCGCTGCGCGATCCCCCGGCATGCGCCGGAGGTCATTTCGTGACTGAACCTGTGTACGATGGCAACCAAAGCGGCGCAAGATGCCCGAAGCGTCCGGCTCAAGGCGCCCGGCCCAAGGCGTTCGGCCCAAGGCGTTCGGCCCAAGGTGTTTAGCCGGGAGTGCCCTGGATGAGCGGTTGCGGCGCCGGCCCGGCCCCATGTAGATGGAAACCATGAGCTTCCTCGATCACATCCGCGCGTGCAACGCGCATGACCTGTCCGGCTTCCGTCCCTTCGAGCTGGAGGGCCACACCGTGGGCTGGGTGCGCCATGCCCTGGCCGAGGCGTTGCCCGGCGTCGATCCCGGCTTCGTCGTCACCCCCGACCGGCTGACCATCGCCCCCGAGATCCGGGATTTCGAGGCGCGCTCGACGCTGCTCGACCATGCCGCCGCCTATCTGGTCGAGCAGGGAACGGTGAAGGCACTGCGCGGGGAATATTACCCGGTCCTGCCGCGCTGGGGGGCGGAGCCGCTGGCCCGCCTCGACCGTGCCGCCGTCGGCGCCTTCGGCATCGAGGCTTTCGGCCTGCACATCAACGGCTTCGTCCGCGACGACTCCGGCGGGCTGCTGCTGTGGGTCGGCCGGCGCGCCCGCGACCGCGAGGTGGCGCCGGGCCAGTTGGACAACCTGATCGCCGGCGGCCAGCCGATCGGCCTGACGCTGGCCGAAAATCTGGAGAAGGAGGCGGCGGAGGAGGCCGGGCTCGATGCCGAGACCGCGCGGCGCGCCGTGCCGGTCGGCGCCATCAGCTATACGATGGAGACCCCGCCCGGACTGAAGCGTGACCGCCTGTTCGTCTACGACCTGGAGCTTCCGCCCGGCCTCACCCCGGTGAACACCGACGGCGAGGTGGAGACCTTCGAACTCTGGCCGCTGGACAAGGTGGCGGAGTCGGTGCGCGGCACCGGCGACTGGAAGTTCAACGTCAACCTCGTGGTGACCGACTTCCTGATCCGCCACGGCTGGCTGACCCCGGAGACGGAGCCCGACTATCTGGAGATCGCCTGCGGCCTGCGGCGGTAGGCGGGACAGCCCGCAGATCGGCCAAACAAAACGGCCCCGCCCTCTTGCGAGAGCGGGGCCGTTTTCGTGATAGCGCGACCCGCCTTACTGCGGCAGCGGCTGCGGGCTGTCAGCCAGCGAGCGCAGATAGGCGATGACGGCGGCGCGGTCCTCGTCCTTCTTCAGGCCGGCGAAGGTCATCTTCGTCCCGGCGGCATAGCCCTTCGGGTCATAGAGGAACTTGTTCAGCTCGTCATAGGTCCAGCTGCCGCCGGTCTTCACCAGGGCGTCGGAATAGCTGAAGCCCTGGATGTGGCCCTTCGGACCGCCGACGATGCCGTACAGGTTCGGGCCGACCTTGTTGGCGCCGCCCTTGTCGAAGCTGTGGCAGGCGGCGCAGGCCTTGGCGACCTTCTGGCCGTTCTCCGGGCTTGCGGCGGCGAGCAGCGGAGCGATCGGTGCCGGACCGGCGGGAGCGGCCCCCTTGTCGGCGGCGGGCGCTGCCCCCTCGGGCGTCGCGACGACATAGACACTCTTTTCCAGCGGCTTCGAATGAACCAGCACCTTGGAGGCGAATCCGGCCAGCATCGCGATCAGCCCGGCCAGCAGCACGGCGCCGAAAATCTTGTTCCACTCCATGCTCATTGATGAGCCCCTTTGTTCCCTAATTTCAGTGCACTCGGCGTTTCTCCCGCCCGCGGCTGAACGCGCCGCGGTCACCATAGCCTGCGGTCCGAAGCTTGTCATAGCCCGGTGGACCGCGAAAAAAGGTCGCATACAAATTTGTCGCAGTCACCAACCTCTTAATTTACTTGCGCATTACGCTGCATCGCAAAACATCCCCCGTTCGGGTCATGCCGGCACTTGACGCCGCAGCGGCGTCCGTGTTTCACCCGCGCCGGTATGTCACGGATCCGTGATCTACCGGCCATTTCCACCGGAGCTTCCGCGCCATGCCGACCGCCTCCAGCCCCACCCGTCCCGCCAACCCCATCGTGGTGATCCCGGCGCGCATGGCGTCCACCCGGCTGCCGGGCAAGCCGCTGGCCGACATCCTGGGCGCGCCGATGATCGTCCATGTGCTGCGCCGCGCCATGGAGGCGGCGATCGGCCCGGTGGTGGTCGCCTGCGCCGAGCCGGAGATCGCCCGCGCGGTCGAATCCGCCGGCGGCACCGCGGTGCTGACGCGCCCCGACCACCCGTCGGGCTCCGACCGCATCTTCGAGGCGCTGCAGCTGATCGACCCGGAGGGGCGTCACGACGCGGTGGTCAACGTGCAGGGCGACCTGCCGACCATCGAGCCGGAGAGCGTGCGCGCCGTCTTCGCGCCGCTGGCCGACCCGGCGGTCGACATCGCCACCCTGGTGGTGGAGATCACGCGGGAGGAGGAGCGAACCGACCCCAACGTGGTCAAGGCGGTGCTGGAGCTGCCGGCCGGTGCCCGCCAGGGCCGCGCGCTCTATTTCACCCGCGCCACCGCGCCCACCGGCGAAGGGCCGCTCCACCACCACATCGGCCTCTACGCCTACCGCCGGGCGGCGCTGGAGCGCTTCGTGTCGCTGCCGCCCTCGGTGCTGGAACAGCGCGAACGGCTGGAGCAGCTGCGCGCGCTGGCCGACGGCATGCGCATCGACGCGGCGGTCGTTGACGCGGTTCCGCTGGGTGTCGATACTCCCGCCGACCTGGAGCGCGCCTGCGCCCTCCTGTCCGCCCGCAAGGGCGGCTGAAACACGATGCCGTCCGCCCGCAAGGGCGGCTGACGCCCTAAAGACCCGCCTTATAAGATCCGCCGGGGGAACTCCGTCCATGCCCACGTCCAACATCATCGCCTTCCAGGGCTTCCCCGGCGCCTATTCCGATCTGGCCTGCCGCAACGCGCGGCCGACCATGACGACGATGCCCTGCGCCACCTTCGAGGACGCCTTCGCCGCGGTGCGCGAGGGGCGGGCGTCGCTGGCGATGATTCCGGTGGAGAACTCCATCGCAGGCCGCGTCGCCGACAACCATTATCTGCTGCCCGAAGGCGGCCTTCACATCATCGGCGAGCATTTCCAGCGGGTGAACCATCAACTGCTGGCGCCCAAGGGCGCCACGCTGGACAGCATCGAGACGGTGCGCAGCCACATCCAGGCGCTGTCGCAGTGCCAGACCGCCATCCGCAGCCTGGGCCTGCAGCCGATCAACCACGCGGACACGGCAGGCGCGGCGAAGGAAATCGCCGCGATGAACGACCCGCGCCATGCCGCCATCGCCTCCTCGCTGGCCGCGGAGATCTATGGCCTCGACATCCTGAAGAGCGGGATCGAGGACGCGACCCACAACACCACCCGCTTCCTGATCCTGGCGCGCGAGCCGAAGCTGCCGGCGCTGGGCTCCTGCAAGACGATCACGACCTTCGTCTTCCGCGTCCGCAGCGTGCCGGCCGCGCTGTACAAGGCGCTGGGCGGCTTCGCCACCAACGGCATCAACATGACCAAGCTGGAAAGCTACATGGTCGGCGGCCACTTCACCCAGACCCAGTTCTACGCCGACGTGGAGGGCCATCCCGACGAGCGCCCCCTGCGCCTCGCGCTGGAGGAGCTGGACTTCTTCGCCCGCGAGGTGAAGATCCTGGGCGTCTACCCGGCCAACCCCTTCCGCTACCAGGAAAGCCAGCGCGTCGGCGAGGACTGACCCCTCCCGCCGACACCCCCCGCTACGCCGCAAGTCTTTTCGCACCTGCCGCACGCCACGCGTCATTCCGCCGCAGCGACGCGACTTAGCCGTGGCCGTGCCCGGCGGGTGCTGGGCAGGATTAGCGGAAGTTGTTATACAATGGGAACCGGCAAGCGCCGGCTTCATAAGTCCACGAATACAACAGAACACCACGGCGGCTGACGGGTGAAACCCCGCCGACGGCCATGGCGCCACGGATGGAGGTTGCCATGCTTACGATGGACGATTGCCTGGGTTTGGCTGATCTGGAAGCGGAGGAGGTGGCGCAGATCGCCGCCCACGAACATCTCCCCTTCATGACCGCCCTGGAAAAGGGTGCCTCGCTTCTGCACGAGCCCTGGGGCGATGCGGCCGTCCGCCAGATGGTGTGGGACAACCTGTGCAGCGCCAGCCGCCGCCGTCCGGCCGAGGCGGCGTCGCTGATGACGCTCTACAACGACACCTGCGCCCGCCACCCCAACCCCTTCGACCGCCGCCGCTCCCCGACACGCGCCGCGGGACCGCAGCGGCGGCATTGAGGGGGACTCCACCCTTACGCCGCATGACCGGCTCGCCGCTCCGTGTTAAGCTTTGCGGTCTCCGCAATTCTTGCCATACGTCAGGCCAGCCATGCGCATGATCCGAGGCATGTCCAAACCACCGGTGGAACGGCCCGTTTCGCCGGCAAGGCTCGCTGCGGACACGCCGGAGGACGGGCTTTACGACGAGGATTTCGTCGCCTGGATCGAGCGTCAGGCGGCGCTGCTTCGTTCGGGCACCCTCACAGCGCTGGACCGCGCCAACCTAGCCGAAGAGCTGGAGGATATGGGTAAGGCCAAGCGGCAAGAACTGCGCAGCCGGCTTGAAGTGCTGCTCACCCATCTCCTCAAGTACCAGTTCCAGCCGGCGATGCGCACGGGCAGCTGGCTTGGAACCATCGGCGAGCAGCGACACCGCATCGAAGACGTGGTGGAGGAAAGCCCAAGCCTGCGTCCGCTGCTCGCCGAGTTGCTGGAGGATGCCAAGCTCTACAAGCGGGCCGTCCAGAAGGCGGTGCTGGAGACCGGCCTATCCGCCGGCACCTTCCCGCCGGTCAATCCCTATGGCGGGCGGGCGCTGGACGACCGCTTCTGGCCCGGTCCAGGCCCGCATCCGGACCTCGACTGAACCGGGCCGGCCAACTCCTCCTCACCCCTCCGCCATCCATTCCCGGATCAGGCGGTGGGCGATCGAATCGGGGCGGGCGAGGCGGAAGGTCTCGTCGGGGGTGTGGGTGCGCAGAAAGTCGCGGTCGAACCAGCGGGCGCTTTCCAACTCGTCGTTGCCGGTGTCGATGTCGAAGCTGGTGGCGCGCGCGGTGAAGCCCAGCATCAGCGACGACGGGAAAGGCCAGGGCTGCGACGAGCGGTATTGGATGTCGGTCACGGTCAGCCCGACCTCCTCGAACACCTCGCGGGCGACGGTGTCTTCCAGGCTTTCGCCCGGCTCGACGAAGCCGGCCAGCACCGAATGCATGCCGGGCGGGAAACGGCTCTGGCGGCCCAGCACGATGCGGTCGCCGCCGTCATGAACCAGCATGATCACCGCCGGGTCGGTGCGCGGGAAATGGTGGGTGGCGCAGTCCGGGTTGGTGCAGAGCCGCATATGCCCGCCTTCCGCCGACGCCGCCGGCGACCCGCAGACTCCGCAGAAGCGATGGCGGGCGTTCCACCACACCATGCCGCGGGCGTAGGCGCACAGAGCCGCCTCCCCCTCCGGCATCAGCGGACCGGCGGCGCGCAGATCCTCGAAGCGGCCGTTACCCCGCAGGGCTGGCAGGGCGTCCGGCTCCTCCGCCATCGACAGGTCGACGGCGAAGAGCGGGGCGCCGTCCTCCATCAGGCCGAGGAAGATCGGCACCGCGTCCAGCCCCTCCGCCGGCAGCAGCACGGCGCGCGGCGCGTCGTCCGGGCCGGCGACGAAGCTCTTCGTCTGCCACACCGGCAGGACGCGGGATGCGGGCGCGAGCCAGGCCTCCGTCAGCCAATCCTCGTCCTTGCGGCGGAGGGAGGCGCGGTCGATCGGCGTGGCGGCGTAGATGTTGGGTCGGTCGGTCATGGCCGGTGGAGGCTGCCACAAGCGGCGACGGGCGGAAAGCCCTGCCTTAAGGCCAGTTGTCTGGTGGCCGGTCGGACCATTGCCGCAGCGTGGGCGGGGCGCTTTCGGGTTTCCGGGGCGGGCCCACGCCGTTAGGATGCGGCACTCACATCGACAGCAGCTTCAAGGAGCGACCATGACCGAACCCTGCCCCGCCCCGATGGTGGCGCTCGCCCAGCGGTTGGCCGACTCCAGCGGCAGCGTGGTCCGCCGCTATTTCCGCACCCCCGTCGCCATCGACGACAAGGCCGACGCCTCGCCGGTCACCATCGCCGACCGCGAGGCGGAACATGTCATCCGCACCATCATCGAAAGCCAGCGCCCGGACGACGGCATCTACGGCGAGGAGCACGGCACCAAGAACCTGGACGCCGAATGGGTGTGGGTGATCGACCCCATCGACGGCACCAAGTCCTTCATCACCGGCCGGCCGATCTTCGGCACGCTGATCGCCCTGCTGCACCATGGCCGCCCGGTACTGGGCATCATCGACCAGCCCATCGTCGGCGACCGCTGGATCGGCGTGGAGGGCCGCCCGACCACCCACAACGGCCAGACGGTGCGCGTCCGCCCCTGCCCCGGCGGGCTGCCGGCCGCCATGTTCGGCACCACCTCCCCCGACCTGTTCCCCGGCAGCGATTACGATGCCTACCGCCGCGTCGCCGCCAAGGTGAAGACGGCGGCCTATGGCGGCGACTGCTACACCTACGGCCTGCTGGCGTCCGGCTATTACGACCTCGTCGTCGAATCTGGGCTGAAGCTCTATGACTTCGCGGCGCTGGTGCCGGTGGTGACCGGGGCCGGCGGCCTGATGACGGATTGGGAGGGCAAGCCGCTCGACGCCAACTCCAGCGGCCGGGTGATCGCTGCCGGCGATCCGCAGACCCACCGGGACGCCATGGCGGCCCTGGCCGGTTGATCGGGCTGGCTGACCCGCTTGCAGAAACGCCTATTCGGAAACCGAAATGACTGCCATCGCCCCGCCAACCCGTTCCGTCTTCGAAACGTCACCTGAAAAGCTGCGGCCATTCCTGGAAGGGCTGGCGGCGCGGGTGTCGGGCGGGTCGAACTGGATGGTCCGCAAGAAGACCGTCTGCGACCTGCTGCTGGGGCTCGACGCCTTCTTCGCCCTGCCCGCGGCCGAACGGCAGGCCCTGATGAGCGACGGTGCCGCCCCGGCGGACGCCGCGGAGGCGGACGGCGGTCCGGAGGATTTCCGCAGGGTCCTGCCGCTCTATGTCGGCGCGATCCTGGAAGGGCTGAAGGAAACGGTCATTGCGTCCCCGGAACAGGCCGCCATCTACCTGTTGTCCATCCACCCCGAACATCAGACGGCGGCGGAAGCCTGGATGCTGGCCGACCCGCGCAACGGAAAGTCGGTGCGCAGACTGATGCGGACCGACCGTCGCTATCGCCAGTTGATGGACCGCATGGCCGACCACTGGCGGACGGCGGGAAACGGCGGAGCGTGAGACGGAATTGCGCTTGACCGGGACGCGGACGTGGCAATCTAACCAAGACGCCCGCTCCCGACACAGGACCGCCGATGCGCCGCCTCCTCGCCGTTGCCGCCACGATCCTGACCCTCGCCGCACCGGCCGCCTTCACGCCGGCACAAGCCGCGAACGTGACCGTCACCGCGCTGAAGCAGTTCGGGGAGCCTCAGTTCAAGCCGGGCTTCACCCATTTCCCCCATGTCAACCCGGACGCGCCCAAGGGCGGATCGGTGTCGCTGGCCGGGTCGCAGCCGGGATCCTACGACAGCCTGAACGGCCTGATCCTGCGCGGGGTGCGGCCGCGGACGCTGGGGCTGATCTCCGACACGCTGATGGTCGGGTCCGGCTGGGAGCTGGACGCCGCCTACGCCCATCTGGCGGAAAGCGTGGAGGTGCCCGACGATTACGGCTGGGCGATCTTCACGCTGCGCCAGGGTGCCCGCTGGCATGACGGCACGCCGATCACCAGCGCCGACGCCGTCTTCACCTGGGACGCCATCCAGGCCCACGGCGCGCCCTTTCTCAAGTCCTTCCTCGACCACACCGCCAAGGTGGAGGCGCTGGACGACCGCCGCTTCAAGATCACCCTGACCGGCACGGGGGAGATCAAGCCGATCATCGACTTCGCCACGACCTTCGCGCCGCAGCCCAGGCATTGGTGGACGGCGCAGGGGCGCGACATCTCCAAGACGACGCTGGAGCCGGTGCTGGGCAGCGGCCCCTACCGGATCAAGAGTGTCGATCCCGGCCGTTCCATCACCTACGAGCGGGTGGCCGACTGGTGGGCGAAGGATCTGCCGACCGCCCGCGGCTTCTACAATTTCGACACGGTGAAGGAAGACTTCTACCGCGACGACGACGTGATGTTCGAGGCGTTCAAGGCCGGCGCCTATGATTTCCGCGGCGAATACCGGGCGCAGCGCTGGACCACCGGCTACGACTTCCCTGCCGTCAGCGACGGCCGCGTCGTGAAGCTGGAGGTGCCGAGCGAACTGCCGCTGGGCGCCCAGGGCTTCCGACTGAACACCCGCCGCGACAAGTTCGCCGACCCCCGCGTGCGCGAGGGGCTGGCCCTGCTGTTCGATTTCGATTGGATCCAGAAGAACATCCTGTACGGCCAGTACAAACGGACGCTCAGCAACTTCCCCAACTCCGACTTCGGCGCCAAGGGGCCGCCCGGCCCGGCGGAGCTGGCCCTGCTGGAGCCGTTCAAGTCGCAGCTGTCGGAGCGGCTGCTGACCCAGCCTTTCACCCTGCCGACCACCGACGGCAGCGGCAACAACCGCGCCCAGGTGCGCGAGGCGACGCGCCTGTTCAAGGAGGCCGGCTGGGAGGTCCGCAACGGCAAGCTGACCAACGTGAAGACCGGCGCGGTGATGGCGATCGAGTTCCTCGACGGCACCGGCGCGCTGACCCGCGTCATCCAGCCCTATATCGAGAGCCTGCGCCGCGTCGGCATCGACGCCACCATGCGCCTTGTCGATACCGCCCAGTATCAGGCGCGGCTGGACGAATTCGATTTCGACGCCATCATCGTCAATCTCGCCTTCTTCACCCCGCCCGGCACCGAATTGCGGGGCTATTTCGGCTCTGCCGCGGCGGGCGTCAGGGGATCGGCCAACTATTCCGGCATCCATGACCCGGTCGTCGACGCGCTGATCGAAAAGGCGCTGGCCGCCAAGGACCTCGATTCGGTCCAGGCCGCCACCCGCGCGCTCGACCGCGTCCTGCTGTGGGGCTTCTACATGGTGCCGCAATGGCACAATCCGGAAAGCTGGATCGCCCACAAGGCGTGGCTGGCCCATCCCCCGGTCTGGCCGAAATACGATCAGGCCTATCGCAGCACCAATTTCCCGGCGACATGGTGGGTCGATGCGGCTAGCAAGGCAGGGCAGCCTTGATGACGCCCCATTGCGAGGCTAACTCCATCACGCTGAACGATTTTTGGACAATGATCGAGGGAGGGGACCGGGCATGACCTGTCGGATGCGGTGGTTGAACACCGGCGTGACGGCAATGAAGGCAGGGGCGGCGATGGCGGCGCTTCTGCTGCTGGCGTCCCCGCTCGCGGCGCAGGAAAAGGGCAGCCACGCCCTGGCCCTGCACGGCCAGCCGAAATACGGGCCGGACTTCCAGCATCTCGACTACGTCAATCCCGACGCGCCGAAGGGCGGCGAGGTCAAGCTGATGGCCTTCGGCGGCTTCGACAACCTCAACCCCTTCATCCTGCGCGGGCAGGCCGCCGCCGGGGCCGGGCTGGTCTTCCAGACCCTGACCACCAGCAACGGCGACGAGGCGATCACCGAATACGGCCTGCTGGCCGAGACCATCCAGGTCGCCGACGACCGCACCTGGGTCGCCTTCACCCTGCGGCCGGAGGCCCGCTTCCACGACGGCAAGCCGGTCACCGCCGACGACGTGATCTGGAGCTTCGACACGTTGCGGGAAAAGGGCCACCCGCTCTACCGCACCTACTATGCCGACGTCACGAAGGCGGAGAAGACCGGCGAGCGGACGGTCAAATTTTCGTTCCGGGATGGCAATAATCCCGAGCTGCCGGTCATCATGGGCCAGCTGCCGGTTCTGCCCAAGCACACCTTCGCCAACCGCGACTTCGCCACCACGACGCTGGAGCCGCTGGTCGGCAGCGGTCCCTACAAGGTGGTGGACGTCCAGCCCGGCCGCGCCATCACCTATGAGCGGGTGAAGGACTGGTGGGCCAAGGATCTGCCGATCAACCGCGGCCGCTACAATTTCGACCGCATCCGCTACGACTATTACCGCGATCTCGACGTGGCGTTCGAAGCGTTCAAGGCCGGCGCCTATGATTTCCGGCTGGAGAATTCCTCGAAGAACTGGACCACCGGCTACAATGTCCCGGCGGTGCAGAACGGCCAGATCGTGAAGGAGGAGCTGAAGCACGAAGACCCGCAGGGCATGCAGGCCTTCGTCTTCAACATCCGCCGCCCGATCTTCCAGGACCGCCGCGTGCGCGAGGCGCTGAATTACCTGTTCGACTATGAATGGACGCGCGCCAACCTGTCCTACGGCCTCTACCAGCGCACCAGGAGCTATTTCGCCAACACCGAACTGGCGGCGACCGGCCTGCCCTCGCCCGCCGAACTGAAGCTGCTGGAACCGTTCCGCGGCCAGATCCCGGACGAGGTGTTCACCAAGCCCTACGAGCCGCCGAAGACCGACGCCAGCGGCAACATCCGCGGCAACCTGCGCACGGCACTCGGCCTGCTGAAGGACGCCGGTTGGGAGTTGAAGAACGGCAAGCTGGCCAACGCGCAGGGCCAGCCCTTCCGCTTCGAGATCCTGCTGGTGCAGGCCGACATGGAGCGTATCGTCCAGCCCTTCGTCCGCAACCTGGAGCGTGCCGGCATCGAAGCGCAGATCCGCGTGGTCGACAGCGCGCAGTACCAGAACCGCACCGATAATTTCGATTACGATATGATTATCGAGCGGTTCGCGCAGTCGTTGTCGCCCGGCAACGAACAGCGCGATTACTGGGAATCCTCGCGCGCCGACCAGCCCGGCAGCCGCAATGCCATCGGCATCAAGAACCCGGCGATCGACAAGCTGGTGGAGACGCTGATCGCCGCCCCCGACCGCGAGGCGCTGATCACCGCCACCCGGGCGCTGGACCGCGTGCTGCTGTGGAACTGGTACGTCATCCCGCACTGGCACGACACGGTGTACCGCGTCGCCTATTGGAACCGTTTCTCCCATCCGGCGGTTGCCCCGAAATACGGCCTGGGCTTCTCCGACACATGGTGGGTCGATGCGGACAAGAACGCCAAGCTCGCCAACAGCGCGCGCCGCACGGGCCCCTGAACTGTCTGACATGCACAACGGTCTGGTCTAAGCTGCCGTTTCCTTGAGGATTGGGGAGGGTCGGGACACCTGCGATGCTGGCTTACATCATCCGCCGCCTGTTGCTGATCATCCCCACCCTGTTCGGGATCATGGTGATCAATTTCCTGATCGTGCAGATCGCCCCCGGCGGCCCGATCGAGCAGATGATCGCCCGCGTCCAGGGCACGGCGGTGGAAGCGACGTCGCGCATCGGCGGCACCGCCGGCGGCGACGCCAACACCGCCCAGCGCCAGAACCAGACCGCCGGCGATAGCGGCGGCAAGTATCGCGGCGCCCAGGGCCTGGACCCCGCCTTCATCAAGCAGCTGGAGAAGGAATTCGGCTTCGACAAGCCGATCCACGAACGCTTCATCCACATGATGTCGAACTACATCGTGTTCGATTTCGGGACCAGCTACTTCCGGGACCGCCGCGTGGTCGATCTGGTGCTGGAAAAGATGCCGGTGTCGATCTCGCTCGGCATCTGGACGACGCTGATCGTCTATCTGGTCTCCATTCCCTTGGGCATCGCCAAGGCGGTGCGCGACGGCCAGCCCTTCGACGTCTGGACCAGCGGCGTGGTCATCGTCGGCTACGCCATCCCCAGCTTCCTGTTCGCCGTGCTGCTGATCGTGGTGTTCGCCGGCGGCCGCTATCTCGACTGGTTCCCCTTGCGCGGGCTGGTGTCGGACAATTGGGGCAGCCTGCCCTGGTACAAGCAGGTGCTCGACTATTTCTGGCACATGGCGCTGCCGGTTCTGTCGATGGTGATCGGCGGCTTCGCCGGCCTGACCATGCTGACCAAGAACTCCTTCATGGAGGAGATCGGCAAGCAGTACGTCATCACCGCCCGCGCCAAGGGCCTGACGGAAAACCGCGTGCTGTACGGCCATGTCTTCCGCAACGCCATGCTGATCGTCATCGCCGGCTTCCCCGGCGCCTTCATCGGCATCCTGTTCACCGGCGCCCTGCTGATCGAGGTGATCTTCTCGCTCGACGGGCTGGGGCTGCTGGGCTTCGAGGCGGCGATCAACCGCGACTATCCCGTGATGTTCGGCACGCTGTACTTCTTCACGCTGCTGGGGCTGATCATGAATCTGGTCGGCGACATCACCTATGTGATGGTCGATCCCCGCATCGACTTCGAATCGCGGAGGGTGTGATGACTCCGCTGACCCGGCGCCGGCTGGCCAACTTCAAGGCGAACCGCCGCGGCCTCTGGTCCTTCTGGATCTTCCTGGTGCTGTTCGTCCTCTCGCTGGGGGCGGAGTTCATCGCCAACGACAAGCCGCTGCTGGTCGAATACGAGAACCAGTATTACTGGCCGGTCTTTCAGACTTATCCGGAGACCACCTTCGGCGGCGAGTTCGAGACGGAGACCGATTACCGCGACCCCTATGTCCGCGACCTGATCCAGGCCAAGGGCTGGATGGTCTGGCCGCCGATCCCCTACAGCTACCGGACCATCAACTACAACCTGCCGGTCCCCGCCCCCGCCCCGCCGTCCGCCGACAACTGGCTGGGCACCGACGACCAGGGGCGCGACGTGGTGGCACGGCTGATCTACGGCTTCCGCATCTCGGTGCTGTTCGGTCTGGTGCTTACCGCCTTCTCCTCCGTCGTGGGCGTGGCGGCCGGCGCGGTGCAGGGCTATTTCGGCGGGCTGACCGACCTGCTGTTCCAGCGCTTCATCGAGATCTGGCAGGGGCTTCCCACCCTGTTCCTCCTCATCATCCTGGCCAGCGTGGTGACGCCGACCTTCTGGTGGCTGCTGGGACTGCTGCTGCTGTTCTCGTGGACTGCCCTTGTCCATGTGGTGCGGGCGGAGTTCCTGCGGGCACGCAACCTCGATTACGTGCGCGCCGCCAAGGCGCTGGGCGCCGGCGACGTCACCATCATGGTGCGCCATGTGCTGCCCAACGCGATGGTGGCGACGCTGACCTTCATGCCCTTCATCCTCAACGGCTCCATCACCACGCTGACGGCGCTGGACTTCCTGGGCTTCGGCCTGCCGCCGGGATCGCCCTCGCTGGGCGAGCTGCTGGCCCAGGGCAAGGCCAACCTGCAGGCGCCCTGGCTGGGCCTGACCGCCTTCTTCGTTCTGGCGATCATGCTGAGCCTGCTGATCTTCATCGGCGAGGCGGTGCGCGACGCCTTCGACCCGCGCAAGACCATCGCACAGATGTCCACTGCGCTGCCCGGCGAGGCCGCCGCGGCGACGGCGGCGCGCAAGGAGGCGGCGGAGTGACGATGACGACCGTTAAGAGCCCGACATGACCACCATGCCCCCCAACCCCGACCTGCTGTCCGTGCGGGGCCTGCGTGTCGATTTCCGGTCCGGCGCCGGTGCGACGCAGGCCGTCAAGGGCGTGTCCTTCGACATCCAGAAGGGCGAGACGGTGGCGCTCGTCGGCGAATCGGGCTCCGGCAAGTCGGTCACGGCTCTGTCGATCCTGCAGTTGCTGCCCTACCCGATGGCGCACCATCCCGCCGGCTCGATCCGTTTCCGCGACACCGAGCTTCTCGGAGCCGACGAGCGGACCCTGCGGCAGGTGCGCGGCAACCGCATCGCCATGATCTTCCAGGAGCCGATGACCTCGCTGAACCCGCTGCACAGCATCGAGCGGCAGATCAACGAGACCCTGTTCCTGCACAAGCGCCTGTCGACCGCCGCCGCCCGCGCCCGCACGCTGGAGCTGCTGCGTCTCGTCGGCCTGCCCGACCCGGAAAAGCGGCTGACCGCCTACCCGCACGAGCTGTCGGGCGGCCAGCGCCAGCGCGTGATGATCGCCATGGCGCTCGCCAACGAACCCGACCTGCTGATCGCCGACGAGCCGACGACGGCGCTCGATGTCACCATCCAGGCGCAGATCCTGGCGCTGCTGAAGGATCTGCAGAGCCGCTTCGGCATGGCGCTGCTGCTGATCACCCACGACCTGGGCGTGGTGCGCAAGATGGCGGACCGCGTCTGCGTGATGAACCAGGGCGAGATCGTCGAGCAGGCCAAGGTCGACGACCTGTTCATCCGCCCGCGCCACCCCTACACCCAGAAACTGCTGTCGGCCGAGCCGCGCGGCAACCCGCTGTCGCCGCCCGAGGACGCGGCGGAGGTGATGGCCGCCGACAAGCTGAAGGTCTATTTCCCGATCAAGAAGGGCCTGCTGCGCCGCACCGTCGGCCATATCAAGGCGGTGGACGGCGTCGACGTGGCGGTCCGCCGCGGCCACACCGTCGGCGTCGTCGGCGAATCGGGATCGGGCAAGACGACGCTGGGTCTGGCGCTGCTGCGCCTGCATGCCAGCGAGGGCGCCATCCGCTTCGACGGCACCGACATCCAGGGCTGGCAGCCGAAGCGCCTGCGGGGCTTGCGGCGGGAGATGCAGATCGTCTTCCAGGACCCCTATGGCAGCCTGTCGCCCCGCCTGTCGGTCGGCCAGATCATCGGCGAGGGGCTGGGCATCCACGGCATCGGTGACAGCAAGGAACGCGAGGCGATGGTCGCTCGCGCGCTGGAGGAGGTCGGCCTGCCGCCGGAGGCGCGCAACCGCTACCCGCACGAGTTCTCCGGCGGCCAGCGCCAGCGCATCGCCATCGCCCGCGCCCTGGTGCTGAAGCCGAAATTCGTCGTGCTGGACGAGCCGACCTCGGCGCTCGACATGTCGGTGCAGGCGCAGATCGTCGACCTGTTGCGCGACATCCAGGCCCGCCACAACCTCGCCTACCTGTTCATCAGCCACGATCTGCGGGTGGTGCGGGCACTGTCCAGCCACGTCATGGTGATGAAGGACGGCAAGGTGGTCGAACAGGGCCCGACCCAGCGCATCTTCGAGGAGCCGCGCGAGGAGTACACCCGCGCCCTGCTCGCCGCCGCGCTGAACCTCGAAGCCGTGGAGTCGCCGGCGGTGCGGACGTGAGGGGGGCGTGAGACGGCCGTGATCCCCCCGGTGCGTGGGATACGGACAAGATCTCCACGGATTTCACGGATTTCGACACGGATTACACGGATTTTTCTGAACTTGGCGACGCTTCGGCTTTTCCCGATGGCCGTCGCTTCAGAACGCCACATCCGTGAAATCCGTGCCCCAATCCGCGAAATCCGTGGAAAGCCCACGCGCCGAAACCGCACCGCCCGGAACAACCCGCCACTCCGCCAAAGGCTTTATCCCGAGCGGCTCCACGGGTAGGGTAGCCCTCCCCTCGCACTGACCCACGCGCCGCCATGACCGACACCGCCCCGCAAGACGCCGCCCGCCTCGCAGAAGCCGTCCGGTCGGGGGACCGGCGGGCGCTGGCCCGCGCGATCACGCTGATCGAATCGACGCGCGCCGACCATCGCGCCACCGCCGACGCGCTGCTGGCGGCGCTGCTGCCCCACACCGGCAACTCGGTGCGACTCGGCATCTCCGGCGTGCCGGGGGTGGGCAAATCGACCTTCATCGAGGCGTTCGGGCTGCATGTCATCGGGCTGGGGCACAAGGTCGCGGTGCTGGCGGTCGATCCGTCGTCGCAGCGCACCGGCGGCTCGATCCTGGGCGACAAGACCCGCATGGTCGATCTGTCGCGCGAGCCTGACGCCTTCATCCGCCCCTCCCCCGCCGGGGCGACGCTGGGCGGCGTGGCGCGGCGCACGCGCGAGGCGATGCTGATCTGCGAGGCCGCCGGCTTCGACGTCATCGTGGTGGAGACGGTCGGCGTCGGCCAGTCGGAGACCGCGGTCGCCGACATGGTGGACCTGTTCATGCTGCTTCTGCTGCCGGCCGGCGGCGACGAGTTGCAGGGCATCAAGAAGGGCATCGTCGAACTGGCGGACCTCGTCGTCGTCAACAAGGCCGACGGCGACCTCGCCGCCACCGCCCGCCACACCGTCGCCGACTACCGCCACGCCCTGGCCCTGCTGCGCCATGGCGACTGGCGTGTGCCGGTGCTCAGCTGCTCCGCCTTCCAGAAGGTCGGCATCGACACAGTGTGGGACACCATCGGCGAGCACAAGGCGCTGACCGAGGCCAACGGCGCCCGCGCCACCCGCCGGGCAGAACAGGCCCGCGCCTGGCTGTGGAGCGAGATCCGCGAGACGCTGATCGACCGCTTCCGCGCCCATCCCGCCGTCAGGGCCGATCTGGCGCGACTCGAGGCGGAGGTGACCGCCGGCACCACCATTCCGACCGCGGCGGCCCATACCCTTCTCGGGCGCTTCCTCGGCCAAACGGGCGGCGCATAACCCGTTCAGCTTATGTTGCACCGCAACAAATCCGTTGCACCGCACCAACCGTAGGGCTATTCTGCATCGGGCGGGAAAGGGGCGACGTGCGCCGATTCGATCTTGTCGATTCGCGTCCGTCGTCTGGGCCGGGGTGCCCGCGGTCTCCTGGGGTTACGCCGGAGCGGCCTTTCCGTTTCCGCCAATGTGCCTTTTCCACGGGAGACAACGCCATGACCGCTCAGCCGACCCCCGCCGCCGTCCTGACCCTGCTCAAGACCAACGCCCAAACCACTGCCGCCAAATCCGCCCGCGTCGCCACCCTGGTCCAGGACGGCTATCGCCGCTGGTTCGACGGCGTGACCGCGTCGGTCGGCGACGCCAGTCGTCTGGCCGCCGGGCTGGGCAAGGCGCGCACCCCCGCCGATCTGGCGGCACTGCAGCGCGACTGGCTGTCCACCACCCAGGCCCGCGTGACCGAGAGCGTTCAGGGCTTCCTGGACGTCTCCACCAAGATCGCCGCCGAGATCACCACTCTGCCGGTGCCGGCCGCCGACACCGCTCCCGCCGCCACTCCGGCCCCGAAGGCCGAAGCTCCGCTGACGGTCGCCGCTCCGAAGGTCGAGGCCCCCAAGGTCGAGGCTCCGAAGCCCGAAGTGAAGGTCGAAGCCCCCGCTCCGGCTCCGGTCGTCGAGGCGCCGCAGGCCGCTCCGACGCCCGCCCCGGTTCCGGCCGTGACCGCCGAGATCGCTCCGGTGGCCGCCCCGGCCGCCGAATCGACCGCCGAATCGGTCGATGTGCCGGTGAAGGAACTGGTCGAAGCGGTGAAGGCGGAGACCGCCGCTCCCGCAGCCGCCATCGCCGCCGAGGTGAAGGCCGCGGTCAAGCCGGCGCCGCGCCGCGCCGGCAAGCCGGCGTCGAAGACCTCCCCCACCGTGAACTGACACCCGTCGGCACAAGATTGGCGCGGCGCGTCTCTTCGCCTGATCGAAGAGGCCGCCGCGCTTCGACTCTCCACACTCCCGCGACGACTCGGCTATTGATCGGTTCATCGCGGATCCCGGCTTGATGACAGGCTTGACGACGGCGCTTTTGTTCGACTATATAGCGGCCTCCTTCGGGCGGCAGGCCGTCCGTTACCGGGTTTCATTTGCTAAAATAAAGGATCAGTCCGATGGCACGTCGGTGCTCCGTGACCGGCAAGGGCACGCAGTTTGGCAACAACGTCAGCCACGCCAACAACAAGAATCGCCGCCGCTTCCAGCCGAACCTCCAGGAAACGTCGCTGCTGAGCGACAGCCTGGGGCAGCTGGTGCGTCTGCGCCTCTCGGTGAACGCGATCCGCTCGATCGAGCACAAGGGCGGCCTCGACGCCTTCCTGCTCGATGCGAAGGACGCCGTGCTGAGCCTGGATGCCCGTCGCCTGAAGCGCCGGATCTCCAAGGCGCAGGAGAAGCAGCAGGCTGCGGCCTGATCGCTTCCCCGATTCTGGGGCGCGTTTGGTGTGCTGAGGCGGGGCGCTTGCCGCTCCGCTGACGAAATTTAGGACGCGTACAGGACGATTCCGACTCCCGGTAAGAGAGCGGCGCGCGACATCCGAAAGGGTGCCGCGCGTTTCGTCGTTTCTGGGGGTGTGTTGTTGCGCCGGTTGCCCCCTCCCCATCCCTCCCCCGCCCTCGGTCGGCCAAAGGCCGATCCGATCGCGGGAGAGGGGGTAGGATGCTTGTTGGCGTGACGTAGCTGCCAGAGCGGCGGCAGTCCCCTCTCCCGCCCAGCGGGGGAGGGTTAGGGAGGGGGCGCCGGGAGAGAACTCACTCCCCCAACAGCTCCTCCGGGTCCTCCGCATCCACCACCCGGCGGGCGACCTCATAGCCGAAGCCGGCCCGCCCCAGCGCCGCCATGTCCTTCTCGCGGTGGGCCTCGCGCTGCTCCGGCCGCCGGTACGGCCCCAGCCGCCGCCGCTTGGCCAGCGCCAGCGCCGCGGTCAAATCCAGGTCGGGCCCGACATCCTCGCGCAGGCTGTCCAGCGCCCGGTCGGCCTCGTCGCGGCCGATGCCCTTGCCGGCCAGCTTCTGGGCGATCAGCCGGGTGGAGGCGCCGCGGCGGTGCAGGCTCTCCGTCCGCATGCGGGCATAGGTCTCGTCGTTCAGCAGGCCGCTGCGGACATAGCGGGCCAGCAGCTCGTCGATCCAGCGGGCGCCCTCCTCCCGGTCGGTGCCGTGGGCCTTGGCCGACAGGTCGACCTTGCGCATCAGCACCCGGCGCAGGTTGGCCGTCGAGCTGGCGAAGCGTTCCAGATAATGCAGCGCCGCGTTCTCCAGATACTGCGGCGTGACCCGCTTGGGCGGCTTGCGGGCCGGCGGGGATGGGCGCTTGTCGTCGGTGTTCATGGCAGTCCCTTCGGCGGCGGCGGTTGCCGGATGGGCGGGCCGCCAGTACAGTCCGTGACCTTCTCGGCAGTCTGTGGCCTTGCCGGCGCCGGTACCCAAAAGGCAGATCGTGACGCGATGACCCTTCCCCTTCCTCCCATGCCGCGCAACGTCGGTTCCGTCAACTGGATCGGCCTGTGGACGCTCTACGCACGCGAGGTACGACGCTTCGTCAAGGTGCACCAGCAGACCGTCTGGGCGCCGGTGGTGACGACCCTGCTCTTTTACGCGGTGTTCGCCCTGTCGCTCGGCTCCGCCGTGCGGATGGTGGGGGAAACGCCCTATCTGCAGTTCCTGGCGCCCGGCCTGATCATGATGGCGATGGTGCAGAACGCCTTCGCCAACACCTCCTCCTCCATCGTGATCGCCAAAGTCCAGGGCAACATCGTCGACATCCTGATGCCGCCGCTGTCGCCGATGGAGCTGGTCAGCGGCTTCGTCTTCGGCGGCATCACCCGCGGCCTCGTGGTCGGTCTGGTGACGGGCCTCGCCATCTGGGCGGTGATCCCCATGCACATGCCGCATCCGGGCTTCGTGCTGTTCCATGCGGTGATGGCGTCGATGCTGCTGTCGCTGCTGGGTCTGGTCGGCGGCGTCTGGTCGGAGAAGTTCGACAACATCGCCGCGGTGACCAACTTCGTGGTGACGCCGCTGTCCTTCCTGTCCGGCACCTTCTATTCGGTCGAGACCCTGCCGCCCGTCTTCTGGTGGGTCGCCCATTTCGACCCCTTCTTCTACATGATCGACGGCTTCCGCTACGGCTTCATCGGGGTGTCCGACGGGTCGCGCTGGCTGGGTGTCGCCGTGATGCTGGGGGTGAATGCCGGGCTGTGGTGGCTGGCCTGGCGCATGTTCAAGACCGGTTACAAGCTGAAGGCGTGAAGTTTCCGCAGCGCTTGCGCCTTTTCCGACCTGTCCGTTGACAGAACCCATCAATCTCCGGATATTTGCCGTTCCCGGCGGTCAGGCATGGCCGCCGGATTTTCCTTTTTGGGAGACCAAAGCCGTGATCCCCGTCGTTATGCCCACATACGCCCGCGCCGACGTCGTGTTCGAGCGTGGTCAAGGTCCGTATCTCTACGCGACCGACGGGCGACGATTCCTCGACTTCGCCGCCGGCGTCGCGGTGAACGCCCTGGGTCACGCGCATCCCTATCTGGTGGAAAAGCTGACCGAGCAGGCGAACAAGCTGTGGCACACCTCCAACCTGTTCCGGGTCGCCGGGCAGGAGAGCCTGGCCAAGCGCCTGACCGAGGCGACCTTCGCCGACACCGTGTTCTTCACGAATTCGGGTGCGGAAGCGTGGGAATGCGGCGCCAAGACCGTCCGCAAGTACCATTATGAGTCCGGCAACCCGCAGAAGAACCGCATCATCACCTTCGAGCAGGCCTTCCACGGCCGCACGCTGGGCGCCATCTCGGCCGCCAAGCAGGAGAAGCTGATCCACGGCTTCGACCCGCTGCTGGACGGCTTCGACCAGGTGCCCTTCGGCGACCTCGACGCCGTGCGCGCCGCGATCACGCCCGCGACCGGCGGCATCTGCGTCGAGCCGATCCAGGGCGAGGGCGGCATCCGCGCCGGCTCGGTGGAGTTCCTGCGCGGCCTGCGCGCGCTGTGCGACGAGCATGGCCTGCTGCTGTTCCTGGACGAGATCCAGTGCGGCATGGGCCGCACCGGCAAGCTGTTCGCCCATGAATGGGCCGGCATCACGCCGGACGTCATGTGCGTCGCCAAGGGCATCGGCGGCGGCTTCCCGCTCGGCGCCTGCCTTGCGACCGAACGCGCGGCGTCGGGCATGACCGCCGGCACCCACGGTTCGACCTATGGCGGCAACCCGCTGGCGACCGCCGTCGGCAACGCCGTGCTGGACGTCGTGCTGGCGCCGGGCTTCCTGGACACCGTCCAGAAGACCTCCGCCACCATGCAGGGCCGCCTGGAGGAGCTGATCGCCAGGCATCCGTCGCTGTTCCTGGAACTGCGCGGCCAGGGCCTGATGCTGGGCCTGAAGCTCGGCCAGCCGGTGGGCGAGGTGGTGGCGAAGCTGCGCGCCAACGGCTTGCTGTCGGTCCCGGCCGGCGACAATGTGGTGCGGCTGCTGCCGCCCCTGAACATCGGCGAAGCCGAAGTGGACGAAGCCGTCGGGATTCTCGACCGGACGGCGCAGGAGTGCGTGGGATGAGCGGCGACAACAACACGGCCGATAATGGCGTTCGGCATTTCCTCGACATCGACCGGCTGGACGGCGCCACGCTGCGCCGCCTGCTCGACCATGCCGTGCGCATCAAGGCCGACCTGAAGAAGGACCGGCTGGCCCATTCCACCCTGCTGGCCGGCCGCTCGCTCGCCCTGATCTTCGAGAAGCCCTCGACCCGCACCCGCGTGTCGTTCGAGGTCGGCATGCAGCAGTTCGGCGGCAACGTCGTGGTGCTGAAGCCCGACGACATGCAGCTGGGCCGCGGCGAGACCATCGGCGACACCGCCCGCGTGCTGTCGCGCTTCGTCGACGCCGTGATGGTCCGCACCACCGGCGAGGAGCGGGTGCATGAGCTGGCGGCCCATGCCAGCATCCCGATCATCAACGGCCTGACCGACCAGACCCACCCCTGCCAGATCATGGCCGACCTGATGACCTTCGAGGAGCATCGCGGTCCGATCAACGGCCGGACCGTCGCCTGGGTCGGCGACTGCAACAATGTC
Source organism: Azospirillum sp. VT-I1 (assembly GCF_055698305.1). Lineage (NCBI taxonomy): Bacteria > Pseudomonadati > Pseudomonadota > Alphaproteobacteria > Rhodospirillales > Azospirillaceae > Azospirillum > Azospirillum sp. VT-I1. The sequence continues at coordinate 2,316,850 of NZ_CP168800.1, read as the reverse complement.
GCGGTCAGCTGGGCCCACGCCGCCGTCCGCTTCGGCTTCGAGTTGCGTCTGGCCTGCCCCACCGTCTACGGCCCGTCGCCGGAGCTGCTGGCCTGGGCCGAGCGCGAGGGCACCGGCCGTCTGGTGGTCACCGAATCGCCGGAAGAGGCGGTGCGCGGGGTCGAATGCGTCATCACCGACGCCTGGGCCTCCATGCACAACACCGACGTGGACGAGCGCGCGGCGATCCTCGGCCCCTATCAGGTGAACGAGGCGCTGATGGCGCACGCCCACCCGGACGCGCTGTTCATGCACTGCCTGCCGGCCCACCGGAACGAGGAAGTGACCGATGGCGTGATCGATGGCCGCCATTCCGTGGTCTGGGACGAGGCGGAAAACCGCCTGCACGCCCAGAAGGCCATCCTCGGCTGGTGCATGGGCGTGCTGGACTGACGTTCTTCTTGCGTTAGACCCCCACCCTAACCCTCCCCCGCTGGGCGGGGAGGGAACAAGTGCTGAAACGGGAGAGCGGCGGCAGTCCCTCCCCCGCCCAGCTCTCGCACAAAGCTATGCTTTGTGCTGACGCGGCAGGCGGACCGTAGGTCCGCTGAGAGCGGGGGAGGTCAGGTGGGGGTCCAACCTCCCCACACCACAGGCCACCCCCATGCATGGGTGCCCTGCCGGCCTTGATTCGGCCCTCGTCCGCCCCGATCTTCGGCCCTACGCCTGCATCGCCGGTCTCTGTCTTAAGGAATCCGCCCTATGGACGATCCGTCCGTCCGCCCGCTCACCGATGATTTCGTCCTGCCGTTCCAGATCGAGGCGTCGCGCCTGCGCGGCCGCGTCGTCAAGCTGGGGCCGGCCATCGACGAGATCCTGACCCGCCACGACTATCCGCCCACCGTCGCCCGCTTCCTGGCGGAGACGGCGACGCTCGCCGTGCTGCTCGCCAGCATGCTGAAGTACGAGGGCATCTTCACGCTGCAGACCAAGGGCGAAGGGCCGATCCGCCTGATGGTGGCCGACGTCACCTCGGTCGGCGACGTGCGCGCCTATGCCCAGTTCGATCCGGAGGCGGTCGCCAAGGCCGAAGCCGACGTGGAGATCGCGCCGGCCGCGGCCCTGCTCGGCAAGGGCTACATCGCCTTCACGGTGGACCAGGGCCCCGACACCGACCGCTACCAGGGCATCGTCGAGCTGTACGGCAAGACGCTGACCGACTGCGTCCAGCATTACTTCCGCCAGTCCGAGCAGATCGACACCGGCCTGACCGTCTCGGTCGACCGCGAGGTGAAGCCGGACGGCACCCCCGGCCAGTGGCGCACCGGCGGCATCATGATCCAGCGCCTGCCGCAGGAGCAGGGTCTGGTCGCGTCCGACAAGGAAGACGATTGGCGCCGCGCCATGGTGCTGATGGCCAGCGTCACCGGCGACGAGCTGCTGTCGACCGACCTCGCCGCGTCGGACCTGCTCTATCGCCTGTTCCACGAGGACGGCGTGCGGGTCTATGAGGGCCACGCGCTGCGCTTCGGCTGCCGCTGCTCGCGCGAGCGGGTGGAGAACATGCTGCGCAGCCTGCCCCGCGAAGAGGTGCAGGAACTGAAGATCGACGACGGCCGGGTCGAGGTGACCTGCCAGTTCTGCTCGACCGACTACCACTTCACCGACGCGGATCTCGACCGCGTGTATGGCGCGTAAGCGATGTGAAGGCGGCCGGTGCCGAAAGGCGCCGGCTGTCCGCTTGCGCTCCCCGCCGGCCTCGCCCATACTCCATGTCAAAGCTTGACATATGATCTTCATGGGGAAGGCGGCGATGGCGACCAACGTGCATCTCACCCCTGAGTTGGAGCGGTTCGCCCGCGACTGTGTCGAAGGCGGACGCTACAACAATGTGAGCGAAGTGGTGCGTTCCGGCCTGCGGCTGCTGCAGGAAGCCGAGGAGCGGCGGCGGACTTTCAACGCCATGCTGCTCCAGGCCGAGGCCGAAGCGGACCGTGACGGCAGCGTCGCCATCGACGATGTGCTGGCCGAAGCGGACGCAATCGTCGACTCCGCCATCAACTCTGCAATCGACTCCCGCGCCGACCACCGCAGCCAATGACCACGGCGCTGCTGTCGCCGGCGGCGCGCCGTGATCTGCTGGCGGCGATCCGCTGGATCGCCCAGGATAATCCAGGCGCCGCCCGCGCCTTGCGCGATACCATCGCCCGCACAGCGGAGCGCATCGGCACCCATAGACTGGTCGGAACGCAACGCCCGGACTTGGCCGCCCCGGCCTATCGCTTCCTCAGCCTGACCGGCTTCCCTTATATCGTCGTCTACAATGCCGAGCGCCAGCCGCCGTTGATCGTCCGCATCCTTCACGGCGCCCGCGACCTGCCGGTCCTGCTCGCAACACTGGGGGAAGATCTCCCGGACGGCTGAAGCAGTCCGGAAGGCGTTCACCGGAATGGGCGTGATGCAGAGGCCGGGCATGCCGGCTATAGTGCCGCCGCACTTGTCCACCCCCTCCCTCACCCGGAGCCCCCATGCTGTCGCGCCGCCTTGCCCTTGCCGCCGGAACGGCCACCCTCCTGCTTGCCGCCTGCCAGAGCGCCCCGCCCCGGCCGGCGCCGCGGCCCGTCGATTTCTCCAATTTCGGGCCGATCGTGCTGAATGCCGGCACCATCGACGTGGCCGATGCCTACCGCCCGATGGGGGCCAAGCATGTGGAGGGACGCTCCGCGGTGCCGCCGGCCGAGGCGGTGCGGCGCTGGGCGGCGGAGCGGCTGCAGGCGGCCGGCGGGACAGGCCGCGTGCGCGTCACCATCCGCGACGCCAGCATCGTCGAGGTGGCGCTGCCCACCAAGAAGGGCATCAGCGGCTATTTCACCAACGATCAGGCCCAGCGCTATGACGGCCGGATCGAGGTGGAGATCACCGGCGAGGTGCCGGACACAGGCAATGGCGGCTTCCGTGGCGTGACCCGCTCCACCGTCACCCATTCCACCACCGTGCCGGAGAACATCTCGCTGGCCGACCGCGAGGCGACCTTCCTCGAGATCACCCGGCGGATGATGGACGACCTGAACGCCCGGCTCGACGCGGGCATCCGCAAGGATCTGGCGCCGATGGTACGGCGCTGACCTCATAGCAGGAGTTGGCCCGGCGCTTGCGATGGGCACCCGACGTTTCGTCAGAACGGAGAGTGCCCATGCCGAAATTCGAGCTCTACGTCGTCCGGCCGCCGGAGGGATCGGCCACCGTCACCGCCATCCCCGAGGAAAAGCAGCAGGCGTCCCAGGCGGCGCTGCGCAACCTCAGCCGCTCCGGCTGCGTGGTGAAGCCCTTGGGCGGCATCGACCTGTGCTTCGTCAAGAAGTCGGAGGCGCAGATCAAGCTGGAACTGGCGGTGCGGCAGATGTTCGCCGCCTCCGCCTACAAGCCGCCGGTGTCGATCGTCTGGTAACGGCCTTCGGGCGGGGGTGGCAGAATCTGCCCCCGCCCGCCGCCCCCCCAGCGGTAAATTTGGCCGGTAATTTTGGCCGGCAAACTCTGCCCTATATCTCCAGCTGCATGCCCAGCTCGACCACCCGGTTGGGCGGGATGCAGAAATACTCCGACGCGCTGGTCGACAGTTTCGACAGGAAGATGAACAGCGGTTCCTGCCAGCGCGGCAGGCCGAGCTTGCCGTGGCTGCGGATCAGCGTCTCGCGGCTGACGAAATAGGTGGTTTCCATCGGCTCGAACGGCAGGCCGGGAATGCGCTTGGTTTCCAGCGCCTGCGGGATGTCGGGTTCGTCCTTGAAGCCGAAATGGACGATCAGCCGGAAGAATCCGGCCGACAGCGCCTTCAGTTCGAAGCGCCGCTCGTCCGGCACATGGGGCACGTCCTCGATGTCGACGGTCAGCAGCACGACGCGCTGGTGCAGCACCTTGTAGTGCTTCAGGCTGTGCAGCAGCCCCGGCGGCAGGCCGCGCGGGTTGCCGGTCAGGAACACGGCGGTGCCCGGAACCCGCTGCACCGACCCGCTCTTCAGCCGTTCCACCAGCAGGTCGAAGGGCAGCGCATCCTCGGCCAGCCGCTTGCGCACCACCTCGCGCCCGCGCCGCCATGTCGCCATCAGCAGGAAGACCGCAGCACCCACCACCAGCGGGAACCAGCCGCCCTCCTCCACCTTGACGAGGTTGGCTAGGAACAGCGCCATGTCGACGGTCAGGAACACCGCCAGCGCCAGCACCGCCTGCCACAGCTTCCAGCGACCGAGCGAGCGCGCGACCTTGTAGGCCAGCAGCGTCGTCGCCACCATCGTGCCGGTCACCGCGATGCCATAGGCGGCGGCGAGGTTGCTGGAAGTCTGGAAGGTCAGCACCAGCAGGAGAACGCCGGCCAGCAGCAGCCAGTTCAGCTGCGGCATGTAGATCTGGCCCTTCTCGTGCTCCGAGGTGTGCATCACCTCCATCCGCGGCAGATAGCGCAGATGCATCGCCTGCAGCGTCACCGAATAAGCGCCGGAGATCACCGCCTGACCGGCGATGATGGTCGCCGCGGTGGCCAGCAGCAGAAGCGGCACCTGCGCCCAGTCCGGCGCCAGATGGAAGAAGGGATTCTCAATGGCGTCCGGTTCGTGCAGCAGCAGGGCGCCCTGACCGAAATAGCACAGCAGAAGCGACGGCAGCACGATGGTGTACCAGGCGCCGCGGATCGGCTTGCGGCCGAAATGGCCCATGTCGGCGTAGAGCGCCTCGGCCCCCGTCACCGCCAGAACCACCGCCCCCAGCAGCAGGAAGCCGTGCCAGCCATGATTGAACAGCATTTCCACGGCATGGCCGGGCCAGACCGCGGCCAGCACGCCGGGGTAGCGCACGATCTGCCACAGGCCCAGCGCCGCCAGCGTTATGAACCAGACCAGCATCACCGGCCCGAACAGCCGGCCGACCTTCTCCGTCCCGAAACGCTGCAGCACGAACAGACCGATCAGGATGGTCAGCGTGATGGGGATGACATAGTCGTCCAGGGCAGGCGCCACGACATGCAGTCCCTCCACCGCGCTCAGCACCGAGATGGCGGGGGTGATCAGGCTGTCGCCGTAGAACAGCGAGGCGCCCATCACGCCGATGGCCATGACGATGCCGGTGCGCCGGTGCCCCGGCCGCATGCCACGCAGCGCCAGCGCGGTCAGCGCCAGGATGCCGCCTTCCCCCTGGTTGTCGGCGCGCATGACGAAGACGACATACTTCACCGTCACCGTGATGATCAGCGCCCAGAAGATCAGCGACAGCACGCCCAGGATGACCTCCGGCACCAGCGGAAAGCCGCCGCCCTCGGTCAGGCATTCGCGCAGCGTGTAGAGCGGGCTGGTGCCGATGTCGCCATAGACGACACCCAGCGCCCCCAGCGCGAGTGCGCGCAGCTTCGCCGCATGCTCCCGCTCATCCATGCCTGCTTCCATAACCCGGTCTGCTCCTGTCCCGTTTCATCGCGTCCGCCGGTCCGACGATCGTTGGCATACGCACAGCCATGCCTAAGGTGGCTTGCGGTGGCCGCGCAAGCACCGAATGGCGAAACGCGCCACCGGCCAGTCCGATCCTCCGCCATTTTCACCCTTTCGGCAGGCTGCTCCCATGCGGCGGAACGCACCACTCGGCACCGTTGCATCCGCCGCGCCGTCATGCTTCCATTCATACGTGCACCGCGCGGAGCCCCGAGCCGGCAGCCATGCCCAACGATTTCCTGTTCGCCTCGGACGAGTCTCCGACAACGCCGCTACCGGGCTCCGGCACGCCCGGCTCCGGCGCCGCGGACCCCGCCGCCCCGCCCTGGCTGGTCCTGGTCGCCGACGACGAGCCGGAGGTGCATGCCGTCACCCGGCTGGCGCTGGCCCGCCTGCGCTTCCGTGGGCGCCCCGTCCGCCTGCTGGACTGCACCAGCGCCGCGGAGGCGGAGCGCATCCTGCGCGAAACGCCCGGCATCGCGGTCATCCTGCTCGACGTGGTGATGGAGACGGAGGACGCCGGGCTGCGGCTGGTCCGCACCATCCGGGAGGATCTGGGCAACCGGGCCGTCCGCATCGTCCTGCGCACCGGCCAACCCGCCCGCGTTCCGGAGGAGGACCTCGTCCTCGCCTATGAGATCGACGGCTACACCGCGAAAACGGAGCTGACCGCGCGCCGGCTGTTCACCGGCGTGGTGACGGCGCTGCGCGCCTACGCCGCCTTCGAGGCGCTGGAACACCAACTCGCCGAACGCACCCGCGCACTGGAGGAGGCGACCGTCCGCCTGAACCGGCTGGCGGTGCTGGACCCGCTGACCGGCGTGTGGAACCGCCGCCGCTTCCTGGAACTGGCGGCGGCGGAACTGGCGCGGGCACGGCGCTACGGCCGTCCGCTCGGGGTCTTCCTGCTCGACCTCGACGGGTTCAAGGCGGTCAACGACGCCCATGGCGACGCCGTCGGCGACGCGGTGTTGCGCGCGGTGGTGAAGCGGATGCGGGCGGCGTTGCGCATCTCCGACCATGTCGCCCGCTCCGGCGGGGAGGAATTCGTCGTGCTGCTGCCGGAGACCGATTCCGCCGGCGCCGCCGTGGTGGCGGAACGGGTGCGCGCCGCCCTGGCCGACAGCCCGATCATGGTGGACGGTCCCGCCGCCACCCTCGCCGTCGCCGTCACCGCCAGCATCGGGATCGCCGACTGGCTGCCCGGCGAACCCGGCGTCGAACAGACCATGCACCGCGCCGAACGCGCGCTCCAGGCCGCCAAGCAGGCCGGCCGCAACCGGGTGGAGCGCGCCGCCGGCTAGGCGGCCCGATCATGGTGGATGGCCCCGCCTGGGTGTTTCATGTGAAATATCGTTACAGCGCGGCGATTGAACGGCGGGGGCCCAGGGGTTACTCCTATCGATGGAGACATCCATCCGGATGATGCTCCCGATCAGGGGATCGCACATGTGGCAGGACTACAGCAACGCGCTCATCTCCGCCTTCGGGCTGGCGGGCCTGGGGTTCGGCATCGGCAAGCTCGTCATCCTGCTCGGCGAACGCGCGATCGAACGCCGCCACGGGTCGGAGGGGGTGCGCGACGTCATCGCCCGCCGCGCCAAGATGGAGACGAAGTTCGAGGCCCGGCGCGCCGACCGCATCCGGGAGCTGAAGGAGCTGGACGGCGCGGTGGAGGATGTGCTGCGCCGCCGCAAGGTGCTGGAACGCCAGATCGAGGAGTCGCGGCAGTCCGGCGAGCGTCTGGTCCGCCTGATCGGCGAGGAGGTCCAGGGCTGCCCCTGCTATGTCGCGATGGTCGTGAACAAATATGTCGGCACCGGCGCGGTCCAGCAGAGCCAGCACGCCCTGGTCGACCCGAGTTGGGCCCAGCCGCAGACGATCGAGGTGTGGGCGCGGTCGATGGCGGAGGCGCGGACGGAGATCGAACGGCGCTATCCCCCCGCCTTCGGCTATGCGGTGACCCGGATGCAGGAGTTCCTGTCCGCCGACACCCCCGTCGCCAAGGCCGGGTGAGCCCCCTGTCGGAAAAGAACACGCCATGGACAGCATGCCCTACATCTTCGCCGGCCTGGTCGGCGTCGCCTCCCTGTCGGTGTCGCTCCTTCTGGCCGTGCGCCGCCTGAAGACCTCGGAGGAGCGGATCGCCAACGCCGTCTCGCGCAAGCAGGCGCAGGTGGAGCGGATCAAGAAGGTTGCCCGCGTCACGCTGCAGCAGGCCCGCGACCTGCGCGACGCCCGCCGCCGCAAGGCGATGGCCGAGCTGGGCTGCGAGGATCTGGAACAGCGGATGAAGGCGACCGGCGCTGCCGACCGCCGCATCTATGTGCTGGACGACCGCCGCACCCAGAAGGACCAGGGCTGGCTTCTGCGGGTGGTCAACATCGAATACGGCACCCGCGTCAACGCCAACCTCACCCCCGCCGCGCTGGACAGCTGGAAACGCGGCCGCCGCTTCCTGGTCTGGGCGCTGGACGAGAAGAAGGCCCGCGAGAAGGTCAACGCGCGCTTTCCCGAGAACAAGGGCTTCACAGTCATGGGCGTGGAGTCCTATCTGGGGTAGGTGCTGGCTTTGGATGCCCCCTCCCCATCCCTCCCCCGCCCTCGGCCGGCCGAAGGCCGGTCCGATCGCGGGAGAGGGGGCAGAACGCTTGTCGACGTGACCTAACTGCTGAAGCGGCGGCAGTCCCCTCTCCCGCGTGAGCGGGGAGGGTTAGGGAGGGGGCACCCGCAGCCGACACCTATCCTCTCCCCCGCCACAATAATGACACCAATCCCATTTCCGGACTATCATCCCCGCGCGCACCCATCCGCCAGCGCCGGGGAGCCTTGCCATGATCCGCTACGCCGAACTGCAAGTCGCCACAAGCTTCAGCTTCCTGGAGGGGGCGTCGCACCCTGACGAGCTGGCGCTGACCGCGGCGGCGCTCGGGCTGGCGGCGGTGGGGGTGACGGACCGCAATTCGCTGGCCGGCGTGGTCCAGATGCATGCGGCGGCGAAGAAGGTGGGCATCCGGTCGCTGGTCGGCTGCCGGCTCGACCTGACCGACGCCGAGAGCCTGCTGGCCTACCCGACCGACCGCGCCGCCTATGCCCGGCTGTCGCGGCTGCTGACGCTGGGCAAGATGCGGGCGCCGAAGGGCGAGTGCTTCATCGCCCGCGCCGACGTGCTGGCCCATGCCGAGGGCATGCTGTTCCTGCTGCTGTCGCCCGACCGGCGCGACGAGTCTTTCCTGCGCGAGCTGCGCGCCTGGCGCAGCGGGCTGGGGCGCGGGCAGCTTTATCTGGCGGCGAGCCACCGCTATCAGGGCGACGACGCCCGGCGGCTGCGCTGGCTGGCCGGGCTGGCGGAGGCGGAGGGGGTGCCGCTGGTCGCCACCAATGACGTGCTCTATCACGGTGCCGGGCGGCGGGCGCTGGCCGACGTGATGACCTGCATCCGCCACCACACCAGCATCGACGAGGCCGGCTGGCTCCTGTCCGCCAATGCCGAACGCCACCTGAAGCCGGCCGTGGAGATGGTCCGCCTGTTCCGCGACCATCCCGACGCCGTCGCCCGCAGCCTGGAGATCGCCGACGCCTGCCGTTTCTCGCTGGACGAGCTGCGCTACGAATATCCCGACGAGGTGGCGGAAGGCCGCGACCCGCAGGAGACGCTGGAAATCCTGACCTGGGAGGGGGCGGCCAAGCGATATCCAGACGGGATTCCCGACACGGTGCGCCAAACGGTGGAGCGCGAGCTGGCTCTGATCGCCGGCCAGCGCTATGCCCCCTATTTCCTGACCGTCCACGACATCGTCCGCTTCGCCAGAAGCCGGGACATCCTCTGCCAGGGCCGCGGCAGCGCCGCCAACTCCGTCGTCTGCTATTGCCTGGGCATCACCTCGGTCGATCCGACAGAAGTCGATCTGCTGTTTGAGCGCTTCATCTCCGCCGCCCGTGGCGAGCCGCCGGACATCGACGTCGATTTCGAGCATGAACGGCGCGAGGAGGTGATCCAGTACATCTACGAAAAATACGGCCGCGCCCGCGCCGGCCTGACCGCCACCGTCATCCGCTACCGCGCCCGCAGCGCGTTGCGCGAGGTCGGCAAGGCGATGGGGCTGTCGGCCGATCTGGTGGCGCGGCTGACCGGAACGATCTGGGGCTGGAGCAGCCAGGGCGTGGACGAGGAGCGCGCCCGCTCGCTCGGCCTCGACCCCGCCGATCCGCGCCTGCGTCGCACGCTGGAACTGGCGCAGGAGCTGGTCGGCTTCCCCCGGCACCTGTCCCAGCATGTCGGCGGCTTCGTCATCACCCGCGGACCGCTGTCGGACCTCTGCCCGGTCGCCAACGCGGCGATGGAGGACCGCACCACCATCGAATGGGACAAGGACGACATCGACGCGCTCGGCATCCTGAAGGTCGACATCCTGGCGCTGGGCATGCTGACCTGCATCCACCGCGCCTTCGACCTGATCGAGCAGGTGCACGGGACACGCTGGACGCTCGCCACCCTGCCCAAGGAGGATCCGGCGGTCTACGAGATGCTCTGCCGGGCCGACAGCCTGGGCGTCTTCCAGGTCGAAAGCCGGGCGCAGATGAGCATGCTGCCGCGGCTGAAGCCGCAGAAATTCTACGATCTGGTGATCGAGGTCGCCATCGTCCGCCCCGGCCCGATCCAGGGCGGCATGGTCCATCCTTACCTGCGCCGCCGCAGCGGGGCGGAGCCGGTGACCTACCCGATGCCGGCGCTGGAGCCGGTCCTGCGCAAGACTTTGGGCGTGCCGCTGTTCCAGGAGCAGGCGATGAAGGTCGCCATGGTCGGCGCCGGCTTCACCGCCGAGGAGGCCGACCAGTTGCGCCGCGCCATGGCCGCCTTCCGCAGGACCGGGCAGGTCCGCCTGTTCCACGACAAGTTCATCGCCGGCATGACCGCCAACGGCTGCGACCCCGCCTTCGCCGAGCGCTGTTTCCAGCAGATCGAGGGGTTCGGCGAGTACGGCTTTCCCGAAAGCCACGCCGCCAGCTTCGCCCTGCTGGTCTATGTCTCCGCCTGGATCAAGCGCCACCACCCCGCCATCTTCGCCGCCGCCCTGCTGAACAGCCAGCCCATGGGCTTCTACGCCCCGGCCCAGATCGTCCGCGACGCGCGCGAGCATGGCGTGACCGTGCTGCCGCCGGACGTGAATGTGTCGGGATGGGATTGCGCGGTGGAGGTTGCGGGCGAGGCGCCGCCTCAGTCCCTTCTCCCCCCGGGGAGAAGGTTAGGATGAGGGGGTTCGGCGCAGCCGAAGAGATCCTCGAAACGCATCCCCCTCACCCCGACCCTCTCCCCGGGGGGAGGGGAAGCGCCTCTACCTCCGCCTCGGACTCCGCCTCATCAAGGGCTTCACCCCCGGGCACGCCGACGCCCTCGTCCTGTCCCGCGCCGGCGGCTACCGCGACCCCTACGACCTGTGGCGCCGCGCCCGCCTGCCGGTCGCGGCGTTGGAAAAGCTCGCCAGGGCCGATGCCTTCCGTTCGGTCGGGCTCGACCGCCGGGCGGCGCTGTGGGCGGTGCGGGCGCTGGGGGAAACGCCGCTGCCGCTGTTCGCGCGACTCGACGGCCCGATGGCCGAGGAACCGGAAGCCACCCTGCCCGCCATGGCGCTGGGGGAGCAGGTGGTGATGGACTACACCAGCCTGTCGCTGTCGCTGAAGGCCCACCCGCTGGCCCTGCTGCGCGACGGCCTGCCCGGCATCACCCCGGCGGAGCGGCTGGCCCGGACGCGCGACGGCCGGCGGCTGACCACCGCCGGGCTGGTTCTGGTCCGCCAGCGGCCGGGCAGCGCCGAGGGCGTCGTCTTCATCACGCTGGAGGACGAGACCGGGATCGCCAACCTCGTCGTCATGCCCGACGCCTTCGAGACCTTCCGCCGCCCGATCATGACCGCGCGGCTGATGGCCGCCACCGGCCGGGTGCAGAACCACGAGGGCGTCGTGCATCTGCGCGTGGAATCGCTGCTCGACCTGACCCACCGGCTGTCCGAGTTGACCGGCGAGGACCGGCCGGCGGCCGGCTCCTTCTCCAAGGGCCGCAATTTCCATTGAGGGGACCGGCCATTTTAATTCGGCCAACCGATTGCTCCTGACATCACGCTGTCAGGAGGGGGTGTGCTATCAAGGGGACGTGCCGGCACGAACCACGAACATCCTTATCCCCACATGTCAGGAGCAGGTTCCATGAACAACCCGCATGTCGTCACCTGGTTCGAAATCCCCGCCGCCGATCTCGCCCGCGCCGTGCGCTTCTACGAGACCGTCTTCGCCACCACTCTGAATCAGGAACCCTGCCCCAGCGGCATGAAGATGGCCGTCTTCCCGGCCGAGGGCGAGGCAGTGAAGGGCTGCCTGATCGAGCACGAGTCGTGCAAGCCCAGCGCCGACGGCACCACCGTCTACCTCAACGGCGGCGACGACCTGTCCGCCCCGCTGGCCCGTGCCGAGCAGGCCGGCGCCACCATTGTCGTGCCGAAGACCCTGATCACCCCGGAAATCGGTTACTTCGCCCAGTTCATCGACAGCGAGGGCAACCGCATCGGCCTCTATTCGATGCACTGACCCCGCTGACCTGGGCCAAGCCTCCATGCGCCGCGCCGACCGCCTGTTCCAGATCGTCCAGCATCTCCGCAAGGGGCGGCTGGTGACGGCTGCCGAGCTGGCGCGCTGCCTGGAGGTGTCGGAGCGCACCGTCTACCGCGACATGCGCGACCTCGCCGCCTCCGGCGTGCCGGTGGAGGGCGAGGCCGGCGTCGGCTATCTGCTGCGCGACGGCTATGACCTGCCGCCGCTGATGTTCACCCGGGACGAGGTGGAGGCGCTGGTGGTCGGCGCCCGCCTCGCCCGCGCCTGGGTCGGCGGCGGCTTGGCCGATGCCGCCGCCCGCGCGCTGGAGAAGGTGGAGGCGGTGGTGCCGGAAGGGCGGCGGCGCGAGCTTGCCGACAGCCGCGTCTTCGTCCCCGACTTCTCCTTCCCCACCGCTCTGCGCGACCGGATGGACGTGCTGCGCTGCGCCATCAACGCCAGGCGCGTCGTGCTGTTCGACTACCGGCGCGAGGACGGCACCCACTCCGCCCGCGCGGTCCACCCGCTGGGCCTGTTCTTCTGGGGCCGCGTCTGGACGCTCGGCGCCTGGTGCGAACTGCGCGAGGAGTTCCGCAGCTTCCGCATCGACCGCATGGAGACCCTGATGGCGCTGGAGCGCCGATTCGACGAGATCCCCGGCCGCGGCCTGGAGGACTATCTCGCCCTCTGGCGCGAGGAGGGCTGTCCGCGGGGGTGAGGCGCCCTACTCCACCAGCCTGATCTCCGTCGTCGCCACGCCCGAGGCGCCGACCGGCACCGCGTAATCGTCGAAGCTCGGCGGGCCGAAGCTGCCACGGGCGGAGCGGCTGAAGCCGTGCGGTTCGGCGGGGATGCCGAACAGGCCGGTGGCAAGCTCGCCGTTGTTGTCCAGGTCCTGGAAGGCGATCAGGCCATAGCGGCCGGCCGGCAGGTCGGGGAACACCGCGACCAGTTCCGTCCCCACCGCCGCGGCGAAATAGCCGGCGCGCGGCGCCTTGGCCGCCTGGGCCTCGGCGCTGTCGAACAGCGCGATCATCACCTTGCCCTGATTGGGCTTGACGTTGCGGACGGTTGCGCGAAGCTCCCCGGCGGCGGCCGTTCCCGCGGCGGCCAGCGCCAGCAGAGTCACCGGGGCGATCATCCTTGCGAACCAACGCGCGAACCAACGGCGTGCCTTCATTCCCCAATCCTTCCTGGCGGTTCCCGGCCAGCCGGGCACCGCGCGATGCGTGACGCGACCATGCCGGACGGCGCCGCCTCCACCCCATCCGTTCCCTACGGCAGGCGCATGCTGCGCCGGCGCCTGCCGCTGCTGGCGGGCTCCATCCTAGCATTGGCTCTGCTGGGGCCGTTCGGCACATTCCGCGAAATGGGGTTCATGCTGCGGCTTGGCTACTGGGGCGGGCTGATCGCCAGCGGCTGGTCGATGTTCGAGCTGGTGGTGCTGGTCGCCCGCCGCGTGCTGCCGAACCTGGAGCGCACATGGCCGCTGATGCTGGCCGCGGCCTTCCTGACCGTCGGCGTCCTGCAGACCCTGGTGGTCGCCCTGCTGGAAAACCTGCTGCGCGGCGAGGATTTCCTCACCCCCGCCGGGCTGGCCGAGCTGTTCGGCTATGTGCTGATCATCACCACCCTGGTGTCGGCCCTGCCGGTGTGGCTGGAACTGCGGGAGCATGGCATCGTCGGCCACCCGCCGCCCGCCCCGCCCCTGCCCACCATCGCCGGCGACCCGGCGGCCCCCGCCCCGCCCCCTTCCTCGACCGCATCCCGTCCAGGCTGGGCCGCGACCTGCTGGCGCTGGAGATGGAGGACCATTACGTCCGCGTCCACACGGCACTCGGCAGCGACCTGATCCTGATGCGGATGCGCGACGCGGTGGCGGAGCTGGCGGGCATCGACGGCCGGCAGGTCCACCGCTCCTACTGGGTCGCCGCCTCGGCGGTGGCAGCGGTGGAGCGCAAGCCGGACGGCAAGCTGTCGCTGCGGCTGACCAACGGCCTGCTGGTGCCGGTCAGCCGCACGCACGCCCCGTCGGTGCGCGCCGCCGGCTGGACCGAAAAAGCGGTTTCCTAAACGCCTTCCCCGCGGAAGGGCCGCGACAGCAGCCCGTCGATGGTCTCGTCCAGCCCGGCGCCGCGGTTCAGGATGGCGTCGACCGCGGTGCAGATCGGCATGTCGACGCCCAGCTTCGCCGCCAGCCCGACCACCGCGGCGGCGGTGTAGACGCCCTCCGCCACCGACCGGCGCACCGCCAGGATCTCGGCCAGCGACTTGCCCTCGCCCAGCGCCGCGCCCAGCGACATGTTGCGCGACTGCAGGCTGGAGCAGGTCAGCGTCAGGTCGCCAAGGCCCGACAGCCCCATCAGCGTCTCCGCCCGGCCGCCGAGCGCCAGTGCCAGCCGGGTGATCTCCGCCAGCCCGCGGGTGATGAGCGCGGCCCGCGCATTGTCGCCCAGCCGCCGCCCCTCGACCACGCCGCAGGCGATGGCCAGCACATTCTTCACCGCCCCGCCGACCTGCGAGCCGATCACGTCGTCCGAGCGGTAGGGCCGGAAGGTGCGGCTGCCCAGGGCCCCGACCAGCGCCGTCCCCAGCGCCTCGTCGGCGCAGGCCAGCGTCACCGCCGTCGGCAGCCCGCGCGCCACCTCCGCCGCGAAGGTCGGGCCGGACAGGATCGCCACCGGATTGCCGCCCGGCAGGGAGGCCGCGACCGCCTCGCTCATCAGCGCGTGGCTGTCCAGCTCGATCCCCTTGGCGCAGACGACCACCGGCGCGCCCGGTTTCAGCAGCGGCGCCATCCGCGCGGTGACGCTGCGCGCATGCTGGGCCGGCGACACCAGCAGCACCGCGTCGCAATCGCCGAGGTCGGCCAGATCGCCGGTGACCCGCAGCGCGTCGGGCAGCGGCACGCCGGGCAGATAGTCGCGGTTCTCGCGGCGGATGCTCATCGCCTCCACCACCGCCGGCTCGCGCGCCCACAGCAGCGTCTCGCGCCCGGCCCGCAACGCCGCCAGCGCCAGCGCCGTACCCCAGGCGCCGCCGCCGACGACGCCGATGCGGTTGAGGGGGAGGTGGGCATCGAATTCATCTCACCACGTATCCATTCCGGTCAAAGCCCTCTCCCGCCCCGGGAGAGGGAGGGGACCCGCCGCAAAGCGGTGGGGAGGGTGAGGGGTGTTTCAAGAATCCAGAAGCGAATGGCTTCGTGCTTAACCCCTCACCCTTCCCGCTTCGCGGGCCCCTTCCCTCTCCCGGGGCGGGAGAGGGAGATTTTCACGCCTTCACCCCCGCGCCCACCCCCGCGCGCCCGATCACCGGCGCGGCGGTAGGATCCAGCGGCCAGCGCGGACGGGGGCGAAGTTCAGCGGGTCGCTCTCGCCCAGGCGGAAGCGCTCGATCCCGGCCCAAGCGATCATCGCCGCGTTGTCGGTGCACAGGCGTAGCGGCGGGGCGACGAATTGCATGCGCTGCTTCTCCGCCAGGGTCGACAGCCGGCTGCGGATCGCCTTGTTGGCGGCGACGCCGCCGGCCACCACCAGAGCGCCGCCCTGCGGATGGTCCTCCTTGAAGCGGCGGATGGCGCGGGCGCAGCGGTCGGCCAGCACCTCCGCCACCGTCGCTTGGAAGGCGGCGGCGAGGTCGTCGCGGTCGGCGTCCGACAGCACCCCGCCCAACTCCTCCACATGCCGCCGCACCGCGGTCTTCAGCCCGGAGAAGGAGAAATCGCAACCCGGACGCCCGATCATCGGCCGCGGCAGCTCGAAGCGCGCCGGGTTGGTGGCGCGCGCCGCCGCCTTCTCCACCAGCGGCCCGCCGGGATAGCCCAGCCCCAGCAGCTTGGCGGTCTTGTCGAACGCCTCGCCCACCGCGTCGTCGATGGTGGTGCCGAGCCGGCGGTAACGCCCCACCCCCTCCACCGCCAGCAGCTGGCAATGGCCGCCCGACACCAGCAGCAGCAGATAAGGAAAAGCGACGTCGTCGGTCAGCCGCGCGGTCAGCGCGTGGCCTTCCAGATGGTTGACGGCGACGAAGGGCAGCCCGCGCGCCGCGGCGATGGCCTTGGCGGTCATCACGCCGACGATCACACCGCCGATCAGACCCGGCCCGCCGGTGGCCGCCACCGCGTCGAGGTCGCCGAAGCCGACCCCGGCCTCCGCCATGGCGCGGCGGATCAGCCCGTCGAGATGTTCCAGATGGGCGCGGGCGGCGATTTCCGGGACGACGCCGCCATAGGGCGTGTGGTCGTCCAGCTGCGACAGCACGACGTCGGCGCGGATCTCGCGCGCGTCGGTGACGATTGCGGCGGCCGTCTCGTCGCAGCTCGTTTCGATTCCAAGAACGATCATGGCGCCAAACTAGCCGCCTTGGCCGTCCGGGTACAGGATGGAGTTGCGCGCAAGCGGGTGCGGGAATGCGGGGGCATGAAATTTGATCAGCCTCAATCTTATGTATGAGGGACCGACGAATCCTTGCAAAGCTGCGCGGATCCCCTAGAACACGCCCTATGACGACCCACCCGCTCCGTATCGGGACGCGCGGCAGCCCGCTGGCGCTGGCGCAGGCCCATGAAACCCGCGACCGCCTGATCGCCGCCCACCCGCATCTGGCCGCCCCCGGCGCCATCGAGATCGTCGTCTTCAAGACCACCGGCGACCGTATCCTCGACCGCACCCTGGCGGAAGCGGGCGGCAAGGGCCTGTTCACCAAGGAGCTGGAGGAGGCGCTGTTCGACGGCCGCGCCGACCTTGCCGTCCATTCGATGAAGGACGTGCCGACCCAGCTTCCCGACGGGCTGGAGATCGCCACCCTGCTGCCGCGCGAGGATCCGCGCGACGCCTTCTTCTCCCGCTCCGGCGGCGGTCTGGCCGATCTGCCGGCCGGGTCGGTGGTCGGCACCGCCGGCCTGCGCCGTCAGGCCCAGGTTCTGGAACTGCGCCCCGACCTGAAGATTTTCCCGCTGCGCGGCAACGTGCAGACCCGCCTGTCCAAGCTGGACGCCGGCGAGGTGGACGCCACCCTGCTGGCGCTGGCCGGCCTGCGCCGCCTTGGCCTGACCGACCGCATCACCGCGGTGCTGGAACCGGAAACCATGCTGCCGGCGGTCGCCCAGGGCGCCATCGGCATCGAGATCCGCAGCGACGACGACGCCACCCGCGCCCTGCTGGCCCCGCTGAACTGCGCCGAGACCATGGTCCGCGTCACCGCGGAACGCGCGCTGCTGGCCGCGCTCGACGGCTCCTGCCGCACCCCCATCGCGGCGCTGGCGCTGCTGGACGGCGAGGATCTGCATCTGCGGGCCAAGGTGCTGTCCCATGACGGCCGGACCATCTTCCGGGCCGAGCGCCGTGGCAAGGCGGTCGACGCCGAGTCGCTGGGCGCCGACGCCGGGGCCGAGATCCGGGCGCAGCTGCCGCCCGATTTCTTCGCCGCCGCGCCGCACTGATCCCTCCCTTCGGCCGAGTTTTCCGCATGACGGGAAAACAGCCCGACCCCACTTCCCCGCCCCGCCGTACGCGTCTTCTCGTGACGCGTCCGGCGGAGGATGCCGAGCCGCTGGTCCGCCGGCTGGAGGCGCTCGGCTTCGACACCGCGGTGGAGCCGATGCTGTCGATGGTCTGGCTCGACGGACCGGAACCCGACCTGTCCGACGTACAGGCCCTGCTGTTCACCAGCGCGAACGGCGTACGCGCCTATGCCAAACGTACGAGCCGGCGCGACCGTCCGGTGCACGCCGTCGGCGACGCCACCGCGCGGGCGGCGCGGGCGGCCGGCTTCGAAGAGGTCGACAGCGCCTCGGGCGACGTGTACACGCTGGCCGAGCGGGTCCGCGCTTTGCGTGATCCGTCCGCCGGTACGCTCCTTCATGTGGCGGGAAGCAAGGTGGCCGGCGACCTTTCCGGCATGCTGGCAAGCTCGGGATTCACGCTGCGGCGCAGCGTGATGTACGACGCCGTACCCGCGCTAACCCTGTCGGACGATACCGCGACATTTTTGCGTACGTCGGCGCTCGACGGCGTGTTGTTTTTCTCTCCCCGGACCGCGGTTTCCTTTGTTAGGCTGCTGGCCGAGGCGGGGCTGGTCGACTGTTGTCGTACGGTCGATGCGTTCTGCCTCAGCCCCGCGGTCGCGGAGGCTGCCCGTGCGTACGGCGACGAGGGAGTGACGCCGTGGCGAAGCGTACGGGTGGCGGCCAGACCGGAGCAGGACGCCCTGCTCGATCTGTTGCCGGTCGCCGGGTAACCCCGGCGCGGTCCGGCCGTACGGCTTACACCCCGGGGTGCTTCCGGGTGGGTACGTCAGCCGTACGGGGGACGAGGGGGACCGGTCAGGGGGCTGTGACGTTAAGACGAACAACAGCGAACCGAAGGTACAGCCCATGACCTCTCGTCCAGGCTCCGAACGCCCCGGCACCGACCGTGACGGCGACGGCGCCAGCACCGGCAATGCGGCGGTCGACCGCATCGTCGAACGTTTCGGCGGCATCCGCCCCATGGCCCACAAGCTGGACACCCCGGTGACGACGGTGCAGGGCTGGAAGAAGCGCGGCGCGATCCCGCTGGCCCGCCATGCCGACCTGCGCACCGCCGCCGCCAAGCACCGCATCAAGCTGGACGACGCCGACCTGGACGCCGCCACCCCCAGCGAAGACCGGCCGACCGACGCGGCAGCCGCCGTCATCGTTCCTTCCGCCCCGGCCGATACGGTTCCGGCGGTGGAGCCGGTGATTGATCCGGTGCCGACCGCCTCCCCCGCCGACACCATCCCCGGCGCCGACACGCCGTCTGCCGGGACCATTGCCGGCCCGGTGAGCGAGCTGCAGTCCTCCGACGCCCTGATCCCGCCGGCCACGCCGGTCGGCGCCACGGACAGCCTGTCCGACACGCCGAAGACCGAGGCGGAGAAGGCCGAAGACGCGAAGTCCGATCCGTTCAAGACGGATACGGCCAAGTCTGACACCGCCAAGCCGGACACCGTCACCGCCTCCGACGAGCCGAAGACGACGGCCTCCTCCTGGACGCCGTCCGGCACCAGCGGCAGCGCCGGCTACGGCCGCGCCGACTCCGAGCCGGCCCGGCCTACCATCGCCCCGACGCCGTCCTATATCGACGAGCCGCGCTCCGGCAGCGGCTTCGCCACCGCCCTGTCGGTGGTCGCCCTGCTGGTCGGCGCCGCCGCCCTGTCAGCGCCCTGGTGGGGTCCGGCCCTGCCCGGCTGGCCGTCGCCGGCCGCCCCCGCTCCCACCGCTTCTTCCGCCGCTGCCCCGGCCGATCCGGCGCTCCGCGCCCAGATCCAGCAGCTCGTCGACCGCGTGGGCAAGCTGGAGCAACGCCCGGCCGCAGCCCCCGCCAACGGCGGCAACGGCGACGCCGCCGCCGGCCTTGCCGCGCTGACCCAGCGGATCGACGCGCTGGAGAAGCGCCCGGCCGCCGCAGCGCCCGACACCGGCGTCGCCGACGCCCAGAAGGCGCTGGCCGACCGGCTGGCCGCGCTGGAGCAGAAGGTCACCGCTGCCGCCGGCAACGCCCAGGCTGCGCAGGAGCTGCGCGGCGAGGTCGACTCGCTGAAGCAGCAGGTCACCAGCGTCAACCAGACGGTGGCGCAGCGCCAGGACGCCGCCACCGCCGCCCAGGCGCTGGTGCTCGCCGCCGGCCAGCTGCGCTCCTCGCTGTCGGGCGGCCAGCCGTTCCAGCAAGACCTGCAGGCGGTCCGCGCGCTCAACATCGCCGATGCCGGCGTGACCCAGCCGCTCGATGCCGTGGCGCCCTATGCCGCCAAGGGCATTCCGACCCGCGCCCAGCTGACCGACCGGTTCGAGCCGCTGGCCGGCGAGATCGTCCGCGCCGACATCCGCGGCGAGGGCAACAGCTGGATCGATTCGGCGGTGGGCAAGCTGTCCACCCTGGTCACCGTGCGCCGTGAGGGCGGCGGGGTCGTCGGCACCACCGCCGACGCCGTCGTCGCCCGCGCCGAAGCCGCGCTGGGCGCCGGCAACCTCGCCAAGGCGGTGGAGGAGCTGTCGACCCTGCAGGGTCCGGCCGCGCAGACCGCCGGCCCGTGGCTGACCGACGCCAAGGCACGTCTGGCCGCCGATCAGGCCGCCCGCCAGCTGAACGACCGCGCCATCGCCCTGATGACCACCGCCGCCGGCGGTAAGGGGACGGCCCAATGATCCGCGCCCTCTGGTTCCTTCTGAAGGTCGCGGTCGTCATCGCGATTGCGATCTGGCTCGCCGACCGTCCCGGCACCGTCAGCGTCCATTGGCTGGGCTACGCCGTCGAGGCGCCCTTCTGGGTCGCCCTGCTGGTCACGCTGGCGGCGCTGGGCATCGCGGCGCTGGGCTACCGCCTGATCCGCGGGCTGATCCGCACGCCGCAGCGCATCCGCCGCCACAGCCGTGCCCGCCGCCGCGAACGCGGCTATCGCGCCCTGACCCAGGGCATGGTGGCCATCGCCGCCGGCGACGCGCCGACCGCGCGCAAGATGGCGCGCAAGGCCGACGGGCTGCTGAACGAGCCGCCGCTGACCATGCTGCTGTCGGCCCAGGCCGCCCAGCTGCAGGGCGACGAGCGCGCCGCCCGCCAGTATTTCGAAGCGATGCTGGAGCGGCCGGAGACCGCCTTCCTCGGCATGCGCGGGCTGCTGACCCAGGCGATCAAGTCGGGCGACCGGGTGGAGGCGCTGAACCTCGCCCGCAAGGCGCGCGGGCTGCAGCCCAACACGCCCTGGCTGCTCGGCACGCTCTATGACCTGGAGGCGCGGGCCGGTGACTGGGCCGCCGCCGAAGGCACGCTTCAGCAGGCGATCCAGGCCGGGGCCATCCCGACCGAGGAGGGCCGCCGCCACCGCGCCGTCCTGCTGCTGGAGCGCAGCTTCGAGGCGGAGCGCCGCGGCCGTGCCGACGCCGCCCTGTCGCACGCCCAGGCGGCGCACGACATGATGCCGGGCTTCGTCCCCGCCGCGGTGCGTCTCGCCCGCCTGCAGCTCGCCGCCGACCGTCCGAAGCCGGCCGCCAAGGTGGTGGAGCGGGCGTGGCGCCAGTCGCCGCATCCGGAACTGGCGGAGATCTACCGCGGTCTGGTTTCCGGCTACGACCCGCTGGCCCGCGTCCGCCTGTTCCAGAAGCTGGTGCGTCAGGCCCCGGATTCGGCCGAATCGCATCTCGTCGTCGCCCAGGCCGCCATCGAGGCCCAGCTGTGGGGCGAGGCGCGCCAGCACCTGAACCGCGCCATGGAGATCGGCCCGACCCGCCGCACCTACCGCCTGATGGCCGAGCTGGACCGCGGCGAGCGCCATGACGAGGAGGCGGCGAAGGACTGGCTGGCCAAGGCCGCCGACGCGCCGGAGGATCCGGTGTGGACCTGCAATTCCTGCGGGGCGGTCAGCCACAACTGGGGCGGGCTGTGCGGCCATTGCGGCGCCTTCGACAGCCTGACCTGGAAGACCCCGACGGTCGCCGTCCCGGTGATGGAACCGACCGACATCCCCCCGGCGCTGGCCCGTCCGGCCACGGCGTAGGGAAGAAGCGCTCAAGATCCCCTCTCCCGCCCCGGGAGAGGGAGGGGCCCGCCGAAGGCGGGAGGGTGAGGGGCAATGCGGACATGGATTTCCGATCCTTGTCCCACCCCTCACCCCTCCCAAGCTACGCTTGGGTCCCTCCCCTCTCCCGGGGCGGGAGAGGGTGTTTTTACTACCGCATTCCCTCCGGCCCGACGCGGTCCAGCGGCAGTTCCTTCATCGCCACCAACCGGTCCAGCAGGCGCCCGCCGGCCGGCGGAGCCGCCGCCCTGGCCGCACTGGCGATACCCGCAACCTCCGCGACGGGGGCCGCATTCTCCAGCTGCGTGTTCGCGATGCGGTATTCGCCGCCGGTCAGGCTGACGACGACCTGATCCTTCGGCGACGGGCCGGCCACCACGTTGCCGTCGGCGACGTTGCCGTGCATCAGGCCGTTCCTGCCGGCGCTGGGCACCCATTCCAGCCGCAGGAAGCGATCCTTCATGTCGTTCATCACCGTGATGTTGTCGGACACCCGGTTGTTGTCGCCGCCATGCAGGAAGATCGCCGCGGCGCCGGTGTTCTCCAGCAGGTTGCCCTGCACCGTCACGCCGCTGGTCATGTCGTCCAGATAGATGCCGAAACCCTTGTAGCGGACCAGCCAGCGCCCCTGCGCGTCGGTGGCGAGGCCGCCGGTGTCGCGGATGTCGTTGAAGCGAATGGTGCTGCGGGTGTCGTTGCCGCTGCGGCCCAGCATCTCGATAGCGCCGGCGTCGGCGGTCTGGCGGGCGGTGTCGCGGATGCGGTTGAACTCGATGACGTTGTCGCTGTTCACCGTCTGCGGGTTCCAGTTCTTCACCGAGATGCCGTAGCGCGCCGCCCGCCGGATGTCGTTGTGGGCGATCAGCGTGTTGCGGATGCCCGCCGCCATCACCCCGCCGCCGAAGAAGCGCACCTCGCCCACGTCGCTGATGCGGTTGGCGAGGACGCGGTTGTCGCTGCTGCCCGGCGCCAGGAAGATGCCGGAGCGGCCGAGATGCTCCATCCGGTTGCGCGACACCTCGCTGCGCGCAGCACCATCCAGCGTCACCGCGGTGCCGACCAGGGCGAAGCGGTTGCCGGCGATGCGCAGGCCGCTGCCGCCCTTCGCCAGAACGGCGCTGCCGTCCCACGGCACGTCGGTGAAGGTCAGCCCCTCCACCGTCACGTTGCGGGCGTTGTCCAGCCGCAGCAGAGTGGCGGTCCTCGCCACCACCAGCTCCGCCCGCCCGCCGTCGAGCCCGGTCGGCGGCTTCACCAGCAGCCGCTTCGCCCTGGCGTCCCAGGCGAACTCGCCCGGCCGCGTCAGGAAATCGGGATGGCCGAGCAGCCGCACGGTGGAACCGTCGCGGTACGGATACTGCCCGTCGGCGCCGAAGCTCAGCAGCCCGTTCGGGTCGGCGGAGACGACGCCCAGCAGATCGTCGGACAGGCGCTCGCGGTCGAATGCCTGCGCCCGCACCCCCGCCCCGGCCCAGCCGGCCTTCAGCACGCCCGGCGGCAACTGCATCTGCCGCTTGCTCCCCGGGCTCTTGGAGTTGGAGTTCTTCGCGTTGGACTGCACCGCCTTGGCCGGGAACCAGCCGCTGCGCGGGTCGCCGGGGATGAAATCGCCGCTGCGCGCGGCGTCCAGGCGCTGCCCGCCGCCGGAGTCGCCGCCGGAACCGACAATGGAGACGTCCAATCCGGGATCGCGCGCCAGCGGCGCCGACAGCACGCCGTTCGCCATCTGCGCGCCGCCCACGACCTCGCCGCCCGACAGCACCGGCTGTTCGCCCTCCACCGCCGTCAGCCGCAGCCCGGACAGCGAGCCGTCCACCACCAGCGGCGCCGTCAACCGATAGGTGCCGCCATGCAGCCGCACCGTCGCCGGGCCGCTTCCCTTGGCGGCGGCCAGTGCGCGGGCCGGGGTGGCGAAGGGGCCGTCGCGCCCGTCCGCCGACGGCTGGGGCAGGCGGCCGGACCAGCGGTCGTTGCCGGCGGGCGACACGTAGAAGGTCGTCTCCGCGGCGGCAGCCGGTCCCGCCGCCGGTCCCCATGCGGCGGCGGGCAGCAGACATGCGCACAGTGCCAGGATGCGGGCCGCGCGGCTCCAGGGGCCGGGGTGGGAACGGGGCATGATGAAAGCTCCTCCGTTGCGACAGACCTTCCGCCGAAGGGGGAGACTGACCCAGGCCCGCCGGACCGGCAAAAGCGCGAAGGGGGTGTGCGGGTGCGAAGGGGCCACGCCCTCTGCACCCCTGCCGGGACGGGACGGGGCGTATAGGCTGGCTTTTCATCCTAGCCCGGCCGGCCGGTCGTACCCGCTTGCCCGCGCAAGCCCCCGGCCAGGCAGGGACTGGAAGCGAAGCCTACAACCGGGGACTGTTTGCCGATGATCGAAATGGCGCTGATCGCGCAGGTCCTGGTGCTGGTGCTGGTGACCGTGGTGTTCCTCAGCACCGGCAGCGCATCCATGTTCCATCCGCTGACGCTGTACCTGATCTTCCATGGCCTGGTCTTCGTCATGCGGCCGATCCTGGTCCACACGCAGAATTTCGACGATGTCTGGCTGTTCATGGGCTTCTGGCCCAGCGAGCAGCAGTTCGTCATGACGCTGGTGGTCAGTTCGCTCGGGCTGGTCGCCTTCGCCGCAGCCTGCGGCTGGGCCGGGATGATCCGTCCCGACTGGACCCCGAACGGGGAGCCGGCGCCGTCCTTCGCCTTCGACCGCGTCGACGTGGTGGCCTTCCTGACCACCGCGGCGCTGCTGGGCCCGCTCGCCATCTATTCGGCGATCCAGCGCCAGGGCGGCGCCAGCTTCGACGGCACCGGCGACGTGCAGATGGAGCGCGATCCGCTGACCGGACAGCCGATCTACACCAACACCACCGGCTACATCGCCGAAGCCCATTCGATGGGCCTGCCGCTGACCTTGGGGTTGATCTGGATCTGCCGCTTCCACCCGCTGTCCTTCATCCCCTTCGGCGCCTTCGTCGCCTACCGCGCCTATCTGGGCTGGGGGCGCTGGGCGATCATCATGGGCATCCTCGGTCTGGTGCTGCTGCTGCTGTACCACACGCGCACCCGGTGGTTCCGGCTGTGGCATGTGCTGGCCGCGGTCCCGGTGATGGGGCTGTTCACGCTGCTGGGCAACAACCGCGCAGCCTTCCGCGACGTGCTGGCCGGCGACGCGCCGGCGTCGGTCCTGCTGCGCTTCAACGGCGGCAGCGGCGGCGGCCGGGCCATCGACGCGCTGGCCGGCCAGGATCTGGCCAATTTCGACTTCCTCGCCTATATCCTGTGGGTGGTGCCGAAACAGTCCGCCACCTACACCTGGTTCACCCAGTATCTGCAGCTGTTCACCGAGCCGATCCCGCGCCTGATATGGCCGGGCAAGCCGGTCGGTGCGCCGGTGAAGTGGGTGGACCTGAACGACTACGGCGTCTTCTACAACCTGACCACCTCGCTGCCGGGCGACGGCTGGATGAGCGCCGGATGGATCGGCATGATCGTCACCATGGTGGTGGTCGGCCTGATCCTGGGGCGGCTGCACCGCTGGTTCTGGACCGACGGGTTCCGCAACCGCTACGCCGTGCTGTTCTATTGCGCCTTCCTGCCGTTGTGCCTGCAATGGTTCCGCGACGGCAACATCACCATCGTGAAGTTCGGCTTCTTCTCGCTGCTGCCGATCCTGCTGTGGATCGGGTTGACCCGCGCGCTGCGCGCCTGGGGGATCCTGGAGGACGACCCGCTGCGCCCGGTGGTGGCGCAGCCCAATCTCGGAACACGCTTTGCCGGCGGCCTGCAGCGGCCGCCCTTGGCCGGAAGGGAGCCGTCATGACGCTGACCGTCAGCGCCGTCATCGCCACCTACAACCGCGGGCCGGAGCTGCGCATCGCGCTGACCCGGCTGATGACCCAGACCACCCCGCCGATGGAGATCATCGTCATCGACGACGGCTCCACCGACGGCACCGGCGCCATGATGCGGGCGGAGTTTCCCACCGTCCGCTACGTCCGCCAGCCGCACAATGCCGGGCTGATCCTGGCCCGCAACTTCGGCTTCGTGAACACCAGCGGCGATTGCATCCTGTCGGTGGACGACGACAGCTGGTTCGAGGAGCCGGACGGGCTGGCCCGCTGCGTCGCCTATCTCCAGGAGAATCCGGAGGTCGCCGCCGTCGCCTGCAACATCGAGACACGCGACGGGCTGGTCTATTTCCCCAAGGGCGCCGCGCCCTTCGATGTGCCCTGGTATGTCGGCTGCGGCCATCTGCTGAGGCGCAGCGCGGTCGAGCGGGTCGGCCTCTACATGCCCGAACTCTACCGCCAGGGGGAGGAGAAGGACCGCTGCCTGCGGCTGGTCGGCGCCGGCTATCGCGTGGTGGCCCTGCCCGAGGTCATGGTCTACCACGACAAGAGCGAGAAGGGCCGCAAGCCGGGGATGGAGCGCTTCTACAACCACCGCAACGACCTGATCCGCGAGGTGGCGCGCTGCCCGTCCCCGCTGATGGCGTGGCGGCTGGCGCGGTCCTGGGCCGGCAACAGCTGGAAGAACCTGCGCAACGGCCCGCGCCTGACCGACCTGAAGGTGCTGATGGCGCTGCCGGAGATCGTCCGCATCGGGCTGAAGCACCGCGCCCCGGTGAGCGTGGAGGCATACCGCCGCTGGCTGCATCTGGCGAAGACGGCGGCCCCGGCCAGCGCGCCCCCGCCTGAAAGAAGGCCGCCCGAGAAAACCGTCAGCCGCCCGGCTGCACCCCGCCCAGTTGCAACAGAACAGCCCAGCCCAGCACGATCAGATTGACGGTCAGCGTCATCGCCATGCCCGGCGCCCGCGCGAAGGGATGCACCAGATAGCCCGCCCAGAACAGCAGCCGCCCCAGCACGAACAGCCCGGTCGCCACGACCGCCGCCCCCAGCGAGGGCTGCGGCAGGGTGGCGACCAGGGCGGCCAACGCCGGCACGAAGATGGCGGACTGCTCCACGCTGTTGGCAAGCACCCGCTGGGCGACGCGCTGGCCGCGCGATTCGGGATCCTCAATGGGATTGAAGGCCTGGGTGCGCCCGCGCATCGCCATCACCCCGACGACCATGCCGAACAGCAGCAGCGCCGGCCATACGGCCAGCCGCGCCCACAGCGCCATCCGCGCGCCGGGCGCATTGATGCCCATCGGCGGCGCCACCAGCGACAGCAGCAGGACGAACAGCAGCACCGTCACCACCATCGACGCCCCGTTCAGCAGCATGGCGCCGCGGATCAGGGATTTGCGCCGGCGGGGGTGGTTATCCTGGCGAAGGGTGCTGTCGGACATCTGGGCGGGGCTCCGTCGAAGGGCGGGGATCGACAAAGGTCCGGCCCTATCCCATCTGGAAAGGAGCGGACCCTGTTCCTTGGTCCAATAACGGCCCAGCCCGTGATTTGGATCAAGGCCCGGCGGGCGCGGCGGGTGTCCCATGTCGATATGTACTGGGGTCTTCCCCAATGGGAGAGATGTTGTCAGCCTCTCTTTTCGCTACCATGTTCTAACCATCTGCTTCACCATGTGGGTGAATGCGGGGATCTCGATGGTGGAGGGCCTATGATGGATCTCGTTCTGCTCGGTGGTGCGGTGGCGACGGCTGCGGCGTTGGCCGGTCTGATCGCCACGATGCCCACCCCCAAACCGATTCCGATCCGCGTCCGCGACCGGCGCCGTCAGCGTCGCTGACGTCACGCTGACGTCATCGCGTCGGCGTCACCGGTTCAGGCAATTTCCGAACGGGCCGTTTCCCGATGGGATGTTTCCTATCGGGAAGACAGCACCGGAATCGAGCGATTCAGAATTCAGCGATCCAGGTCGCGGATCGCGCGGTTCAGTTCGAACTCCTTGGAGGCGACGTAGGCCTCCATCCCGACGATCCGCTTGTCCATGTCGCGGAAGCGCTGGGTCAGGCCGGCGAGCGTCCGGTCGGGCTTGGTCGACACCGTCCGCCAGAATGCTTCCTCCTCGGCATCGCGATAGATCTGCGCCGGACGCACCGGCAGGACGATCAGCGCGATCACATAGGCGATCACCAACGGCACCGAAAAGAAGAACAGGGCGAACAGCATCGCCAACCGGACGACCATCGGCTGCACGCCGAAATAATCGGCGACGCCCGTGCACACCCCGCCCAGCACCCCGCGCTGCGGATCGCGATACAGCCGATGCGGATTCGGCGAGTCGTAGAAGGACTTGCGGTCCATGGCGGCCTCGTTCCTTTCGTTGAGTTTCGGGTTGGGAAGTGTCGGCTGGCGATTGCCCCCTCCCCATCCCTCCCCGCTTCGCGGTGGAGGGGGTAGGATGCTTGGCGGCGGACCGTAGCTGCCGAAGCGGCGGCAGTCCCCTCTCCCTCGAAGAGGGGGAGGGTTAGGGAGGGGGCAATCGCCAGCCGACACCTAACCCACTCACCTCCTCACACCTTGTTGCGCCAGTTCGGCGCCTCGGCATCCAGCACGCGTTCCAGCGTGTGGACGCGGGCCTCCAGCCGGTTGGAGATCTCCCACAGCTCGGCCAGCAGCCGTTCGTCCTGCGCGGAGAGCCCGCGCTGCGCCCGCCATTTGGTGATGTAGTGGAAGACGATCCAGACCGGCGCCACCACCACCATGAACAGCACCGCAAGGACGAAACCCAGGAACCCCATGGTCGTCAGGCCTTCTTATTGTCGTGGGGGGAGTGGGTGGGGCGTCACCGCCCCACCCCCGGCACCAAGGCGGGATCAGTCGTTGCGCCGCGCCGCGATGCGGGCCTTCAGCGCGGCCAGATCCTCTTCGACCTTGTGGGCGGCCTCGAGTTCCGCGATCTCCTCGGTCAGGCTCTTGGTGCGGCCGACGTCGTAGGCCTCGACCCGGCCTTCCATCTCGTCCAGGTTGCGCTCGACCTGCTCGAAGCGCGACAGGGCGTCGTTGATGCGCTCGTCATGCAGGGCGCCGCGGACCTTCACGCGGTTGGCCGCGGTCTGGGTGCGGGCGACCAGCGCCTTCTCGCGGGTCTTGGCGTCGGTCAGCTTGGCCTGCAGGCGGGCGATGTCCTCGTTGGCCTTGGACAGCGCGGCTTCGACCTGCACCAGCTGTTCGGCCAGCGCGTCGGCCTGCTCGGCGACCTTGGCCTTGGCCAGCAGGGCGCCCTTGGCCAGATCCTCGCGGTCGCGGGTCAGCGCCACCTCGGCCTTGCGGTCCCACTCGTCGCGCTCGCGGTGGAGGTCGGCGACGCGGCGTTCGATCTCCTTCTTCTCCGCGATGATCTTGACGGTGGAGGAGCGCACCTCGACCAGCGTGTCTTCCATTTCCTGGATGATGAGGCGGATCAGCTTCTCCGGCTCCTCGGCGCGGTCGAGCAGGGAATTCAGGTTCGACTGCACGATGTCGGTCAGGCGCGAAAAGATGCTCATGGTCGGTGTCCCGTTTATCTGACGTGTATCAGCCGAGGATGGCGCCGGCGACGATGCCGGCGAAGAAGAACAGCCAGCTTTCGACCGGCCGGGTGGCGAGATAGCTGCGCACGCGCCGCAGCGTCGGGCGGCTCTGCGTGGTGTTGAAGCGGTCACCGCCATAGCGGCGGCGGAAATCGCTGAAGTCGCTCATGCTTGACCTCCTTGCCATGCCGTCACTATCGCAACCGGCGTGCCAATTCGGCCGAGAGGCTCTTAAACCATTGCACCGATTTGGTTTTCTGCCCTACGCAGGCTGACGCCGCCCGGCTTGCCGCGTCGTCTATCCAGCGATATCATCGCCATTTAAGCGAATGTATGAAGAAAGACGCGATGCAAGCCGCTCCCCCGTCCCTGCTTGGCGAATCGCCGGTCTTCCTGGCGACGCTGACCCATGTCTCGCGGGTGGCGCCGCTGGAGCGGCCGGTGCTGGTGATCGGGGAGCGCGGGACCGGCAAGGAGCTGATCGCCGCCCGCCTGCATTACCTGTCGCAGCGGTGGGACCGCCCCTTCGTCAAGGTGAACTGCGCGGCCCTGCCCGAATCGCTGCTCGATTCGGAGCTGTTCGGGCATGAGGCCGGGGCCTTCACCGGTGCCACCCGCCGGCAGATCGGCCGGATCGAGCAGGCCGACGGCGGCACCCTGTTCCTGGACGAGATCGCCACCGCCTCCCCCGCCGTTCAGGAGAAGCTTCTGCGCGCCGTCGAGTATGGCGAGATCGAGCGGGTCGGCGGCCGCACCGCCACCGTCGACGTGCGGGTGGTGGGCGCCACCAACGCCGACCTGCCGGCGCTGGCCGCGGCCGGCCGCTTCCGCGCCGACCTGCTCGACCGGCTGGCCTTCGACGTGGTGACCCTGCCGCCCTTGCGCGCCCGGCCCGACGACATCCCGCCACTGGCAGAGCATTTCGCCCTAGGCATGGTGCGCGAGCTGCAGCGCCCGCTGTTCCCCGGCTTCACCGCGGCGGCGCTCGACCAACTGCGCGCCCATGACTGGCCCGGCAACGTGCGCGAGCTGCGCAACGCGGTGGAGCGCTCGGTGGCCGCCGCCGACCCCGACGAGTTGCTCGACCACATCATCCTCGACCCCTTCGACTCGCCCTGGCGCCCGGCCGCGGCGCCGACCGCCCGCACCGGTCACGCACCGGCCCCGGCGCCCGTTCCGAACAAGCCCCCGCCAGTCATGCCCACGCCAGTCATGCCCACGCCGGCCATGCCCAGCTTCGACGGCGGCATCCTCGATCAGGTCCGCGCCTTCGAGGCGGCGAAGCTGCGCGAGGCGCTGGAGCGGAACCGCTTCAACCAGCGCCAGACCGCCGAGGCGCTGGGGCTGGGCTACCACCAGCTTCGCGGCATGCTGAAGAAGCACGGGCTGCTGCCGTCCCCCCTCTGCGACCATAGGCCGTCCCCGGCTTGCGCCCTTACCGTGCTATACCGGTCGCTCAACCGTCGAGAGAGCGGTTCGTCACGATACGGGAAGGGGAGCAGCACGATGGCCACCAGCATGCCCAGCCTTGAAATTCGCGGTCCGATGAAGCCCGGTTTCGAGGAGATCCTGACGCCGGAGGCGATGGCCTTCCTGGCGGAGCTGGAGGGTCGCTTCGGGCCGGAACGGCTGCGGCTGCTGGACGTGCGGACCAAGCGGCAGGCGCTGCTCGACCAGGGCCACAAGCCCGACTTCCTGCCGGAAACCCGCGCCATCCGCGAGGCCGACTGGACCATCAGCCCGCTGCCCGTCGACCTGCTCGACCGCCGGGTGGAGATCACCGGGCCGGTCGACCGCAAGATGGTCATCAACGCGCTGAACAGCGGCGCCAAGGTCTTCATGGCCGATTACGAGGATGCGACCTGCCCGACCTGGACCAATCTGGTCGAGGGGCAGATCAACATCCGCGACGCCGTGCGCCGGACCATCGCCCACGAGGACCCGGCCAGCGGCAAGAAATACCGCCTGAGCGACAAGACCGCGGTGCTGAAGGTCCGTCCGCGCGGCTGGCACCTGGACGAGAGCCATGTGCTGATGGAAGGAGAGCCGATGTCGGGCGCGCTGTTCGACTTCGGCCTGCATGTCTTCCACAACGCCAAGGAGCTGCTGGCCCGCGGCAGCGGCCCCTATTTCTACCTGCCCAAGCTGGAAAGCCATTTCGAGGCGCGGCTGTGGCGCGAGGTCTTCCTGGTGGCGGAGGAGTATCTCCACCTGCCCCACGGCTCGATCAAGGCGACGGTGCTGATCGAGACCATCCTCGCCGCCTTCGAGATGGACGAGATCCTCTATGAGCTGCGCGAGCATTCCGCCGGCCTCAACTGCGGGCGCTGGGACTACATTTTCAGCTTCATCAAGAAGTTCCGGAAGGACCCCGCCGCCGTCATGCCCGACCGGGCGGAGGTGACGATGGCCACCCCCTTCCTGTCCGCCTACAGCCAGTTGGCGATCAAGACCTGCCACCGCCGCGGCGCCCCGGCCATCGGCGGCATGGCCGCCTTCATCCCGGTCAAGGACAACCATGAGGCCAACGAGGTCGCCTTCTCCCGCGTGCGCGCCGACAAGGAGCGCGAGGCGTCCAACGGCCATGACGGCACCTGGGTCGCCCATCCCGGTCTGGTGCCGGTGGCGCGCGAAGTGTTCGACGCCTACATGACCACGCCGAACCAGATCGCCCGCAAGCGCGCCGACGTGACCGTCACCGCGGCCGACCTGCTGGCGGTACCCGCCGGGCCGAAGACCGAGGCTGGCCTTCGCAACAACGTTGCGGTCGGCATCGGCTATATCGAGGCGTGGCTGCGCGGCCAGGGCTGCGTCCCGCTGTTCAACCTGATGGAGGACGCCGCCACCGCGGAGATCAGCCGCACCCAGGTCTGGCAGTGGGTCCACACCGGCACGGCGCTGGACGACGGCCAGCCCGTCACTCTCGACCTCGTCGACCGCATCATCGCGGAGGAGCTGTCCGCCTGGAAGGAGCGCGTTGGCGCCGAGGCCTACGCCGGGGGCCGTTATGCCGACGCCGCCGCCCTGTTCCGCGATCTGGTCGCGCGCGAGGATTTCACGGAGTTCCTGACCCTGCCGGCCTATGCGCGGGTGGTGGCGGAAGGGGCGTAAACCCCATATGACGGCGGGGGCGCAAAGCCCCCGCCCCCGGATCCGCTCCTCAGACCCGTTCCGCCACCCAGATCACCGCGCGGGTGCCGGCCTTGATCGCCGCCGTCAGCACCGGATAGCCGGCCGCAAGCTCCGCCTCGTTGACGAGGCCGATGTCGCGGTGCTCGACCTCTTCCGCCTGGAACTTGCGGATGCTGTCGGCAAGCTCCTGCTCGTCGGGGCCGAGGTGCTTCAGCTGCGCCTCGTAATGCTCCTCGATCACCTCTTCGACGGCAACGGTGCAGGCCATCGCCGCGCGTTCGCCGAGGATCGCGGTGCCGGCGCCCAGCAGGAAGCCGGTGACGTGCCACAGCGGCTGCAGCAGGGTCGGCCGCACGCGGCGCCGGTTCAGCTGCTTTTCGAAATAGCGCAGATGGACCAGCTCCTGCTCCGCCATGTGGCGCAGGGTCTTGCCGTGCCGGCCCTTGCCGATGACGGCGATCTGGCCCTCATAGATGCGCTTGGCGCCATATTCGCCGGCATGGTCGACGCGGACGATGCGGGCCAGCCGCTCGCGCCGCGGCAGGTCGCCGGGCAGCGCGCCGCGGCGCGGAATGGCGGTCGGAGTGGTGGTTTCGCTCACAGTGCAGTCCTCGACACCGGGGTGCGGATGTAGGCGGCGCGCGCCGCGACGAAGGCGTAGGCCGCCAGCGCCAGCGAGATCGCCACGTTGTAGCCCGCCATGGAAATGCCGAACAGCGACCAGGCCACTTCGTCACAGCGGGTGACGGGCGCCCCCATCACCTGGGCCCGCAGCGCCTCCAGCGAATTGGCCGGGGCCGAACCGCCGCAGGACGAGGTGCCGGCCCACCAATGCTGCTCCACCCCGACATGATAGGCGGCGATGCCGGCGCCGGCCAGCAGGGCCAGCCCGCTCGCCACCAGCAGCGCGTCGCCCATCCCCTTCCAGCGGCGGAACAGCCAGGTCACCAGCCCGAACACCATCACCGCCACATAGGGCCAGCGCTGCATGATGCAGAGGACGCAGGGTTGGTAATCCAGCACGAACTGGAAGAACAGGGCCGACAGCAGCACGCCGGCGCTGGCCAGCGCCAGCAGCAGCGCGGCGATGCGGGGATCGTCGAAGATGCGGGACATGAGGGGCTTGGTCGTCATGGCCGACAAGGTAGCGCGTGCGCGACCGTTCGACCAGCCGTCCGCGACGCCCGCACCGCCCCTGCGACGGCATGGCAGGGACGGCGGCACCGCCGGGGAATAAGCGCAGCCGCGGCGGCGTCGCCGGAGGGAAAGGCCGTTCTTTTGCACTTTCCGTTTCCGGACTGTTGCGTTAGAAGAGGCGTCGCTGCGGGCGTGGTGAAATTGGTAGACGCGCCGGACTCAAAATCCGGTTCCGCAAGGAGTGTCGGTTCGAGTCCGACCGCCCGCACCACCTTACTCCGACCGGCTTCCCGGTCCCGACCGGCAGGTCCCGGTCCCCTCTTCCGACATCGAATCCGGCATCGAATCTGTCACGGCCGCGCCGCAGGACGGGGGTCGCCCGCCGGGTGTTTCCGGCGCATGGCAGAACAGGTCGGCCAGCACCTCGATGACGGCCGTCACCTCCCGGCTGGCCAGCGAATAGAAGATCGTCTGCGACCGCCGCCGCGTGCGGACCAGCCCGTCGGCGCGCAGGCGCGCCAGATGCTGCGACAGGGCCGACTGGCTGAGCCCGACGATTTCGCCCAGCTGGCCGACGCTGCGCTCCCCCTGCCCCAGCTCGCACAGGATCAGCAGGCGCGCCTCGTTGGACAGCGCCTTCATCAGCTTGGCGGCGGGCCGCAGCCCGGGGGTGAGGATCGAAGCGCTCATTGACACTAAATTAGAAATTACTAATTTTACGGTCAAGGGCTTTCCCGGCCTCCGCGCCGCCCTGTCCTGCCGTCCGTCATTTTCTCCGAGGCATTTCGACCATGTCCCTGTGCACGCTTCTCCGCCGCCTGATCCCGGCCGCGCCGTCGGACGACCGCAGCGGCACCGGCCCCATCCGCCAGATCGACCCTGCGACCGCCATCGGGTGGCAGGCCGCGGGCACGGCGGTGATCGTCGACGTCCGCGAACCGCATGAACATGCCGCCGGCCATATTCCCGGCGCCATCCTGAACCCGCTGTCCTCCTTCGACCCGTCACGGGTGCCGGCCGACCCGGCCAGACATCTGGTGTTCCATTGCCAGGGCGGCATGCGTTGCGGCCCTGCCGCCGAACGCATGATGGCCGCCGGCCACACCGGCACCATCAACCGCCTGCGCGGCGGCTTCGCCGCCTGGGTCAATGCCGGCGGCCCGGTGGAGCGCTGATCGTCAGAATGAAAGAGAGATGGTGCGGGCGGCGGGACTCGAACCCGCATACCTTAGGGTGAGGGATTTTAAGTCCCTTGCGTCTACCGGTTTCGCCACGCCCGCGCCCCCGAACTCCGCCATCATAAGCCGGTCAGGCGACCGGATCGTGACGGCAAAGCTCATGTCGACGAAGCGGTGCCGCGCTGCGCGGGAAAATTGCATACCGCGATATGCTTCGCACCGTTCCGTCGTCATGACTTAGACAATCGGAGGGCTGTGGGTCAAGGGGGCTTCGCAAAGCCGCAGGCGTTCCCATATCGAAGGGAACGCAACCCCAGGGTCGGAGAATGCGGCGTGAGCGAGACGAACTGGCTGTCGCTGGTGGCTCTACTGATGGTGGCAGTTCTGGTGGTCCCGGCGGCCCTGCGCCGAAACCGCGGGGTCGCGCTGCGCAACGCCGCCATCTGGCTGGCCGTGATCGTCGCGCTGGTGTGGATCTACGACTGGTTCGGACCGTTCGGAAACCGCTTCTGAACGCCTATCCCGACAGGCCCGTCCCCTTCGGAATTCAGGGACGGGTGTCCTCGTTCAGCGTCATGATGCCGATCCCCATCGACACGCTGCCGAAGGTCAGCATCAGGCCGGCATAGAGCATGACGGTCGCGGTGATGCCGTATTCGCTGCTGCCGATCAGCGTTGCCAGCCGGGCGACATCGAACCACAGCAGACCGCTCGCCAGCACCACCGCGCCGGCGACCCCGGCCATCAGGTGGCGCAGAAGGAACAGCAACGCCGCTTTCTCAAAGCTCTTCATGGCGGAGCCTCCCGGCAAGCTCGGTCCGGATGATCGGTGTGGATGATGGGAGGCTAATGTAGGACCGAATCGGTCCGGGACAAT
The DNA here is from genome assembly GCF_055698305.1 of Azospirillum sp. VT-I1. Lineage (NCBI taxonomy): Bacteria > Pseudomonadati > Pseudomonadota > Alphaproteobacteria > Rhodospirillales > Azospirillaceae > Azospirillum > Azospirillum sp. VT-I1. The sequence goes on along the minus strand of NZ_CP168800.1, from coordinate 2,281,536 downwards.
CGATCCGCCGACATAGCTCCGGTTATAGCGCCGCATTACCCTTTCGTACCAACCGTGATGGTCGGCGTGCCGCCCAGACGGCCGATGATGCCCGCAAGCTCCTCGGCCGCCGCCTCCACCTCCGCCTCGCCAGTGCCGCGCAGGACCAGGCTGACGCCGAAGAAACCGTTGCGGAAGTAAGGATAGCTGCCGATCTCCAAGGCCGGATGACGGTCCTGCAGCGCCGACAGCTCGGCGGCGATCACCCCCTCCCCCAGCTCGCAGGCCACGGTGCGGGCATGCAGCGCCGGTCCGCCGGCCAGCCGCGGCAGGATGCCGTCCAGCATCGCCCGCATGATGTTGGGCACGCCGGCCATGACGAAGACGTTGCCGATCTGGAATCCCGGCGCCTGGCTGATCGGGTTGTCGATCAGGATGCCGCCGGCCGGGACGTTGGCCATGCGCAGCCGCGCCTCGTTCAGCTGGCCGGCGGCGTAATGGCGCTCCAGCCGGGCGACCGCTTCCGGATTGCGCTCCAGCGCCACGCCGAAGGCCTTGGCGACGCAGGCGGCGGTGATGTCGTCGTGGGTCGGGCCGATGCCGCCGGTGGTGAAGACGTAGGTGTAGCGGGCGCGCAGCGCGTTGACCGCGGCGACGACCTCCTCCTCCACGTCCGGCACCACGCGGGCCTCGCGCAGCCGCACGCCGATCTCCGTCAGCTTCTCGGCGATGTGGCCCAGGTTGGCGTCCTTGGTGCGGCCCGACAGGATCTCGTTGCCGATCACCAGCACGGCGGCGGTCGGATTGGTTCCGGTCGGGTTGGCGGCGGTTTCGGACGTCATGGCGGTGCGGGTCTCCGTGGAACGCTCTTGTCGAGCGGAAAGGCCAAGGGTAGCGTCGCCGCCAAGATGCGCTTTCCCACCCCCTTCTTCAAGGCCGCCTGATCCGCCGCTACAAGCGGTTTCTTGCCGATGTCCTGTTGGACGGGGTGGAGGTGACGGCGCATGTCCCCAATTCCGGCAGCATGATCGGGCTGGACATCCCCGGCTCCGCCGTCTGGCTGTCGCGCTCCGCCAACCCCAACCGCAAGCTGGCCTACACGCTGGAACTGGTGGAGGCCGCCGCCCCCTGGGGCGAGGGGCTGGTCGGCGTCAACACCGGCCATCCCAACGCACTGGTCGCCGCCGCGATAGCCGCCGGCACCATCCCGGAGCTGGCCGGCTACGACCGGCTGCGGCGCGAAGTGAAATACGGCCGCAACAGCCGCATCGACGTGCTGCTGGAAGACGACCCGGCAAAGCCCGATGCCCGTCCTGCCGCCTATGTCGAGGTCAAGAACGTCCATCTGCGCCGCCCCGACGGCCCTTATGGTGACGCCGCCGAATTCCCCGACTGCGTCACCGCCCGCGGCGCCAAGCATCTGGAGGAGATGGCGGCGATGGTGGCGCAGGGCTGCAGGGCGGTCATGCTCTACCTTGTCCAGCGCGGCGATTGTTCCCATTTCCGCACGGCGGCCGATCTCGACCCGGCCTATCATGACGGCCTGCGCCGCGCGCTGGATTCGGGGGTGGAGGCGCTGTGTTGGTCTTGCGCGATCACGCCCGAATCGATTGAATTGGACCGGCCGCTGCCGATTCGGCTTTAACGCCGCGGCAGGCTTCATCATCGGGCTTTCGGTTACTTGGCATAGGGGCTTTCGTCTTGGAACAGGATCACATCGAATCCAACCGCGTCCGTCTTCATGGTCCGGAGGGGTTCGAAGGCATGCGCAAGGCCGGCCGGCTGGCTGCGCTGGCTCTGGACTACATCGTCCCCTATGTGCAGCCGGGCGTCACCACCGGCGAGCTGGACCGCCTGCTGGAGCAGTTCATCCGCGACCATGGCGGCATCCCCGCCCCGCTGGGCTATCGCGGCTTCCCGCGCGCCAACTGCATCTCGGTCAACCATGTCGTCTGCCACGGCATCCCCGGCGACAAGCGGCTGGTCGACGGCGACATCCTGAACATCGACGTCACGCCGATCGTCGACGGCTGGTACGGCGACAGCAGCCGCATGTATCTGTGCGGCGAGGTGGGCGTGAAGGCGCGCAAGCTGGTGGACGTCACCTATGACGCGCTGATGATCGGCATCGCCGCGGTAAAGCCCGGCGCCACGCTGGGCGACATCGGCCACGCCATCCAGACCTTCGCCGAGTCCCACCGTTTCTCGGTGGTCCGCGATTTCTGCGGCCACGGCGTCGGCCGCGTCTTCCACGAGCCGCCCTCTGTCCTGCATTACGGCAAGCCGGGCGAGGGTCTGGTCCTGAAGGAAGGCATGATCTTCACCATCGAGCCGATGATCAACACCGGCCGCCCCGACGTGAAGATCCTGGGCGACGGCTGGACCGCAGTGACCAAGGACAAGTCGCTGTCCGCCCAGTTCGAGCATTCCATCGGCGTGACCGCCGACGGCGCGGAGATCTTCACCCTTTCGCCGGCGGGGTATACGAAGCCGCCTTATGCGGTGGAGTGAGGCCGGCGGGTTATTGCGGAGTGAGGGGCGGGCGCCGTGTCGGGGGATGCGGCGCCCGAATTGTTTTCGGCAACTGCCAAGCACTCGATTGACCAGCGCCGCAACGGACAACATCGCAGCAGCCCTGAAACGATCAAGGGCCCGGCAATTGCTTGCCGAGCCCTTGAAGAAACTGGTGCCGCAACAGGGATTTGAACCCCGGACCTACTGATTACGAATCAGTTGCTCTACCCCTGAGCTACTGCGGCGTCGTTGTGGCGCGGAACATAGCGAGGTGCTTCACGGGATGCAAGCGGTGAATTTCGGAAAAATCGACCGCCCGCTCTCAAGCCTGCCATGCACCCGAAAGCCTCACCCGTGCTGCCGGATCACCTCCAGGAAGGCATCGGCGTAGCGCTCCAGCTTGCGGCCGCCGACCCCCGGCAGGTGGGCGAAGGCGGCATGGTCTTGCGGGCGCTGGGCCACCATCTCCAGCAGCGTGCTGTCGTGGAAGATCACATAGGGCGGCACGCTCTGCGCCTTCGCCAGCGCCGTCCGGCAGTCCTTCAGCGCATGCCACAGCGCGTCGTCGGCGGCAGACAGCGCGCCGCGGGCGCCGGAGCGCGATACGCCCTCCCCGCTCGCACCACCGCCGACGGAGCCGCCCCGCGCGGTGTGGCGGCGCAGGGCGTCGTGGACGCCGCGGCGGCGCTCCAGCACCGGGTCCTTGCGCAGCTTCACCACCCGCTGGCCCTTGATGACGGCAACCCCGGCATCGGTCAGGCGGAAGCCGCCATAGCCCTCGAGATCGACGGTCAGCATGCCGGTCGCCACCAGTTGGCGGTAGACCGACTGCCATTCGACCTTCGACAGGTCGGTGCCGACGCCAAAGGTCTTCAGCCGGTCATGCTGCTGCTGCACCACCTTCTCGGTAGCGTTGCCGACCAGCACGTCGATCAGGTGGCCGGCGCCATAGCGCTGGCCGGTGCGGTAGACCGCCGACAGCGCCTTCTGTGCCGCGATGGTGCCGTCCCAGGTCTCGACCGGGTCCAGGCAGGTGTCGCAGTTGCCGCAGGGCTCCGGCAGCGTCTCGTTGAAATAGTTCAGCAGCACCTGACGGCGGCAGTCCGGCGTCTCGCAGAAGCCCAGCAGGGCCTCCAGCTTGCCGCGCTCCACCCGGCGGTGGCTGTCGCCGGCCTCCGACTGCTCCAGCATCTGGCGCAGCATCACCACGTCGGCCATGCCATAGGCCATCCAGGCGTTGGCGGGCAGCCCGTCGCGGCCGGCGCGGCCGGTTTCCTGGTAATAGGCTTCCAGGCTCTTGGGCGGGTCGAGGTGGCAGACGAAGCGGACGTTGGGCTTGTCGATGCCCATGCCGAAGGCCACCGTGGCGACCATCACCAGACCCTCGCTCTTGATGAAGCGGTCCTGGTTGGCCTCGCGCACGTCGGCCGGCAGCCCGGCATGGTAGGGCAGAGCCTCGCGTCCCTGTTGGTTCAGCCAGGCGGCGACCTCCTCCACCTTGTTGCGCGACATGCAATAGACGATGCCGGCGTCTTCCGGGTGGTTCTCGCGCAGGAAGGCCAGCATCTGCTGGCGCTCGCTCTTCTTCGGCACCACGCGGTAGGTGATGTTGGGCCGGTCGAAGCTGGACAGGAAGACGCGAGCCTCTGACAGCCCCAGCTTGTCCTTGATCTCGGCGCGGGTCTGAACGTCGGCGGTGGCGGTCAGCGCGATGCGCGGCACCATCGGATGGCGTTCGTGCAGGATCGACAGCTGCAGATATTCGGGGCGAAAGTCATGCCCCCACTGCGACACGCAATGCGCCTCGTCCAGCGCGAACAGCGCCAGCTTCGTCCGGTCGAGCAGGTCGAGGAAGCGCGGCGTCACCAGCCGTTCGGGCGCGACATAGACGAGGTCGATCTCGCCCTGCACCATCGCCCGCTCCACCTCCCGCGCCTCCGCCGGCCCGAGGGAGGAGTTGAGGAAGGCGGCGCGCACGCCAAGCTCCCGCAACGCCGTCACCTGGTCGCGCATCAGGGCGATCAGGGGCGAGACCACCACCGTCACGCCGTCGCGCACCAGGGCCGGGATCTGGTAGCACAGCGACTTGCCGCCGCCGGTCGGCATCAGCACCAGCGCGTCGCCGCCGCGCACCACATGGTCGATGATGTCGGCCTGCTGGCCGCGGAAGGAGTCGTAGCCGAACACCGTCCGCAGCGCCTCGAGCGCCGTGGCCGGCCGTTGACCGGGGGCATCGTCCGACGCATCCCGGTTGCTGTAGGAAAACAACGAATCCACGCCGATGCGGTTCAGGAAAGTGGTGCCGGAGATCCGGCTTGTCGTCTCAACGCCCCATCATGTGGCACAGATCGCCCCCGGGGCAAAGCCGCAAAGGGCCACACCCGGGAACAAAGGTCGGACCCTCGCCGGCTCCACCACACATTGGTGTGAAAAGGTGGCATCCGCTCATCGTCCGCGTGTAAACTGAAAACGGCGGATGGAATAGGCCATCCGCCGTTTCAGAGAGGAAGCTGGCATGAAGAAGATGCCCTTCTTCCTGGTGCTCCAGTGGCGGCGATGGCGGATCGAAATCCGCCTGATCCGTCGCTAAGCACCGGGAGCATGCCGGCGGGTGCGGGAACACCCGCCGGCCACCTCCGAAAAATATACAGCCGCGCGGCCCGATTTTCAACGCGCGGTATTGGCCCCTACAGCAGATCCCGCAGCATCGCCACCAGCGGCACGTCGGCCGGCGGCATCGGGTAGTCGCCCATCCGGTTCGGGTAGACCCAGGCGAGTTTCTGCCCTTCCTGCGGCCTCACGTCGCCCTCCCACACCCGGCAGACATAGAGCGGCATCAGCAGATGGAAGCTCTCGTAGCTGTGGGACGCGAAGGTGAAGGGGGCGAGGCAGCTGGCCGCCGTGTCGATGCCCAGCTCCTCCTTCAGTTCGCGCACCAGGGCGGCTTCCGGGGTCTCGTCGGCATGCACCTTGCCGCCGGGGAACTCCCACAGGCCGGCCAGCGACTTGCCGGGCGGACGCTGGGCCAGCAGCACGCGCCCGTCGGCATCGACGAGCGCCACCGCAACGACCAGCAGCACCGGCAGCGAACCGGGGGCGGGGGTGGAGCTGGGATCGAAACAGGCGGTCATGCGGAACCTTCTCGGCGGGCCAGCCAGTCGGCGGCGGTGATTTCGAAGTATGGCGCCAGCACGCTTCGCCCCTGGGCGGGAAAGTCACACCTGCGCTGGCCCTGCTGCCGGAAACCGGCCTTGAGCAGCAGGGACTGGGACGGCCGGTTGTCGGGATCGGCCGTCGCCCAGACCAGGGACAGGCCAAGCAGATCGAAGCCGGCTCCCAGCATGGCGGTCACCATTTCCAGCCCGTAGCCGGCGCGCCGATACGGCGTACCGACCCAATAGCCGATCTCTGCACTGTCAGGCCGGTCCCGATCCAGCTGCAACCCGATGCCGCCGAGCGGAGGGCCGTCTTCGGTCCGCACCGCCAGCAGGTTGAAGGCGGCACGGTCGTTCCGTCCTTGCGCAGCCAGCTCCACCCACCCATGGCCATCGGCAGCCGTGTAAGGGTGCGGGACCCGGGCAAGCCAGCGCGCGACCTCCCAATCGCCGATCAGCGGCACGAAATCCGGCACGTCCTCATGCCGGAAGGCGCGGAGCAGCAGTCGCGGCGTCGCCACGCAGTCGGGCCAGGACTCCGCTCCTCCGCTGCCTGTCAAATCGTCAGCTCCGATAGCTGCCGTTGATGTCGATGTAGCCGTGCGTCAGGTCGCAGGTCCACACCTTCGCCGTGCCCTTGCCCAGGCCCAGGTCGATGTCGATGTCGATCTCCTTGCCCTTCATGTGATTGGCGACCGGCGTCTCGTCATAGCCGGGGACTTCCATCCCGTCGGCGCAGATCAGGGTGCCGCCCACGGTGATCTTGATCAGATCGCGGTCGGCGCGCTCACCGGCGCGGCCAATGGCGGCGACGATGCGGCCCCAGTTGGCGTCCTCGCCGGCCACCGCGGTCTTGACCAGCGGCGAGTTCGCCACAGTCATGCCGATGCGCTTGGCGGCGGCGTCGCTGTCGGCGCCGCGCACGGTGATGGCGATGAACTTGGTCGCCCCTTCGCCGTCGCGCACCACCTGCAGCGCCAGATCGAGCAGCAGATCCTCCAGAGCGGCGCGGAATTCCGCCAGTTCGGCGGCGTCAGCGCTCGACACCGGGGCGTTGCCGGCCTTGCCGGTGGCGAACAGCAGCAGCGTGTCGCTGGTCGAGGTGTCGCCGTCCACCGTGATGGCGTTGAAGGTGCGCTCGGTGAATTCCGACAGCATGTCCTGCAGCGCGGTGGCGGCGATGGCGGCGTCGGTGAAGACGAAGCCCAGCATCGTCGCCATGTCCGGCGCGATCATGCCGGAACCCTTGGCGAAGCCGGCGATGGTCACCGTCGTGCCGCCGATGGTCGCGGTGCGAACGGCGCCCTTCGGGAAGGTGTCGGTGGTCATGATGGCGCGGGCGGCCTTCTCCCACGCGGCGGAGTCGGCGGCGAGGGTCGGCGCCATCGGCGCCAGGCACTTGCCGATGGCGTCGGCGGCCAACGGGATGCCGATCACGCCGGTGGACGCGATGTAGACCTCGTCAGGGGCGCAGCCCGCCAGTTCGGCGGCGGCGCTGACGGTCGCCTGAACGGTGGCGTCGCCCGCCTTGCCGGTGAAGGCGTTGGCATTGCCGGCATTCACCACCACGGCGCGGGCCGAGCCCTTGGGCAGGCTGTCGCGGCACCAGATCACCGGGGCCGAGCAGGTCAGCGACCGGGTCAGCACGCCCGCCACGCTGGTGCCGGGATCCAGCACGGCCAGCAGCAGATCGTCGCGGCCCTTGTATCGGATGCCGCTGTTCGCCGTGGCGATGCGCACGCCCGCGATGGGCGGCAACGTCGGGAAGCTGGCGGGAGCCAAGGGGGAGAGGGTCGTGGCCATGGAGGGGATTCCCGTGGTGGGGAGTGGTGGTGTGGTGATTGTTGCTTGTCGGAGCGCGGACTCTTGCCCCCACCCCGACCCTCCCCGCTCTCAGCGGACCTCCGGTCCGCCTGCCGCGTCAGCACAAAGCGGAGCTTTGTGCGAGAGCTGGGCGGGGGAGGGAGTAGGCGCTGATGCGGAAGAGCGGCGGCAGTCCCCTCCCCGCCCAGCGGGGGAGGGTTAGGGTGGGGGCAATACGCCCCCGTCCGCTTACTTCTTCGCCGGCTCCGCCGGAGCGGCGGGAGCGGCCGGGGCCGGGGCGGCGGCCGGCTCTTCCTTCGGCATCGGCGAGCCGTCGAGCTGGAAGGTCTCGATCTTCGCCTTGCCGCGCAGTTCCTCGACCAGCGCGGTGACGATGTCCTTCGACAGCGTCTGCTCCAGCTGCGGCTTCACCTCGTCGAGCGTCGGCTGCGGCTGGGTGCGCTTATCCTCGACCTTGATGATGTGGTAGCCGAACTGGGTCTTGACCGGCTCCTTGCTGATCTCGCCCGGCTTCATGGCGAAGGCGGCGTTGGCGAAGGGCTCGACCATCGCGTCCTTGGTGAAGTAGCCAAGGTCGCCGCCCTGAGCCGCCGCGGCGGCGTCCTTGGACTTCTCCTTGGCCAGCTTGGCGAAATCGCCGCCCTTCTTCAGCTGGGCGATGATGGCCTTGGCCTCGTCTTCCTTCTCGACCAGGATGTGGGCGGCCTTGACCTCCTCCTGCGCCGGGTTCTCCTTCAGGAAGTCCTGATAGGCCTTCTGCATCGCGTCGGGGGTGATGCGGGCCTTGATCTCCTTCTGGATGTAGGCGCGCTGCACCGCGCGCTCCTCGGCGCGCTTGATCTCGTCCTTGACCTCGGCCGAATCGGCCAGACCGGCCTTGTAGCCGGCCGAGGCGACCAGCTTGCCGCTGACCAGCTGGTCGATGACCGCCGGATAGATCATCTCGATCGGCATCTGCTGCACCTGCGGCGGCAGCTGCGAGACCATGCGGGTGACGTCCGACTTGTGCAGCTCCTCGCCGTTGACGCGGGCGACCACCGGATCGGCCGGAGCGGCAGGCGTGGCCGGAGCGGAGGCCGCCGGGGCCGGGGCAGCCGGCGCGGGGGTGGCGGGAGCCGGCGTCTGGGCATTGGCGGCCAGCGCGATGCCACAGGCGGCAACCGACAGGAGCGCGGTGCGGAACACTCGTTGAACCATGGCGTGTCTGTTTCCTTCCGGCGGATGCTTCGCAACAAGAGGGCGGCCGATGGGTCGGAGCCCGGGTTCGCATGGCCTGCGGCATCGGAGCCATCCGCCGCTCCGCGCCCGATTCCGCAGGGGATTAAGCATGGCTAGCCCGCGCGGGGCAAGGGGCCCGCTGGGGATTGCGCCGGGGATTCGGCGGCCATGCCCCCTCCAACCACCTGTGCCCCGCCACCGGCAATACCAGCCCCGCCCCCTTCCGTCAGCAGCCGTCCCGCATTCTGGATGCGATTTCATCGTTCCGTCATGGCAGCGATGGGCCGGGCGGGGGCATCGATGATGCCGCAGGGGTGCTCCGCCTGCCCGGTCTCGTTGACAGGGCCTTGCCATAGTCCTATGTGAGACCCGTCGATAGACTGGCCCGCATTCCGCTTTACTCCCGAGGTTTTCATGTTCGGCGCTCTCGCCCGCAAGATTTTCGGCACCGCCAACACGCGCGCGGTCAAGGCGCTGCACAAGACCGTGGCTCAGATCAACGCGCTGGAGCCGTCGGTCGCGGCGCTGTCCGACGACCAGCTGAAGGGTCGCACCGACTGGCTGCGCGACCGGCTGGCCAAGGGCGAGACGCTGGACGACATCCTGCCCGACGCCTTCGCCACCGTGCGCGAGGCGGCCAAGCGCGTGCTGGGCCAGCGCCATTTCGACGTCCAGCTGATGGGCGGCATGGTGCTGCACAGCGGCAAGATCGCGGAAATGCGCACCGGCGAAGGCAAGACCCTGGTCGCCACGCTGGCCGTCTACCTGAACGCGCTGGAAGGCAAGGGCGTCCACGTCGTCACCGTGAACGACTATCTCGCCTCGCGCGACAGCGGCTGGATGGCCCGGGTCTACGGCTTCCTCGGCCTGACCACCGGCTGCATCGTCCACGGGCTGGACGACGACGAGCGCCGCGCCGCCTATGCCGCCGACATCACCTACGGCACGAACAACGAGTTCGGCTTCGACTATCTGCGCGACAACATGAAGTTCCGGCTGGAGGAACTGGTCCAGCGGCCCTTCAACTACGCCATCGTCGACGAGGTCGACTCGATCCTGATCGACGAGGCGCGCACGCCGCTCATCATCTCCGGCCCCTCCACCGATTCGTCTGAGATGTATGTCCAGGTCGACCGGCTGATCCCGATGCTGGTGCCCGAGGATTACGAGAAGGACGAGAAGCACCGCACCGTCAGCTTCACCGAAGCCGGCCAGGAGCATATGGAGCAGCTGCTGGGCGAGGCCGGGCTGCTGAAGTCGGGCGGGCTCTACGACATCCAGAACGTGGCGCTGGTCCACCATTCGCAGCAGGCGCTGCGCGCCCACATGCTGTTCCAGCGCGACAAGGACTACATCGTCAAGGACGACAAGGTCGTCATCATCGACGAGTTCACCGGCCGCATGATGGAAGGCCGCCGCTTCTCCGAGGGCCTGCACCAGGCGCTGGAAGCCAAGGAGAAGGTGACGATCCAGCGCGAGAACCAGACGCTGGCCTCCATCACCTTCCAGAACTATTTCCGCATCTACCCGAAGCTGGCCGGCATGACCGGCACCGCCCTGACCGAGGCGGCGGAGTTCGGCGAGATCTACGGGCTGGAAGTGGTCGACATCCCGACCAACGTCCCGGTCAAGCGCATCGACCATGACGACGAGGTCTATCGCACCGCGACCGAGAAATACCACGCGATGATCGACCTGATCGAGGACGCGCGCAAGCGCGGCCAGCCGGTGCTGGTCGGCACCACCTCGATCGAGAAGTCGGAGCTGTTGGCGGATCTGCTGACCAAGCGCGGCATCCCGCACAACGTCCTGAACGCCCGCCACCACGAGCAGGAAGCCTACATCGTGGCCCAGGCCGGCCGCGCCGGGGCGGTGACCGTCGCCACCAACATGGCCGGCCGCGGCACCGACATCCAGCTGGGCGGCAACGTCCAGATGCGCGTCGCGGTCGAGCTGGCCGACGTTCCGGAAGGGCCGGAGCGCGAGGCCCGCATCAAGCAGATCGAGGCCGAGGTGGCCGAGGCGCGCGAGAAGGTGAAGGAGGCCGGCGGCCTCTATGTCGTCGGCACCGAGCGCCATGAAAGCCGCCGCATCGACAACCAGCTGCGCGGCCGTTCCGGCCGTCAGGGCGACCCCGGCACCTCCAAGTTCTTCCTGTCGCTGGAAGACGACCTGATGCGCATCTTCGGGTCGGAGCGGATGGACAGCATGCTGCAGCGTCTCGGCCTGAAGGAGGGCGAGGCGATCATCCATCCCTGGATCAACAAGGCTCTGGAAAAGGCGCAGCAGAAGGTCGAGGCGCATCACTTCGAGGTCCGCAAGAACCTGCTGAAGTTCGACAACGTCATGAACGACCAGCGCAAGGTCGTCTACGAGCAGCGCCACGAGGTGATGGAGAGCGCCGACATCGCGGAGGAAATCCGCGAGATGCGCCACCAGATCATCGCCAACATGGTGTCGACCGCCATTCCGGCCAACAGCTACTCCGAGCAGTGGGACATCGACGGCCTGCACGAGGGGGTGAACCGCGTGCTGGGCATGGACCTGCCGGTCCACGAGTGGGCCAAGGAAGAGGGCATCGCCGAGCCGGAGATCGAGGAGCGCGTGCGCGAGGCCGCCGACCGCAAATATGCGGAGAAGGAGGAGGCCTACGGCGCCGAGACGATGCGGCATGTGGAGAAGAGCATCCTGCTCCAGATCCTGGACCAGGAATGGAAGGATCACCTGCTCCAGCTCGACCATCTCCGCCAGGGCATCAACCTGCGCGCCTATGCCCAGAAGGACCCGCTGAACGAGTACAAGCGCGAGGCCTTCGAGCTGTTCGACACGATGCTGATGACCCTGCGCGAGCAGGTCACCACCATCCTGATGCATGTCGAAATCCGCATGGCCCCGTCGCAGGAGGAGCTGTTCGCCCGCCAGATGCAGGAGATGCACGAGGGTCGCACCGACCCGGCGCTGGCGATGGCCGCCATGGGGGCGGGTGACGGTGAAGCCCTGCCCGACGGCATGGTCCGCGCCTCCTCGCTCGCCGGCACGCCGGAAGACCAGCCGCTGCCGCCCGAGGTGATGGAAAACACCCCGCGCAACGCCGCCTGCCCCTGCGGGTCGGGCAAGAAGTTCAAGCACTGCCACGGTCGCATGGCGTAAGGGGTGATATCATCCCCTCTCCCCCCGGGGAGAGGGTTAGGGTGAGGGGGATGCGCGAGAAGGATCTTCAAGCATCGCGCACTCCCCGCTCCCTAGCGAATCCACTCTGTGCCCCCCTCACCCCGGCCCTCTCCCCGGGGGGAGAGGGGGCTTTTTGAAACCAACCCCTCCCTACCCCGTTTCCCCTCGGTGACCACGGAGAAACGGGACGCCATGTTCGAAGAATTCAAGAAATTCATCAGCCGCGGCAATGTCGTGGAGCTGGCGGTCGGCATCATCATCGGTGCGGCCTTCACCGGGATCGTCAATTCCCTGGTCAAGGACATCCTGATGCCGCCGATCGGCTGGATCATGGGTGGCATCGATTTCTCCAACTACTTCTTCAGCCTGTCGGGGGGCCATTACGACTCCCTGCAGGCCGCCGAGGCGTCGGGTGCGGCCACCATCAATTACGGCCGCTTCATCAACGCCTGCATCAATTTCCTGATCGTCTCCGGCGCCCTGTTCATGATCGTCCGGCAGGTCAACCGGCTGCACATCCTGCACAAGGAAACGCCGAAGACCCCGCCGCGGCAGGAACAGCTGCTGGAGGAGATCCGCGACGCCCTGCGCGCCCAGTCCAAGGGCGCCTCTTCCGCCGATCCCTCGCCCGACCGCTCCCCCTGACGTCGCCCTCCCTCAAAACGGGTGTTTGTCACGGCGTGGAAAGAACCCCCGTTGCCGATGCTGGGCGAACGGGCTACCCTCTCTGGCGAGATGACGGTGGCGGGACGGTGGCGGCCGGATGAGGGCGCGCGGTTCCGCCATCGCCACGATGCCCCGGCCAGAGCGATGTCAATGCCCGTCCACCGCTTCCCGCCCTCCATCCGAGCCGGTATCCGAGGATGAGCCTCGTTCCGCGGACCGCCCGTCATGGACGATCTGCGGGCCGGCCCTTCGGGGACCGGTGTCTTGCCGGCGGCCGTGCCGCCCTGCGGCTGCTTGCCGTCCTGCTGCTGCCCATCCTGGCCGGCGGCCCGGTGGCGGCGATCACCTTGCCGCCGCCCGCCACCACCGTGCCGGCGCCCGATGCGGAATCGCGCCCGGCGGAGGTCCGGGTGACGCTGGACGACAATTACCCGCCCTACAGCTTCCGCAACGCCGACGGCACCCATGTCGGCATCGTGAAGGACCTGTGGGCGCTGTGGTCGCAGAAGACCGGCATCGCGGTGCGCATGATGCCCCGCGACTGGAATCTGGCACGGCAGGCGATCGACACCGGTGCGGCCGACGTCATCGAGACCATCTTCCGCAACGATGCGCGCGACGCGCTCTACGACTTCTCCACCCCCTACGCCCGCGTCGATGTGCCGATCTGGTTCAGCAGCGACCTCAGCGGGATCACCGGGGTCGAGTCGCTGCGCGCCTTCACCGTCGGGGTCAAGGACGGCGATTTCTGCGTCGAATGGCTGACCGACCAGGGCATCACCGCCTTCCAGCGCTATCCCGGCTTCGAGGTGATGGTGGACGCCGCCGCCCGGCAGGAGACGCGGGTCTTCTGCATGGACGACCCATCCGCCAACTATTACATGACCAAGCGCGGGGTTCAGGGGCGCTTCCGCTACACCGACCCGCTCTACACCGGCGAGTTGCACTGGGCGGTCCGCAAGGGCGAGACGGCGCTCCACCGCATGATCTCCGACGGCTTCGCCCGCATCACCCCGGAGGAGCGCAAGGCGATCGAGCAGCGCTGGGTCGGCCGCAGCCTCGGCGGGGTCAGCCCCGGGATGATCGACCTGCTGCTCAAGCTGCTGGCGGGCCTCGTCGTGCTGGGCATCGGCGCGCTGGTCTGGGGGCTGCTGCTGCGCCGGCAGGTGGAAAGCAAGACGGAAAGCCTGCGCACCGCGGTCGCCGCCCTGACCGCCAGCGAGGAGCGCGTCCGCACCATCTTCGACAGCGTCACCGACGCCATCTTCATCCTCGACCTCGACAGCGGCGCCATCCTGGAGATCAACCGCCGCATGGCGGAGATGTACCAGATCGGCGACATGCCGCTCTCGACCGTCACCGTGGGGATGATCAGCTCGGGCCTGCCGCCCTACACGCGCGCCGAGGCGGCGGCCTGGATCCGCAAGGCGGCCGGCGGCGAGCCGCAGTTGTTCGAATGGCATGCCCGCCGGCTGGACGGCACCCTGTTCTGGGTGGAGGTCAGCATGCGGCGCGCCACGGTGGACGGCAACGACCGCCGCCTGCTGGTCGTCGCCCGCGATATCACCGAGCGCAAGGCCGCGCAGGAGCGGGTGGAGTATCTGGCGCGCCACGACGTGCTGACCCTGCTGCCCAACCGGCTGCTGCTGCAGGACCGCACCGAACAGGCGCTGGCGCGGGCGGAGCGCAACGGCCGGCTGGTGGCGCTGGTCGCCTGCGGGCTCGACCGCTTCAAGACGGTGAACGACAGCCTGGGCCACGCCGTGGGCGACGCCCTGCTGCGCGCCACGGCGGAGCGGCTGAAGGCCGCGGTGCGCGAGACCGACACGGTCAGCCGCAGCGGCGGCGACGAGTTCATCCTGCTGCTGTCCGGCCTGCCCGACGCCGACGCGGTGGTGGAGACGGTCGCCTCCCTGCACGAGACCATGGCGCCCCCCTTCCAGATCGACGGGCACGAGCTGACCGTCACCCTGTCCTCCGGCGTGGCGCTGGCGCCGGCCGACGGCAAGGATTTCGCCACGCTCCTGAAGAACGCCGACACCGCCCTGCACCACGCCAAGGCCGCCGGCCGCGACACCCACCGCTTCTATGCCGAGGACATGAACGCCGAGGCGGTGGCCCATCTGTCCACCCGAAGCGGCCTGCGCCGCGCGCTGGAGCGGGGCGAGTTCCTGGTCCATTACCAGCCGCAGGTCAGCCTGGAGACCGGCGCCGTCATCGGCGCGGAGGCCCTGCTGCGCTGGAACCACCCCGAAAAGGGCATGGTCCCGCCCGGCGCCTTCATCCCCATCGCCGAGGACAGCGGCCTGATCGTGCCGATCGGCGCCTGGGTGCTGGCGGAAGCCTGCCGGCAGGCGGCGGCATGGCAGGCCCGCGGCCTGTCGCTGTCGGTGGCGGTCAACCTGTCGGCCCTGCAGCTCCAGCGCAGCGACCTTGTCGGCACGGTGACCGGGGCGCTGGCCGACAGCGGGCTGGACCCGCTGCTGCTGGAGCTGGAGCTGACCGAATCGATGCTGATCCAGAACACCGATCTGGTGATGGACAATTTGCGCCGGATCAAGGCGATGGGCGTGCAGGTGTCGATCGACGATTTCGGCACCGGCTATTCCAACCTGTCCTATATCGGCCGCCTGGCGGTGGACAAGCTGAAGATCGACCGCAGCTTCGTCGCCGACCTCACCAGCAACCACGACAGCGCCAAGATCACCGCCGCCGTCATCCAGTTGGCTCACGGCCTGAACCTGACCGCCGTGGCGGAAGGCGTGGAGGATGCCGAAACGCTGGCGGCGCTGCGTCAGATGGACTGCGACGTCGCCCAGGGCTATTTCCTCGGCCGCCCCGGCCCCGCCGAGGCGGTGGAGCGCGCCGCCCGGCAGGTGAACCCGTTCAAGGTCGGGGTCTGAACCGGCCCTTTACAGGCTCTTCGCCAGCACGACGAGCTGGTCGAGCGCGGCACCCCACCCGTGGTGGAATCCCATCTCCTCATGCTGCGTCTTCGCCGCTTCGTCCTTGTGGAAGGCGACGGCGGTGTAGAGCGTGCCGCCGGCCGTCGGCTCGATGGTGACCGACGCCGTCATGAAACCGCCGCCGGTGGGGCGGAACCCCGGACCCAGCGCGTCGGTGAAGACCAGCAGCCGTTCGGGCTCCACGGCAAGGAAGCAGCCGGTGCTGTCGTTCCTCTCGCCGTTCGGCCCCTCCATCACCGTGCGGAACTTGCCGCCGGGCCGCAGGTCGATCTCGCAGGCCGTGGTCCGCCACGGCGCCGGCGTGAACCACTTCATCAGAAGCTCCGGTTCGGTCCAGGCTCGCCAGACCAGGGCCGGCGGAACCGCGACCTCGCGCTTCAGCTCAAGGTCGAGTTGCGGATCGAAAGCCGCTGGGGTGTAAGCGGTCATGGTGTCCCGTCCTCCCGTTTGTTCAGGTCCAGCACCAGGCTGTCCAGTTGGTCGAGCCGCTTGGTCCACAGGCTCCGCTGGGCGTCCAGCCAGCTTTCCGCGGCCGCCAGCGCCTCCGGCTTCAGCGTGCAGGTGCGCACCCGTCCGACCTTCCGCGTCTCGACCAGTCCGCTGTCCTCCAGCATCCTCAGGTGCTGGAGAAAGCTCGGCAGAGCCATGTCGAAGGGTTTCGCAAGATCGCCGACCGACGCCGGTCCGCGCCCAAGCGCCTGAATAACCGCCCTGCGCGTCGGGTCCGCCAGCGCGCGGAACGTCATGTCGAGTGCCGCATCCATGACGGCACCCTACCGGCGGACAAAACTTAGGTCAACGCCTAACTATTCGCGTCAAGCCGTGCCGCTCGCCATGTGCAGGCTGACGACCCCGGCGACGATCAGGGCGATGCCGACCACCTTCATCACGGTCAGCGATTCGCCGAACACGAAGACGCCGATGGCGGCGATGGCAGCCGTGCCCGCCGCCGACCAGATGGCATAGGCGATGCCGACCTCGATGGTGCGCAGCGCCTTGGCCAGCAGGACGAAGGCGACGCCGTAGCACAGCACCACCACCGCGGCGGGGCCGAGCCGCGTCATCCCGTCCGACATCTTCATCGCAGAGGTGCCGACGATCTCGAACAGGATCGCCACCGCCAGATACAGCCAACTCATCGACGTGCAACGCCCCGACAGCTCCCGCAAAGCCGATCCCGCGGGCGGCGCAGGATGGACCGGGCGACGGGGCGCCGCAAGAGGGCGCCAATCGCGCCATGGCAATCGCTTGAACGCGACTAGCGGCCGGAGCTGGCAAGAATCGACACGGATTTCACGGATTGTACCCGGATTTCGCGGAGCTACCCGGTTCAGCCCGCTCAATACGGATGGGCCGCGTCTCCGGCACAGTCGATTTGTGAAATCCGTGTCCAAATCCGTGAAATCCGTGTTCACCGGTGCCTGCGATGAACCGACTTGGCCTTCAGGCAATCGCCCGCCGAACCTGCCCCACGCGAGACACCCACGGTTGACGCCACGCCCGGCGGGCCCTAGGGTCTTTGCCCTCATTCCCAACTCTATCTATGTGGTTTCGAAAGGGTCCGACGATGACCGGCGAACGGGATCTGGCGTTGCAGGCGAAGGCATGGCCGTTCGAGGAGGCGCGCAAACTGGTCGCGCGCTTCGCGAAAGCGCCGCCCGCCAAAGGCTATGTCCTGTTCGAGACCGGCTATGGCCCGTCGGGCCTGCCGCATCTCGGCACCTTCGGCGAGGTGGCGCGTACCAGCATGGTGCGCCACGCCTTCCAGACCATGAGCGACATTCCGACCAAGCTGTTCTGCTTCTCGGACGACATGGACGGGCTGCGCAAGGTCCCCGACAACATCCCCAACAAGGAGATGGTGGCGGCCAATCTCGGCAAGCCGCTGACCCAGGTGCCCGATCCCTTCGGCACCCATGACAGCTTCGGCGCCCACAACAACGCCCGGCTGCGCGCCTTCCTCGACAGCTTCGGCTTCGAGTACGAGTTCCAGTCCTCCACCGACTGGTACAAGTCGGGCCGCTTCGATCAGGCGCTGCTCGGCATCCTGCGCCATTACGACGAGGTGATGGCGGTGATGCTGCCCACCCTGGGTGCGGAGCGTCAGGCGACCTACAGCCCCTTCCTGCCGGTCTCCCCCTCCACCGGCCGGGTCCTCCAGGTGCCGATGCTGGAGCGCAACGTCGATGCCGGCACCATCGTCTTCGAGGACGAGGACGGGAAGAAGGTCGAACTCCCGGTCACCGGCGGCCATGTGAAGCTGCAGTGGAAGCCCGACTGGGGCATGCGCTGGTTCGGACTGGGCGTCGATTACGAGATGTACGGCAAGGACCTGATCCCGTCGGCCGATCTCGCCGGCAAGATCTGCAAGATCCTCGGCGGCACCCCGCCGGAAGGCTTCAATTACGAGCTGTTCCTGGACGACAAGGGCCAGAAGATCTCCAAGTCGAAGGGCAACGGCCTGACCATGGAGGAATGGCTGGCCTACGCCCCGCAGGAGAGCCTCGCCCTCTACATGTTCCAGAAGCCGAAGTCGGCCAAGCGCCTGTATTTCGACGTCATCCCGCGCGCTGTCGACGAATATCTGACCTTCGTCGACAAGGTCCATGGCGAGGAGCCGGCGAAGAAGCTGGAGAACCCGGCCTGGCACATCCACAACGGCAAGCCGCCGGCGGTGCGGTCCGACGTGTCGTTCAACCTGCTGCTCAATCTGGCCGGCGCCGCCAACGCCGAGACCAAGGACGCCATGTGGGGCTTCATCCGCCGCTACGCGCCCGACGCCACGCCGGAGAACAGCCCCTTCCTGGACAGCCTCGTCGGCTATGCCGTGCGCTACTACCAGGATCAGGTGAAGCCGACCAAGCAGTTCCGCGCCCCCACCGACGCGGAGCGCGCCGCCCTGCAGGACCTGCTGGCCAAGCTCGACACCCTGCCGGCCGACGCCCGCGCCGACGCCATCCAGAACGAGGTGTTCGCCGTCGGCAAGGAGCACGGCTTCACCGAACTGCGGGCCTGGTTCCAGGCGCTGTACGAGGTGCTGCTGGGCCAGACCACCGGCCCGCGCATGGGCTCCTTCATCCAGCTCTACGGCATCGACGAGACCAAGGCGCTGATCCGCGAGAAGCTGGCGGCCTGATCCGGCCGGTTTTCCATAGCGATGGAAAGGGAGCGTCGAAGGGCGCTCCCTTTTTCGTTTGCGAACCGTTGCGAAAGTTATCGTTTTCGAAATCGATCGTTCGTCTGCCCCGCGACATGGGCTCTGCTCACAGAATGAGCAGAAGCTTGCCTTTCCGCCCATCCGCTGTGCGAACCAAGCCTTATTCCATACCGCGCTATGCGGATGTCGCACCGCACCAATTCGAAAACCGTGGTACCGCTAACACGGCCATAGCCGTACACTCCGTCTCGTTACTGCATTTTGCAGTGCGTTTCCTCCCTAGACTAAAGGCCGCGCCCGCATGGGCTGCGGCCCTTTTTTTGTGTTTCGCCGGGAGGACGACCGCCGCGGACCGCCAATCTTCCTGAAGCCGGCCTTGCTTGAAGAATACGTGGATCGGCGCATACTGCCTGCGCATCTTCGACGGAGCTTCCGATGCCAACGGCACGTCCGCACATGGTGACCGGCATCACCAAGCGCCCGACGAACCTGTCCCTGCGGGCCGATCTGCTCGACCGGGCCGAAGCACTGGGCGTCGATGTCTCCAGTGCCTGCGAGCGGGGGCTGGAATTGCAGATTTCGGACATCGAGGCCCAGCGATGGCTCGAAGAAAGCCGCGCGGCGATCCAGTCGTCGAACGCCTATGTCGAAGCCCACGGACTTCCATTGTCCAAGCACCGCCCCTACTGATCGCCCGGCCGATGGCAAAGTTCGATGTCCACCGGCGGCAGGACGGCCCCGGCTACCTGTTGGAACTGCAGCCGACATCCTGAGCGGCCTGAACACGCGATTCGTGGCGCCGCTGCTCCCCCAGTCCGCCGCTCCGCAGCCGGCGCGCAGGCTGAACCCGATATTCGACATCGGGGGCGAGACCGTTGTGATGGTGACCCAGTTTTCCGGCGTCGTTCCCTTGTCCGAACTCGGGCAGCCGGTCTGCTCGCTGATCGCCCACGACACCGCCATCACGGCTGCCCTGGACATGCTGATCTGCGGTTGCTGACGACCGCCGCAGGGGCTGTCCACTCCCCGGAGCGCCTTGTCGGGATGATTGCGCAGGATGTCACGGGCTCGGCCGTAGCCATATTAGGAACCCGTTAACCGGGGCCGCGCTTCGATAGCGTGGATGCTCCCCTCTCCGCCCTCGCGTCCTCCGAGCGGCGGCCCAACCCGAAGGTTCCCAGTCCGGTGACAGCCCGGCGCTCCCCATCCCGCCCGTCCGCCGATCTCCCGCCGGAGACGGACGGCGGCGTCGCGCCCGAGCTGATGGACTATCTGTTCGCCGATTCGCCGGACGACACGCCGCCCCCCGCCCCCTTCCCGCCCGGCCCGGCCGCAGCGTCGCCCGCCGGGTGGGCGACGTGCTGGTCGAGTCGCGGCTGGCGGGCATGGGCGATGCCGACGTGCGCTCCACGCTGGCGCACAAGCTCTGCCGCCTGCTGCCCGACCTGCCGCCGGGCGGGGCCGACACCGTCAGCACCGTGGCGATCCGCGCCCTGGAACAGCTGGCCCGCGACCACATCGTCCGCGTCCGCGAAGCTCTGGCGACCGCGATCAAGGACATCGCCTGCGCGCCCCCGTCGGTGGTGGCGACGCTGGCCCGCGACGTCGAGCAATCGGTGGCCGAGCCGGTGCTGCGCTGCTGCGCCGCCCTCAGCGACGAGGATCTGCTGGACATCGTCGCGGCGGCCCCTGCCGGCTGGGCGCTGTCGGCCATCGCGCGGCGCCACAGCATCGGTGCCGCCCTGTCCGACGCCATCGCCGGCAGCGGCCATGCCGAGGCGACCGGCATCCTGCTGGACAACAGCGGGGCGGTGATCGCCGAACCGACGCTCGAATCGCTGGTGGAACAGTCCGCCCATCATCCCTACTGGCGGGAGAAGCTGGCCCGCCGCCCCGCCCTGCCCCGCCGGCTGGCTCTGCGGCTGGCCGATTTCGTCGATCTGGCGGTGGTGGAGCATCTGCGCCGACGCCCCGATTTCGACGACGCCACGGTGGCGGAGATCGCCGCCGCCACCCGCCGCCGCATCGACTGGGCCGAAGCCCCCGAATCGGCCGAGCCGCCGGAACGCCGCGCCGTCCGCCTGCACCGGCTGGGCAAGCTGGACGAGACCGCGCTGGGCGACGCGATGTCGTGGAACGAGACCGGATTCGTGAAGGCGGCGCTGACCTTGCGCGCCCGCGTGGCGCCGGAGGTGGTGGACCTGATCCTGGACGCCCACGATCCGCAGGCGGTGACGGCGCTGGTCTGGCGCGCCGGCCTGTCGATGCGTTGCGCCATGCAGATCCAGGCGCGTGCGGCCGGCATCCACCCGCGCGCCATGCTGAACGCCCGGCAGGGCAGCGGCTTCCCGCTCTCCCCCGCCGAGATGGCCCGGCATCTGGAACGCTACGGCATCGGGCCGTAAGCTTGATCGTGCCGGTGAGCGTTGATTCCCTCCCCGCCCAGCGGGGGAGGGTTAGGGTGGGGGCAAGTGCATCAAGCCCCTCGGCAACCTTACTGCACGCCCCCGCGCGGCATCGGCTGGCGCGGCGTGGCGCGGCCGGTCTGCGGGATCGGGGTGTCGGGCGAGACCTCCTTGTAATAGGGGCCGCGGTCGGTCGGGCCTTCCATCGCCTCGGCCGGGGTGACGATCTGCTCGCCGGTGCCGGCGTCGAAGGCGATCAGCGCCTGCTGGCGGACCTTCAGGCAGGCCTCGCGCTTGGCCACCATCTCCGCCGACTGCGACCCTTCGAGCGTCACCAGCGGCAGCACCCAGTTCGACCGCTGGTCGGCGGGGATCGAGGTGTAGACGTAGTTGGTCAGCGGCTGGCAATAGGCGACGCTGGCCTCGGCCGCCGCGTCGGTGATCGGGGCGGCGGCGATGGCGGCGCCGTAATCGCCGACCGTCTGGGCCTGGGCGCCACCGGCAGCCGAGATACCGGCGATGCCGGCGACCAGCGCCAGCGACAGGGCCGGACCGGGAATGAAACGGGCCACGAGCTTGGCCATCAGCGCTCTCCTTCGACCATCTTCGAACAAGGTAAGGACCGGACGCGAACCATACGTATAAAGCCGAACGGACCAGTCTTTGGAAAGGATCATCGGGGGTGCGACGCAAAGCTGCAATGCCCCGCTTGCGGTCGGGCTTGCCCTCCGCGACAAAACGCGCTACCTACGCTTCCGAAATCTCGGGGCGCTGGATCCCTAAGACGTTAGAATGACCAACGGTTCTAGTCTCCCGCTGAATGGGGGACGCTCAAACGTTTTAGGGAACGCTCCATGGCTCGCAAGAAGATTGCGCTCGTCGGTGCCGGCCAAATCGGCGGCACGCTGGCTCTGCTCGCTGCTCAGAAGGAACTGGGCGACGTCGTCCTGTTCGACATCGCCGAAGGCATGCCGGCCGGCAAGGCGCTGGATCTCGCCGAAACCTCCCCGGTCGAGGGCTTCAACGCCAGCCTGACCGGCGGCAACGACTACTCGATCATCGAGGGCGCCGACGTCGTGATCGTCACCGCCGGCATCCCGCGCAAGCCGGGCATGAGCCGCGACGACCTGATCGGCATCAACAGCGGCGTCTGCAAGACCGTCGGCGAGGCCATCGGCAAGTACGCCCCCAACGCCTTCGTCATCGTCATCACCAACCCGCTCGACGTGATGGTGTGGGTGCTGCAGCAGGCCTCCGGCCTGCCGCCGGAGCGCGTGGTCGGCATGGCCGGCGTGCTCGACTCGGCCCGCTTCCGCTACTTCCTGGCCGAGGAGTTCAACGTCTCGGTCGAGGACGTCACCGCCTTCGTGCTGGGCGGCCACGGCGACACGATGGTCCCGCTGGTGCGCTACTCCACCGTCGCCGGCATCCCGCTGCCCGATCTGGTCAAGATGGGCTGGACCACGCAGGAGAAGCTGGACGCCATCGTTCAGCGCACCCGTGACGGCGGTGCCGAGATCGTCAAGCTGCTGAAGACCGGTTCGGCCTTCTACGCCCCGGCCGCTTCCGCCATCCAGATGGCCGAGTCCTACCTGAAGGACCAGAAGCGCGTCCTCCCGGTCGCCGCCCACCTGAGCGGCCAGTATGGCCAGGACGACCTCTACGTCGGCGTTCCCGTGATCATCGGCGCCGGCGGCGTCGAGAAGATCATCGAGATCGAGCTGAACGACGAAGAGAAGGCGATGTTCCAGAACTCCGTCGACGCGGTGAAGACGCTGGTCGACGTCGTGAAGAAGCTGGACGCCGAGAAGTCCGCTTCCTAAGGAACGGACTGCGCGGTCTCCGGCGCCCTCCCGGTCCATAGTCGGGTCGGGAGGGCGCCGGTGGTGCGCCCGTCTTGTCCTTCAGTCGACCCGTTCTCGTCAGCCGAACCAAAAAACAGATGGACGCCCGATGAACATCCATGAGTACCAGGCGAAAAGCCTGCTGAAGAAGTACGGCGTCGCGGTTCCCCGCGGCGGCGTTGCCTACACCCCGCAGGAGGCCGAGACGGTCGCCCGCGAGCTGGGCGGTCCGGTCTGGGTCGTGAAGTCCCAGATCCACGCCGGCGGCCGCGGCGCCGGCCGCTTCAAGGACAACCCCGAGGGCAAGGGCGGCGTCCGCGTCGTCAAGTCCATCGAGGAAGTCGGCAAGAACGCCGCCGAGATGCTGAACCACGTCCTCGTGACGAAGCAGACCGGCGCGGAAGGCCGCGAGGTCAAGCGCCTCTACATCGAGGAAGGCGCCGACATCAAGCGCGAGCTGTATCTCGGCATGCTGACCGACCGCGCCACCGGCCGCGTCACGATCATGGCCTCGACCGAAGGCGGCATGGAGATCGAGGAAGTCGCCCACAACACGCCGGAGAAGATCGTCAAGGTCGCCATCGACCCGGCCACCGGCATCCAGGGCTACCACACCCGCAAGGTCGCCTTCGCGCTGGGCCTGGAAGGCAAGCAGGTCGGCGCCGCCGCCAAGTTCATCCAGGCCGCCTATCAGGCCTTCGTGGACCTGGACTGCGCCATCGTCGAGATCAACCCGCTGATCGTCACCGGTTCGGGCGACATCCTGGCGCTCGACGCCAAGATGAACTTCGACGACAACGCGCTGTTCCGCCACAAGGACGTGGAAGAGCTGCGCGACGAGGCCGAGGAGGATCCGGCGGAGATCGAGGCGGCCAAGCACAGCCTCAACTACGTCAAGCTCGACGGCAACATCGGCTGCATGGTGAACGGCGCCGGTCTGGCGATGGCCACCATGGACATCATCAAGCTGTATGGCGGCGAGCCGGCCAACTTCCTCGACGTCGGCGGCGGCGCCACGAAGGAGCGCGTCACCGCGGCCTTCAAGCTGATCCTGTCCGACAGCAACGTCGAAGGCATCCTGGTCAACATCTTCGGCGGCATCATGCGCTGCGACGTGATCGCCGAGGGCGTCGTCGCCGCGGCGCGCGAAGTGCACCTGCACGTTCCGCTGGTGGTCCGCCTGGAAGGCACCAACGTCGATCTGGGCAAGAAGATCCTGGCCGAATCCGGCCTGCCGATCCTCTCGGCCGACAACCTCGCCGATGCCGCCGAGAAGGTGGTCAAGGCCGTGAAGGAGGCCGCGTAACATGGCTGTTCTCGTCGATAAGAACACGAAGGTGATCTGCCAGGGCTTCACCGGAGCCCAGGGCACCTTCCACTCCGAGCAGGCCATCGCCTACGGCACCAAGATGGTCGGCGGCGTCACGCCGGGTAAGGGCGGCGCCAAGCACCTCGACCTGCCGATCTTCGACACCGTCTCCGAGGCGGTCGAGAAGACCGGCGCCAACGCCTCCGTGATCTACGTGCCGCCGCCCTTCGCCGCGGACGCGATCCTGGAAGCGATCGACGCCGAGATCCCGCTGGTGGTCTGCATCACCGAAGGCATCCCGGTGCTGGACATGGTCCGCGTCAAGCGCGCGCTCGACGGCTCCAAGACCCGCCTGATCGGCCCGAACTGCCCCGGCATCATCACGCCGGACGAGTGCAAGATCGGCATCATGCCGGGCCACATCCACAAGCGCGGCAAGATCGGCATCGTCTCGCGCTCCGGCACGCTGACCTATGAAGCTGTCGCGCAGACCACGGCGGCCGGCCTCGGCCAGACCACCTGCATCGGCATCGGCGGCGACCCGGTCAACGGCACCAACTTCGTCGACAGCCTTGAGCTGTTCGTGAAGGACCCGGAGACCGAGGGCATCATCATGATCGGCGAGATCGGCGGCGACGCCGAAGTCCGCGGCGCCGAGTTCATCAAGGCGTCGGGCACGAAGAAGCCGGTCGTCGGCTTCATCGCCGGCCGCACGGCTCCTCCGGGCCGCCGCATGGGCCATGCCGGTGCGGTGATCTCCGGTGGCAACGACACCGCCGACTTCAAGATCGACTTCATGAAGTCGGTCGGCATCGCCGTCGCCGACAGCCCCGCCAGCCTGGGCTCCACCATGCTGAAGGTGTTCAAGGGCTGATCGCCTGCGGACGCCGCCTCACCGTGGCGTCCGCGGCCTCGCGCCTTTGAAGGAGAGGATGACGGGCGGGACGCCGCGGTGCCCCGCCCGCTGCCCCTCGCACCTCCGGGCGGCCCTCTTGGACGGACGGTCCTGGGGACCCATATGCAAGCGTCGACGGCGCGTTTCCCGTGCCGCCGGCCTTCGTCGTCGGCGCTCACCCGTCGGCGTTTGCACATGGGGATCCAACCCCGTCCCCTTCATCCACACGAAATTCTCCCACAGGGACCCGGGTCCACGCCCGAGGTGAAACCATGTCGGCAAATCTGGAACAGACCTCGTTCCTCTTCGGCTCGAACGCCGGTTACGTCGCCGAGCTCTACGCCAGCTATCTGTCCAACCCGGCCGCCGTCGATCCCAGCTGGAACAGCTTCTTCCAGGATCTGGACGAGGATTCGCGCGCCGTCCTGGACGAGCTGCGCGGCGCGTCCTGGACCGTATCCGATCTGGAGGACCCCAAGGCCAAGCGCGACCCGGTCGCCGAGAGCTTCATCGTCTCCGCCCCCAACGGTGCCGCCAACGGCGCCGCCGCCGCGATGAACGGCCCGGCCAACGGCGCCATGCTGGCCCACAGCCAGCAGGTCTATGGCGGCATCAGCCCGCAGCAGCTGCGCGCCGCCACGCTGGACAGCATCCGCGCCCTGATGCTGATCCGCGTCTTCCGCGTCCGCGGCCACATGAACGCGCATTTCGACCCGCTGGGCCTGGAAAAGCGCGAGCCGCACCCGGAACTGGATCCGGCGACCTACGGCTTCGGCCCGGGCGACCTCGACCGTCCGATCTTCCTGAACTACTCGCTCGGCCTGGAAACGGCGACGCTCCGCCAGATCCTCGACATCCTGCACAAGACCTATTGCGGGACGATCGGCGTCGAGTTCATGCACATCCAGGACCCGGAAGAGAAGGCCTGGATCCAGGAGCGCATCGAGGGTGGCCGCAACCACACCGACTTCACGGTGAACGGCAAGCGCGCCATCCTGGAGCGTCTCACCGCGGCCGAAGGCTTCGAGAAGTTCCTGCAGCTGAAATACACCGGCACCAAGCGCTTCGGCCTTGAGGGCGGCGAGTCGATGATCCCCGCGCTGGAGCAGATCCTGAAGCGCGGCGGCCAGCTCGGCCTGAAGGAGGTCGTCGTCGGCATGGCCCACCGCGGCCGTCTGAACGTGCTGACCAACTTCATGGGCAAGCCCTTCTCCGCCGTCTTCTCGGAGTTCCAGGGCAACCCGTCGAGCCCCGAGGACGTCCAGGGCTCCGGCGACGTGAAGTACCACCTGGGCACCTCGTCGGACCGCGACTTCAACGGCAACATCGTCCACCTGTCGCTGACCGCCAACCCGTCCCACCTGGAATGGGTCAACCCGGTCGTGCTGGGCAAGGTGCGCGCCAAGCAGCAGCAGCGCCGCGACCTGGAGCGCGAGCAGGTGATGGGCGTGCTGATCCACGGCGACGCCGCCTTCGCCGGCCAGGGCATCGTGGCCGAGACGCTGGGCCTGTCGGAGCTGCGCGGTTACCGCACCGGCGGCACCATGCACTTCATCATCAACAACCAGATCGGCTTCACCACCAACCCGACCTATTCGCGGTCGGGCGTGTACTGCTCCGACATGGCCAAGATGGTGCAGGCGCCGATCTTCCACGTGAACGGCGACGATCCCGAAGCCGTCGTGCATGTCAGCCGCATCGCCATCGAGTTCCGCCAGAAGTTCAAGCGGGACGTCGTGATCGACATGGTCTGCTACCGCCGCCACGGCCACAACGAGGGCGACGAGCCGGGCTTCACCCAGCCGATCATGTACAAGAACATCCGCGCCCACGCGACCACGCGCGAGCTGTACGCCAAGCAGCTGGTGAGCGAGAACGTCATCACCCAGGCCGAGGGCGACCAGATCACCCAGGACTTCATGAAGAAGCTGGAGGGTGAGTTCGAGGCGTCCAGCACCTACAAGCCGAACAAGGCCGACTGGCTGGAAGGCAAGTGGGCCGGCCTGCAGGCGCAAGGCGCCGATCGCCCCACCGCGGCGAGACCGGCGTGGACATCGACACGCTGAAGCAGATCGGCTTCAAGCTCTGCGAGTACCCGAAGGACTTCGCGATCAACTCCAAGATCGCGCGCCAGCTGGAAGCCAAGAAGAAGACGCTGGAGACCGGCGAAGGCATCGACTGGGCGACCGCCGAGGCGCTGGCCTACGGCACGCTGGTCGCCGAGGGCACCGGTGTCCGCCTGTCGGGCCAGGATTCCGGCCGCGGCACCTTCTCGCACCGCCATGCGGTGATGTACGACCAGAACACCGAAGAGAAGTACATCCCGCTCTGCCACGTCAGCCCGGACCAGGCGACCTTCGAGGTCCATGACAGCCCGCTGTCGGAAGCCGCGGTCGTCGGCTACGAATACGGCTATTCGCTGGCCGAGCCGCACAATCTGGTCCTGTGGGAAGCGCAGTTCGGCGATTTCGCCAACACCGCGCAGACCATCATCGACCAGTTCATCTCGTCGGGCGAGTCCAAGTGGCTGCGCATGTCCGGTCTGGTGATGCTGCTGCCGCACGGCTACGAGGGCCAGGGGCCGGAGCACTCGTCGGCCCGTCCGGAACGCTTCCTGCAGATGTGCGCCGAGGACAACTGGCAGATCTGCAATGTGACGACGCCGGCCAACCTGTTCCACGTCTTCCGCCGCCAGATCCGCCGCAGCTTCCGCAAGCCGCTGGTCCTGTTCACGCCGAAGTCGCTGCTGCGCCACAAGCTGTGCATCTCCGACCTGTCGGAGATGGGCCCGGGCACCAGCTTCCACCGCGTGCTGGGCGAGACCGCGAACGATCTGGCCGCCAACGACAAGATCCGCCGCATCGTGGTCTGCTCCGGCAAGGTCTATTACGACCTGCTGCAGGAGCGCATGAGCCGCGGCATCAAGGACGTGGTCCTCATCCGCCTGGAGCAGCTCTATCCGTTCCCGAAGGATGCGCTGGCGGCCGAGTTCGCCAAGTATCCGAACGCCGAGCTGGTCTGGTGCCAGGAAGAGCCGGAGAACCAGGGCGCCTGGCTGTTCGCCGACCGCCGCCTGGAAGCCGTGCTGAAGGATGTCGGCCACAAGGCCGGCCGCCCCACCTACGTCGGCCGCCCGGCCACCGCCTCGCCGGCCACCGGCCTGCTGAAGCGTCACAACCAGGAGCAGGCCAAGCTTCTGGATCAGGCCCTGACGGTCCGCTGACCATCACCCAAGCGAACAAGAAGACGAACGAGGATAAGAAATGGCTACCGACATCAAGGTCCCCACGCTGGGTGAGTCCGTCTCCGAGGCGACGGTCGCCCGCTGGCTGAAGAAGGCCGGCGAGGCCGTCGCCATGGACGAGGCGCTGGTCGAGCTGGAGACCGACAAGGTCACGCTTGAGGTGAATGCGTCGGCCGCCGGCGTGCTGGCCGAGATCGTCGCTCCGGAAGGGGCGAACGTCGAGGTCGGCGCCCTGCTGGGCGTCATCAACGAGGGCGCCAGCGCCGGTGCCGCTCCGGCGGCCGCCGCTGCCCCGGCCGCCGCTCCGGCTCCCGCCGCCGCTGCCCCGGCTCCGGCCGCCGCCCCGGCCGCCGCTCCCGGCAACATCGCCGCTTCCGGCCCGGCCGCCCGCAAGCTGGCCGACGAGAAGGGCGTGGACACCGCCTCCATCGCCGGTTCGGGCAAGGACGGCCGCATCACCAAGGGCGACGTGCTCGCCGCCCCGGCGGCCCCGGCCGCCAAGCCGGCCGCTCCGGCCCCGGCTCCGGCTCCGGCGCCGAAGATGGTGTGGGCCGCCGGCACCCAGGGCGACCGTCCGCGGGCCGCGCAGGAAGAGCGCGTCCGCATGACCCGCCTGCGCCAGCGCATCGCCGAGCGCCTGAAGGAGGCGCAGAACACCGCCGCCATGCTGACCACCTTCAACGAGGTGGACATGTCGGCGGCCATCGCCCTGCGCGCCGAGTACAAGGACTACTTCGAGAAGCGCCACAAGGTGCGGCTCGGCTTCATGTCCTTCTTCGTCAAGGCCGCCGTCCAGGCCCTGAAGGAGATCCCGGCCGTCAACGCCGAGATCGACGGCACCGACATCGTCTACAAGAACTACTATGACATCGGCGTCGCCGTCGGCACGCCGCAGGGTCTGGTGGTTCCGGTCGTCCGCGACGCCGACAAGCTGGACTTCGCCGGCGTCGAGGGCACCATCGCCGCCCTCGGCAAGAAGGGCCGCGACGGCAAGCTGTCGATGGACGAGCTGACCGGCGGCACCTTCACCATCTCCAACGGTGGTGTCTACGGCTCGCTGATGTCGACCCCGATCATCAACCCGCCGCAGTCCGCCATCCTCGGCATGCACAAGACGATGGACCGCGCGGTCGTCATCGGCGGCAAGATCGAGGTCCGCCCGATGATGTATCTGGCGCTGTCCTACGACCACCGCATCATCGACGGCAAGGAAGCGGTGACCTTCCTGGTCCGCATCAAGGAGCTGATCGAGGATCCGCGCCGCCTGCTGCTGGACGTCTGATCCGAGAGACCGGGCTTAACGAGGCAAGGGAGGGCTCCGGCCCTCCCTTGCCCCACCCGCCAAGGGCCGTTGCCCTTGGAACCCTGGAGGGGCGCCGCAAGGCGCCCTTTTCTTTTCAGTGATACAACCGGAACAGAATAACTTTCGCCGATAACAATCGTGCCGGTCTGTTGACAGTCCTTGCGTGCCGGTATTGTCTCAGGAACCCGATTACCACTTAAGAGCGCCGCCATGCCGGTCAACATCCTCGATCTGGCCGTTGCCTCGAACACCGTCTATAACTTCCAGAAGGGGCGCGGCAACGACGCGGCTGCCTTCAACAAGGCGGAAGGGGCGCGGCGCTCCCCGCCCGGTTTCCAGGTGATCTTCACCCATGAGGACACCGACGTCGGCTTCTTCGGCGCCGTCTATCAGGAAAAGCATTCCGATCAGTACATCATCGCCTATCGCGGCACGGCGGTCGGCAGCAGCACGTCGGGCCAGATGGCCGGCGGCAAGAACCTGAAGACCGACATCGCCCTCTACACCATCGAAAGCCTGCCCGCCGGCATCCGCGCCGCCAAGCTTTTGCTGGAACAGGCGAAGGTCCTGCTGAAGAAGGCGAACCCCATCCTCTGCGGCCATTCGCTGGGCGGCGCCATCGCCACCATCGTCGCGGTGGAGGAAGGGCTGCCCTGCTGCGCCTTCAATGCGCCGACCGTGTCGAAGATGGTCCGCGGCGGCATCATCCACGGCCCCTATGTCCGCGTGCATCAGGACAATCTGCCGGCCGTCGAGAAGCAGATCATCAACTTCAACCTGCAATGGGATCCGATCAGCAAGTCGTCCAAGGCGGTCGGCAAGGTGATCAAGCTGCCGGCGACCCTGGCCGGCGGCGGCCATTCGCAGGACAAGGTCGTCGCCAACATCAAGACCAGCAAATACGCCTCGATGCCCTTCTTCGATCTGGTCGGCTGATCCGCCGACCTTCCCCGTCTTGCACGTGCCTGACCGCGGCGTCATGCAGAGCATTCCGGCCCCCTCGGTCGTGGGAAATGCTCGGCGCCGCTAAGTCCTGACCCGGCCATCGATGGTCGATCCGTCCCGCTTCCCGATATAGCGGCACCGGTCGACCGGCCCTGCCGGTTCCTTTCCAGTTCACCGCGGCGGAACGGCGATCTTCGCCGCCGCGATCCCCCGCCCGTAACCGCATTCGCACGAACGATCGTGCGATGACGGCCGCGCTGCCGATTCCCTCCCCGCACCTCCCTGCGCGAAACGGTTATCTGTTCGCCACAAGGACAGTTTGCGGCGCGCTCAAATCCGCTTGCAAGGGCGGTGGCATCTGGTATACCGTATCGATAATGTCAGTGCGGCGCGGCTTTCGGGCCATGGCGCACCGGCTCCCCCGGCGCCCAATCCAAGAGGGGGCGAGCGCCAAGGAGATCGACATGGAACAGACGGCAGCAGCGGGTTCGCCCGCGGTTGTTGCAGCGGCGGGTTCGCCCGCGGCTGTCGATTGCGAGCAATTGGTGGCGGTGATCGGGGATGCGGTCATCGTGTCCGATCCGAACGGTGCCATCACCCTGTGGAACGCGGCGGCGGAGCGGATGTTCGGCTTCACCCCCGCCGAGGCGATGGGCAAGTCGCTCGACATCATCATTCCGGAACGCCAGCGGCAGCGCCACTGGGACGGCTACGAAAAGACGATGGCCACGGGCGAGACCCGCTACGGCCACGATCTTCTGCGCGTCCCGGCGGTCCACAAGGACGGGCACAGCCTGTCGATCGCCTTCACCGTCGCGCTGCTTCGCGGGACCGGCGGTGCGGTGAGCGGAATCGTCGCCGTGGTGCGGGACGAAACCGCGCGCTGGGCCGAAGACCGGAAACTGCGCCGCCGCCTCGCCGAACTCGAGGCGTCCGCAACCGCGGCCGGCTGATCCGGTCCTCCGTTCCAGCCCCCAACAAGACCCGCCGATTTTCGGCTTATCGGATTTCGGCGGACATCGAACACCGGCCGGCCACCGGCCTTGGCGCCTCCATTTCTTCGGGCGTCGGCCGGCCGGACAGCAGAGCAAGCAGAAACACGTCCACGGGACAAACGTAAACAACGCGAATAAAGGGAGTGTTGCAGTCATGACCAAGCCGCTCGAAGGCATCAAGATCATCGACTTCACCCATGTGCAGGCCGGCCCCGCCTGCACTCAGCTTCTGGCCTGGTACGGCGCGGACGTGATCAAGGTCGAACGTCCGGGCGCCGGCGACGTCACCCGCAGCCAGCTGCGCGACATCCCGGAT
The DNA here is from genome assembly GCF_055698305.1 of Azospirillum sp. VT-I1. Lineage (NCBI taxonomy): Bacteria > Pseudomonadati > Pseudomonadota > Alphaproteobacteria > Rhodospirillales > Azospirillaceae > Azospirillum > Azospirillum sp. VT-I1. Next base: position 2,249,630 of record NZ_CP168800.1, on the reverse strand, counting down.
GCCGACGCGCTCTATTTCACCATGCTGAACAGCAACAAGCGCTCCCTGACGCTGGACACCAAGACGGCCGAAGGCAAGGAAGTCCTGACCCGGCTCATCAAGGAATCCGACGTGCTGGTCGAGAATTTCGGTCCCGGCGCGCTCGACCGCATGGGCTTCAGCTGGGACAAGATCCGCGAGCTGAACCCCGGCATGATCGTCGCCTCGGTCAAGGGCTTCAGCGACGGCCACCACTACCAGGACCTGAAGGTCTATGAGAACGTCGCCCAGTGCGCCGGCGGTGCGGCCTCCACCACCGGTTTCTGGGACGGCCCGCCGACCGTGTCCGCCGCCGCGCTCGGCGACAGCAACACCGGCATGCATCTGGCCATCGGCATCCTGACCGCCCTGATGGCCCGCACCAAGACCGGCAAGGGCCAGAAGGTCGCCGTGTCGATGCAGGACAGCGTGCTGAACCTCTGCCGCGTCAAGCTGCGCGACCAGCAGCGCCTCGACCGCGTCGGCTATCTGGAGGAATACCCGCAGTACCCGCATGGCAAGTTTACTGACGTGGTTCCGCGCGGCGGCAATGCCGGCGGCGGCGGCCAGCCGGGCTGGGTGCTGAAGTGCAAGGGCTGGGAGACCGATCCCAACGCCTACATCTACTTCACCATCCAGGGCCATGCCTGGGCGCCGATCTGCAAGGCTCTCGGCCGCGAGGAGTGGATCGACGATCCGGCCTACAACACGGCGCTGGCCCGTCAGGACAAGATCTTCGACATCTTCGCGATCATCGAGGATTGGCTGAAGGACAAGACCAAGTTCGAGGCCGTCGACATCCTGCGAAAGTACGACATCCCGTGCGCGCCGGTGCTGTCGATGAAGGAGATCGCCAACGACCCGTCGCTGCGCGCCAGCGGCACGGTGGTTGAGGTCGACCACAAGCAGCGCGGCAAGTACCTGACGGTCGGCAGCCCGATCAAGTTCTCCGACATGACGGTGGAGGTCACCGGTTCCCCGCTGCTCGGCGAGCACACCGACGAGGTCCTGGCCCAGCTCGGCTACAGCAAGGACCAGATCGCCGCCATGCACGACGCCAAGGTGGTGTGATCTCCTCCCCACCCTTGCGCTTAATCCCCCTCCCCTCGCTTCGGACGGACCTTCGGTCCGCCGAGAGCGGGGGAGGGTCGGGGTGGGGTCAAGTCAGTAACCACTCCGCACAAACGACAACGGCGCCCCACCCGGGCGCCGTTTTCTTTTCCTAAACTTCCAGACCCCTACACCTTACCGCCGCGCTCCAGATCGTCGAGGATCTCCCCAGCCCGGCTGGTCAGGGTGCGGGCCAGCCTTGCGTAATGGCCGTTGCCGGTCATGCGGGCGCGCCGGGCTGCTTCCGCCCCCAACTGGGCCAGTTCCTGCGCCATCTTCCGGTAGTCCGGAACCGCGGTCCAAACTGCATCCGCCGCGACGCGGGTCTTCGGATGATCTTTCGAAGCCACAAACCACCCCATCCGTCGATGCCGGTGAAGGGCGCAATCCTGGCACGGCAGGGCTCTGGAACCAACTGACGCTTACGGCAGGGCAGGCACAGCCTTTGGGTTTGGCCCGCCCGACCGAAGCGGATAGGACGCCGCCGGTCCGCCGATCAATCGTCGATCAGCAGGTCCAGCGTGGAGCGCACCACCTGCACGATCTCGCCGCCATGGGGTGCGGCGCCCAGGCCGCGAGCGTTCATGATGATCGACAGCTCATGCTCGGTCGTCGGGGCGAAGCGGGCGATTTCCTGCACCAGATCGTCCGGCAGCACGGCGTCGCGCGTCACCCCGGCCTGGGCCGCGGCCTTGTCGCGCCAGCCGTTCAGCGCGGCGGCGATGGCCGCCTCGATCTGCTGCGATTCCTCCTTGCGGCGGAGGTCGGTGAACAGCACCAGCACGCGCCACGCGCCATCGGCGTAGGCGGTTTCGATGCGCTGGACCTCCACCGTCCGCAGGAAGGCGGAGAGATGCGTCTGCGCCTCCTCGGCGGTGGCGTCGGGAATGGTGAAGGTGCGGATTTCGGTGCTCATCGCCAATCCTGCTGTGGGGGCCAATCCTGCTGTGGGGGCCAATCCTGCTGTGGGGGCCAATCCTGCTGTGGGGGCCAATCCTGCCGTGAGGCCATCCTGTCGGGCCGGGATCCTACACAGGATCGGTGCGTTCGGCAAACGGCGACCCTGCCGCAGGGGTGTTCCGGCCCCTTGGGGATACCCCCAATTTCCGCAGGACGATTTCCCTCCTCCGCGCGTTGTGGGAGAAGCCGGCCGCTCACCCGGCGCGCCAAGCGCCCGATGCGACCGCCCGCCGCATGATTTCCGAGACCCGAACACCCGTGTCATCACCGCCGTGGAGCCCACCGATGGCCGATCCGGAACCGCAAGCCCCCGAAATCAACGCCGAACACCCCACCACGGAACCGCAACGCGGCCGCAGCCGCTGGTGGACGCTGGGGGCCGGGTTGCTGCTGGCGCCGCTGGCCTTGGGGGGATTGGCGGTGCTGGCGGTTCTGTGGACCGGCTCCCTGCTCTACGACCAGCCCTTCGCCTGGTACAACCTGAACCGCATCGATGCGCTGGCCGACCGGGCGGCGCGGAACCCCGATTCGGTGTCGGTGGTGGCGCTGGGCGACACAGCACTCCGCGACGCCACCCTGGACGAGCGCGGCATGGCGGAGATCGCCGCCAAGCGCGGCGTGCCGAACCTGGAATTCCTGCGCATCGTCCACCGACAGGCCCAGTTCGCCGATTTCGAGCCGCTGCTCGACCGGCTGATCGCGGTGAAGCCGACGCTGATCCTGATCGACCGCAGCCTGCTGACCGCCAGCCGCGGCCCGATGGACGAGTTGGAGCGCTACGGCCACGGCCTGATGCGCCTCTATCGCGGCCAGACCCATGTGCAGGATCAGGTGGCGCTGCAGTACCGGCGCGGCTGCGGCCCCACCCCGTCGGCGTGGCTGACCGGCGGCACGCCCGACGCCGTCACCGGCAGTTCAGCCACCGCGCGGCAGGTGCGCGCCTTCATCGACCGCGCCTGGGCCGCCGGCATCCGCGTCGCCCTGATCGAAGTGCACAGCCGCCCCGCTCCGCGCTCCACCGGCCTGATCGCCACGGCCTCCGCCGCCGAGCCCGCCGCCACCCTGCCGCTGTGGAACTATGCCGCCGGTCAGGATGATGACGGGATGGACGCCACCCCCGCCTGCGCCGACCGCGGGACCGGTGCCGATGGCCGCAACGCCTTCTCGGCCTGGCTGACCGGCGGCATCGCCGGTGCGGTCGCCGGAGCCCAGCCCGACCGCATGCCCGGCCGCGCCCCCGGACATGGCAAGGTGACGGAGGCGGCGGCACTCCCCTGACGCCCCGATACAGGACGCCCCGATACTCTATGCCGCACTGCAACCGGCTCCGTTCTTTCCGCCTTCCGGTTAAACCACTTTTTGATTATGGTTTTCCGGTCGGGCGAGTCGCAACAGGAGACGGATGCATGGCTTCCATCATGATCAAGAAGGCTGGCGAAGGGCTGGTCTCGCAGGCCCACCGCAACGCCGACGTCGGCCCGACCAGCGGCAGCTCGGTCGTTTACGAAATCCAGAATGTGCCGGGCGACGTCACCGTCGACGACGTGATCGCCGCCTTCAAGACCTACAAGCCGGCCGACAAGGTGTACGAGATCGACTGGTCCGCCCTGTCAAAGTGATCAGGGAAGGGGGCAGCCAACGCCCCCTTCCTCACACGCCGTTTACTGCTGCAGCGCCGGATAGCGCTTGGCCCACACCTCCAGCTGGGCGACATGCTCGGCCTCTTCGGCGGCGAACTCCTCGGCCATCATGCGGACTTCCTGGTCGGTGGTGGTCTTCGCCACCTCGGCGTAGAAGGCCTGCCCGCGCTTTTCGCTCTCCAGCGCCAGTTCCAGCGCGTATTCCACCGTCATCAGATAGTGCGAACCTTCCATGGAGGCCGCTTCCGGACTGTCGCCGTCCGGCCACTGGAAGTCCTCCGGCGCAAGGTCCGGGATCTTGCGGAAGCCCGACCGTTCCCGCGCCTCGGCCAGATGCATGCGCGAGAATTTCGCCATCTGGCCGAAGAAGGCCGCGACCTCCTGGTTGCCATAGGTTTTCATCGCCTCCGACAGGTCGGAGAAGCGGTTGGCGGCGTCCTCCTCCAGCGCGCAGGCGTGGGCGAGGAACAGGGCGGCGTCGTGGATATCGGTCATGGATCCCTTTGAGGTGCGAATAAGCCCGACGACCCCAAAACCATACAGTTTTTGCGGTCATCGGTCGTGCGTCCGCGCTCCCTGCCCCGCCCCTGCGACCTTTTGGCGCGCGCCGCCCCGCCCTCCTCGCGAAATCCATTGCCTTTCGCCCCGGTTCGCGGCAGCAGACTCCCCCTCATGAGCAAGCCCGCCTTCCCCGCCCTGCCAATCGATCCCGTCCTGCCCGCCCTGCTGGAGGCGCTGGACCGCCGCGGCACCGCAGTCCTCCAGGCCCCGCCCGGCGCCGGCAAGACCACGCGGGTGCCGCTGGCCCTGCTGGAGGCCGGTTGGTTGAAGGGCCGCAAGATCCTGGTGCTGGAGCCGCGGCGCCTCGCCGCCCGCGCCGCCGCCCGCCGGATGGCGTCGATGCTGGGGGAGGCGGTCGGCGAGACCGTCGGCTACCGCGTCCGCCTCGACACCAAGGTCGGCCCGAAGACCCGGATCGAGGTGGTGACCGACGGCCTGTTCCTGCGCCAACTGCAGGAGGACCCGGAGCTTCCCGCCGTCGGCGCCGTCCTGTTCGACGAGTTCCACGAACGCGGCATCGACAGCGACCTTGCCCTTGCCCTGGTGCAGGAGGCGCGCGGCGCGCTGCGCGACGACCTGCGCCTTGTCGTCATGTCGGCGACGCTCGACGCCGCCCCGGTCGCCACCCTGCTGGCCGACGCGGACGGCCCCGCCGCGATGGTGACCAGCGAGGGCCGCGCCTACCCCGTCGAGACCCGCCACCTCGACGCCCCCACACAGGGCACCCGCATCGAGGATGCCGTCGCCGCCGCCGTCCGCCGCGCCTTGCGCGAGGAGCCCGGCAACGCCCTGGTCTTCCTGCCCGGCGTCGGCGAGATCCGCCGCGTCCAGTCCCTGCTCGACCAGTCCGACCTGGGTCCGAACGTCATCCTCGCCCCACTCTATGGCGACCTGTCGGCCGAGGCGCAGGACCGCGCCATCGCCCCCACCCCGCCCGGCCAGCGCAAGATCGTGCTGGCGACCTCCATCGCCGAGACCAGCCTGACCATCGAGGGCATCCGCATCGTGGTGGACAGCGGTCTGATGCGGGTTCCGCGTTTCGACCCGCGTGGCGGCATGACCCGTCTGGCGACGGTGAAGGTCAGCCAGGCCTCGGCCGAGCAGCGCCGCGGCCGCGCCGGCCGTCTGGAGCCCGGCGTCTGTTACCGCCTGTGGCCGGAGGCGACGCACAAGGCGCTGGCCCCCTTCACCACGCCGGAGATCGCCGACGCCGACCTCGCCCCGCTGGCGCTGGAGCTTGCGGTGTGGGAGTCTCCGACCCCGCCAGCCTGTCCTGGCTCGACCAGCCGCCGGCCGCGGCGATGGCCCAGGCGCGCGAGCTGCTGACCGGCCTCGGCGCCCTCGACCGATCAGGCGCCATCACCCCGCACGGCCGCCGCATGGCCGGTTTCGGCGTGCATCCGCGTCTGGCCCACATGATGCTGGCCGGCAAGGCGATGGGCCAGGGCGCGCTCGCCTGTTTGGTCGCGGCCCTGCTGGGCGAGCGCGACATCGTCCGCAGCCAGCCTGGGTTCCGCGACGCCGACCTGCGCCTGCGCGTCGATCTGCTGCGCGGTGAGGAGCGCGGCGGCCATGGCGCGGCGCGCGGCCTCAGCGTCGACCGCGGCGGCGCCCAGCAGGCGGTGAAGCAGGCGCGGCAGTGGCGCCGGCAGCTCGGCGTGCGCGACGACGACGCGATGGACTCGAACGCCGTCGGCATTCTGGTGGCGCTGGCCTATCCCGACCGCATCGGCCAGCGCCGCCCCGGCGGCCAACCCGGCGGCGTTGCGGCGCAGTATCGCCTGTCGGGCGGGCGCGGCGCCTATTTCCAGGATGCGGAGCCGCTGTCGGCCGAGGAGTGGCTCGCCATCGCCGACCTCGACGGCGCCGCCCGCGAATCGCGCATCTTCCTGGCCGCCCCGGTCACGCTGGCCGATCTGGAGGAGAGCTTCGCCGACGACATCCGCACAGAGACCATCGTCGCCTGGGACGCGCGCGAGCAGATGGTTCTGGCGCGCCGCCGCCGCATGCTGTTCGCCCTGATCCTGAAGGACGAGAAGCTGGCCAAGCCGCCGGCCGACGCGATGACCGCCGCGATGATCGAGGGCATCCGCGCGCTTGGCCCCGCCTGCCTGCCCTGGACCGACGAGCTGCGCAAATGGCGCACCCGCGTGATGTTCCTGCGCGCGCGGGAGGGCGACGTCTGGCCCGACCTGTCCGACGCGGCCCTGATGGACGGCCTGGAGGAGTGGCTGGCCCCCTTCCTCGACGGCGTGTCGCGCCGCGCCCATCTGGAGCGCATCGACTTGTCGAGCGCCTTGCGCGCCCTGCTGCCCTGGGAGTTGCGGACCCGCCTGGACGCCGAGGCCCCGACCCATGTCGAGGTGCCGAGCGGCTCCCGCATCCCCATCGACTATGACGGCGAGGAGCCGGTGCTGGCGGTTCGCCTGCAGGAGATGTTCGGCTTGGCCCAGACCCCGCGCATCGCCGGCGGCCGGGTTCCGCTTCTGCTGCACCTGCTGTCCCCCGCCCGCCGCCCGGTGCAGGTCACCCGCGACCTCGCGAGCTTCTGGGCCAACGCCTACAAGGCGGTGAAGGCGGATTTGAAGGGCCAGTACCCGAAACACTACTGGCCCGACAACCCGCTGGAAGCCGAGCCGACCGCCAGGGCGAAGCCGAGGGGTCGGTAACGGCCCGCCCCCTCCCCTCCCCTCCGCAAACTTCCCCTCTCCCCCTGGGGAGAGGGTCAGGGTGAGGGGGCCGCAAAGGCGCCAGCCTTTGCCAGGGGATCGCGAAGGGGCAGCATGCCCCTTGGCGGCGCGCGACAGCGCGCCCGACCACCCTCTCCCGCCCCGGGAGAGGGCGGGGACCCGCGCCGAAGGCGTGGGGAGGGTGAGGGGTGGATCAAGAATCCAGAACCGCATGGCCCCTGCACATTCCCAACCAAAGCCGGGCGCAAATGTGGTAGCCGCATCCCCTCGCCAAGCGCATATTAGATGCGCCTCACCGACCACTACGCCGAAGACACCAGGGAACCCGACCATGCGGACCTTGCATGATTTGCGCGACGAGATGCTGGCGGTCGCCCAGGGCACCCGCCCGGTTCCCCCGGTACAGTCCGTGACGGATGGCGAGTCGGTCTCCGGCCTTCTCGGCGTGCTGACCCCGGCCAACCGCGTGTTGATGCAACTGATCGCCACCGAACGCCCGGAGACGGTCTCCCGCCTCGCCCAACCCGCCAACCGCGCCGAACCGAGCCTCTCGCGCGCTCTGCAAGACTTGGCGAAGCACGGTCTGGTGCGACTGGTCCGCGACGGCATGAGCATTCGGCCGGAACTGGTCGCGGTGGATAACATAATATAGCTGATTCCATTTTAGAGCGCGGACCATATTCAATCAAAGATTGAAAAAATGATACCTTCAGCGCATCAGACTGGGGTTTTGATAGACGCTTTTTAATATGCTCGCGCGCCTCATGGAACAAAATCGCCACCGACCATCTCAGTCAGAGAAGAAATTATGTCAACTCTCCCAACTCCAGGCAAAGATGATTTTAGGAGAAGATCGAACTTTGCGATCACTCCGCACCCTCTTCTAGGATTTATAAGCGCGACTTCACTCCAACATGTCTCACTCTTTTCCAAAAATCTAGCATACTTTAACATAAAATACATAAGAACTTGTCGATAATCGCTAGAAATGAAGTTTCTGTCAGTATGCTTGACTTCTATAAGTAAAGGTCCAACTGAAAAATCACCATTGCCTGTGGCAATCCATCCCAGCCCTGGAATTCTCGGTGCAATTTCGAGAGAATAACTACTGTACATCGATTCCAGATGTCGTATCATTTTTATTAAATTGTCGCACGCTTGGGACGCGATTTCGCAATCCACGATCTCTAGCACACTTGGTTCTCTAACGTCATAATATCTCTTCTGCCTATCAAGTGCAGATAAAAGACAATCTCCCCAATCTATGCTCCTACTACCAGACAAAATACGCTCAGCGCGGACTGTAGATAGCTCAAACAAAATGGATTTTTGCAGTCTAGACTTTTCTATTAGGTCGCTACCTATAGGATCAACTCCACTAAAATGGAAGATGCCCTTATTCAAAGATGCAACAAATCCCCCACTCAGTCGCGGGAATAGCATGTCAAGTATACCAGGTATATCTCTCGCGACATTCCTGGGATCTCTAACCGCAATTCTACTACGTGACATTCTTCACCCAACCCTCATAGCACTGAGCAAAATTCTTATGGTCCTCTTTTTCAAACCCAAGCCGCCAAGCTTCTCCAAGTGAGCTTCGAAGTTGATCCATTGATTTTTTCCCCTCGTCTCCAAACCTGTCCGCATAATACCAAAATGTTCTTTTCTCATCGAAGCTCAGGCTATACCACTTATTTCTGAGATAGTTAAATTTCTGCCTGTCTTTCCAATGACTCCAAACCTCAATGCAAGAACGCTTAACCATATCTGACTTGCTGCTTTCATAGAGATTATGAACAAATGCACTCCTCAACTCTGTTTTCCTAAAGCGGACATTCTTCATGAAGTGAAGAACATTTGATTCAGGCACCAAAAGGTGAGAGCACTCTTTTATAACTTTATCTAAAAGGTTATCTATTTCATCAAAAACATCTTTATAATCATCATTTGCCCTAACAGAGTAAACTCCACGCATTATTTTTGACCAAGATGCCCTGAAAGAGTCTAGATTTCCCGGATCTAAAAGCGTTGCACATAACTGTTTTGCTACTTTTGGTTCTTGGAATTTTAAAGCTCTGCCTATCTGTGCAAGAACAAAGCTATCAGGCTGTGATTTTTCTTTCTCCAGATCCAGAAGAAAAGAAACATCTATCTCCCTAAATGAGCTTTTAAGGTTTTCATACTCTGTATAAGCCGTATCAGAATATGGGTCAAAATGTAGATCAAGCTCCCTTAATGCATGGCTTTCATCATCAACATCTCCGAGTTGAGCTTTTACGAAGTCCACATAGTGGTTCGCGCCAAGGATAGTTGTCTTGCCTCTGTTGAGAGACATTCCATAGTCGGCAAGAGAATGAGACAGAATAGATAAGGATTTATAAGCATCTTGCTGTGAAGAGCAGACCAAAGTGAAGTCATCAACATACCTGTGCCACACGACTCCCGCATCCGAGAGGGCAGCATCAATAGGTGTCATCATAACTTCAGCAAGAACACGCGCACACTGCCCGCCAACAGGCAATCCGAATGATCGGCCAGACGCAAGATTGCTAAGTATTCTATTTATCTGGACAGAAATACTAGATCCATCTCCACTGAGATCTTTTAAAATATTCTCAAGACGGTGATGATAGATATGTTCGTAGAAGCTAGAAATGTCAGTCTGAATAACGACACACTTCTCATTCTTTAATAATTCTTCTTCAATAGTGGCCGCTTTGTACGCTCTCCATGATTTTGTTTTTTCAAAAAAGCCGGCCCCTGTCTATCAAGGCGGTAAGAATGCACTCTTGCACTTCTATTGCTCTCATTGACCTCAGCAATAGCTAAACCCAATCCATTTAAATACAAATTCCAAAATGGATGTATTTTTGTTGTAATACGAAATCCATGAACACCAGAGGGCGTGAGTACTCGTTCAGAGATGATTGTCAATTTATCAATAAATTTCCATGGCTTGTCCATGGCTTCGATTTGCTGAAATAGTTCAAAACAGATATGGGAAAGCTCTTCAGATCTATCCCTCACAAAACCAGAGTCTATATCGTAGGGCAAAGTATCATTCTCACCATTAAGTCCAATCTCCAAAGCCGCTCTAACGAAATGCTCTCTTTTTACGAGCAATTTATCCTCCGACATCAAACCAAAGAAGAATAAGTTATAATCTACACGCGATCTGCTACTTTCGCAATATGAAGGATGCATTTTGGCGCAACATTGAACGAAAGGTGCTTCATGGTCGAGCCTGCAATTACATTCGAACCAATCGAAATTGAAGCGCTTACCCGCGCCATTATCGAAGCCCGCTCCCAGGCTACCGCGGGTCAAACCAGCCCCCTGCGCGATGTCCCAGACTGGCTCGACAACTGGGGCACACCCGACGAACGACCAGCCCCATCACCACAGTAGACCACACGTCAATCAAGCCTTTCCCACGCCCCCTTACCGCCGACCGCTATCCATGATAGGACTATAAGCCTCAACCACCCGAGGAGTGTCCTGCATGCATCGCCGATGGTGCCACGCCCCCGTGCGCCCATCCTCCCGCGCACCCGCCCCGCCGGATGGAACAGTGAACAGCCCCCGGAAAACCGTTCCAACCTGTTCCAAACGTTCCATCCGACCGCCGCCGGCCGGGCCGGGCGCCCCGGATGGAACAGTGAACACTCCCCCGAATCCTGTTCCACAATGTTCCACCCGCCCAACCCCGCCGCCAAAACGAAACGGCCCCCTTCCCTTGCGGGAAGAGGGCCGAAGTCGTTTCAGCTATCCGAACCGGCTCAGTCGCGCTTGACCGTGTCGCTGTTCAGCGCGGCCTGGGCGGCGGCGAGGCGGGCGATCGGCACGCGGTAGGGCGAGCAGGAGACATAGGTCAGCCCGACCTTCTCGCAGAAGGAGATCGAGGCCGGGTCGCCGCCATGCTCGCCGCAGATGCCCAGCTTGATGTCCGGACGGACCTTGCGGCCGCGCTCGGTGGCGATCTCCACCAGTTCGCCGACGCCGGTGACGTCCAGCGACTGGAACGGGTCCTGCTCCAGGATGCCCTGGCGCTGGTACTCCGGCAGGAAGCTGCCGGCGTCGTCGCGCGACAGGCCCAGCGTGGTCTGGGTCAGGTCGTTGGTGCCGTAGCTGAAGAACTCGGCCGACTCGGCGATCTCGCCGGCCTTCAGGGCCGCGCGCGGGATCTCGATCATCGTGCCGGTCAGATACTCCACCGTCACGCCGGTCTCGGCCTTCACCTGCTCGGCGGCGCGGTCGATCACCGCCTTGAGGATGTCGAACTCCTTCCTGGTGATGATCAGCGGGATCATCACTTCGGGAATGACGGCCTCGCCGGTGGTCTTGGCGACCTCGGCGGCGGCGGCGAAGATGGCGCGGGCCTGCATCTCGTAGATCTCGGGGTACGAGATGCCCAGACGGCAGCCGCGATGGCCCAGCATCGGGTTGGCTTCATGCAGCTGGATGGTGCGGTGGCGCACCCGCAGCGGATCGGTGCCGGTGGCCGCCGCGACCTCCGCCATGTCCTCTTCGGTGTTCGGCAGGAACTCGTGCAGCGGCGGGTCGAGCAGGCGGATCGTCACCGGCAGGCCGGCCATGATCGTGAACAGCTCGACGAAGTCCTTCTTCTGGAAGGGCTCCAGCTTGGCGAGCGCCTTGCGGCGGCCGGCCTCGTCCTCCGCCAGGATCATCTCGCGGACGGCCAGGATGCGCTCCGGGTCGAAGAACATGTGCTCGGTGCGCGACAGGCCGATGCCCTCGGCGCCGAACTTCCGCGCGGTGCGGGCGTCCAGCGGGGTCTCGGCGTTGGCGCGGATCTTCATCCGGCGGATGCCGTCGGCCCAGCCCATCAGGGTGGCGAAGTCGCCCGACAGCTCCGGCTGGATGGTCGGCACCTCGCCCAGCATCACCTCGCCGGTGGAGCCGTCGATGGTGACGATGTCGCCTTCCTTCACGGTGACGCCGCGGACCGACATCTGCTTGGTCTTGTAGTCGATGCGCAGGTCGCCGGCGCCCGACACGCAGGCACGGCCCATGCCGCGGGCAACCACCGCCGCGTGGCTGGTCATGCCGCCGCGGCTGGTCAGGATGCCGCGGGCGGCGTGCATGCCGTGGATGTCCTCCGGCGAGGTCTCGATGCGGCAGAGGATCACCGACTCGCCCTTGCCGGCCATCTGCTCGGCCTCGTCGGCGGTGAACACCACCTTGCCGGACGCAGCACCGGGGGAGGCCGGCAGGCCCTTGGCGATGACCTTGCGGTCGGCCTTGGGGTCCAGCGTCGGGTGCAGCAGCTGGTCGAGCGAGGCCGGATCGATGCGGCGGACCGCCTCGTTCTGGTCGATGACGCCTTCGTTCGCCAGATCGACGGCGATCTTCAGCGCGGCGGGGGCGGTGCGCTTGCCGTTGCGGGTCTGCAGCATGAACAGCTTGTTCTGCTGGACCGTGAACTCGATGTCCTGCATGTCGCGGTAGTGCTTTTCCAGCTTGAGGCGGACCTCGTTCAGCTGGTTGAACACCTCCGGCATCACCTCCTCCATGGCGGGGAGGTCGGACTTGTTGGCGAGCTTGCCGGCGATGGTCAGGTGCTGCGGCGTGCGGATGCCGGCGACGACGTCCTCACCCTGGGCGTTGACCAGATACTCGCCGTAGAAGGCGTTCTCGCCGGTCGACGGGTTGCGGGTGAAGGCCACGCCGGTGGCGCAGTCGTTGCCCATGTTGCCGAAGACCATGCACTGCACGTTGACCGCGGTGCCCCAGTCGGCCGGGATGTCGTGCAGCTTGCGGTAGGTGATGGCGCGGGCGTTCATCCAGGAACCGAAGACGGCGCCGATGGCGCCCCACAGCTGCTCCTGCACGTCCTGCGGGAAGGGCTTGCCCAGCTCGCGCTCGACCGCCTTCTTGTAGTCCTCGATCACCGCCTGCCAATCCTCGGCCGACAGGTCGGTGTCGAGGTTGTAGGACTTGTCGCGCTTGTGGCCGTCGAGGATGTCCTCGAAATGGTGATGCTCAACGTCGAGCACGACGTTGGAATACATCTGGATGAAGCGGCGATAGCTGTCGTAGGCGAAGCGGGAATCGCCCGACCGCTTGGCGAGGCCGGCGGCGGTCGCGTCGTTCAGGCCCAGGTTCAGGACGGTGTCCATCATGCCGGGCATCGACGCGCGGGCGCCGGAGCGGACCGACACCAGCAGCGGGTTGGCCGGGTCGCCGAACCTGGCGTCCATCGCCTGTTCCAGCCGCGCGATGGCGGCGTTCACCTGCGCCGTCAGCTCCGGCGGATAGGAGCGGCCGTTGGCGTAGAAATAGGTGCACAGCTCGGTGGTGATCGTGAAGCCCGGCGGAACGGGCAGGCCAAGATTGGCCATCTCGGCCAGATTGGCGCCCTTGCCGCCCAGCAGGTTCTTCATATCGGCCCGTCCTTCGGTGGCACCGGCCCCGAAGCTGTAGACCCACTTGGATTCACCCTGGCTCGCCATCGCGGAATTCCTCTCGCCCCATGGTCGTCCGGCATGCGGGTGCTCCCCTTGTGCTCCACGGGCGGTCCGCCGGGCGGGTCTGTTCCGCTCAGCGGGACACCGTGGTCAGTTTGCTTGACCGCACATGCCGCTGAGTGGACCTTCTATCGCCCCAAACGTTGGGACACAAGACAGTCGCGTGGTCTAGAACGGGATGACCTGCGCTTCGCCGACAAAGGAGCGTTGCGACTATATCGTATTGGCCGGATCCCCATTACTCCGGCGGATCCGCATAAGCACCGATTCGAATGGTGAATTGCGGCGGAAGTACCCCGTAAATCCAAAGAAAAACGGGACCATTTCCCCTGCAAATGTTTCAGATGCTGAAGCAGGTGTCGGCCGGACACTCCACCCAGTGCTTGCCCTCGCTCGCCAGCCAGTCCGCCAGCGCCGCCGCCGGCATCGGCCGGGCGAAGCGGTATCCCTGGCCGATGGCGCATCCCTCCGCCTCCAGCATGCGGTGCTGGGCCTCGCGCTCCACCCCCTCCGCCACGACGGTCAGGCCCAGCGCCTCGCCGATCTGAATGATGGCGCGCACCAGCGGCCGGTTGGCGGCGTCGATGTCCAGTTCCTTGACGAAGCTGCGGTCGATCTTCAGTTCGCCGACGGGGAAGCGCTTCAGGTAGCTCAAGGACGAATAGCCGGTGCCGAAATCGTCGATCGACAGCGTCACGCCCAGCGCATGCAGGGCATCCAGCGCGTCGTGGGCGCCGACCTCCTCCGACATCATCAGCCGTTCGGTGATCTCAAGCGTCAGGTCGCTCGCCGGGATGCCGTTGGCGGCGAGCACCGAGCGGACCTGGTCCGGCAGGTCGCCGCGGGCGAAACGGACGGCGGAGACGTTGACCGCCAGCCCCGGCACCGGCACCCCGGCGGCACGCCAGCGGCCGAGCTGTGCGACCGAGGTCTCCAGAACCCAGCTGTCCAGCCGGTCGATCAGCCCGCATTCCTCGGCCAGCGGCACGAACTCCGCCGGCGACACCGCCCCCCAGCGTGGGTGGGTCCAGCGGATCAGCGCCTCCACCCGGTAGAGGCAGTTCGGCTTCAGCCGGACCTGCGGCTGGTAATGCAGCTCGAACGGCGCTTCACCCGCCCGATCGCCGCCGGCACCGCCTTCCTGGCGGTCCAACGCCTCGCGCAGCGCCGCTTCCATCTCCAGCCGGCGCACCGCCTGTTCGTTCATGTCGCGGCGAAAGAAATGGCAGCGGTTGCGGCCGGCCTGCTTGGCCCGGTACATCGCCGCGTCGGCCTGACGCAGCAGCGTGTCGAAATCCATCCCGTCGTCGGGATGCACGGCGATGCCGATGCTGGCGGTGGGGGTCAGCGTCAGGTCGGCCACCGCCATCGGCACCGACAGGGTCAGCGGCACCGACAGGCTGGCCAGCACCCGCTCGGCCAGCAGCGAGGCATGGGCCGCGTCGCAGCCCGGCAGCAACGCCACGAACTCGTCCCCGCCCAGCCGGGCCAGTGTATCGCCTTCGATGAACAGGCGCCGCAGCCGGTTCGCCACCTCCACCAGCAACTCGTCGCCCACGGCATGGCCCAGCGAATCGTTGACGGTCTTGAAGCGGTCGATGTCCAGGAACATCAGCGTCACCGGCTGGCGCGTGCGCCCGGCCAGCGCCAGGGCGGCGGTGGCGCGGTCGGCCAGCAGCTGGCGGTTGGGCAGCCCGGTCAGCGTGTCGAAATAGGCGAGCCGGTTGATCTCCGCCCGCGCCCGGTCATGCTCGATGGCCAGCGCGCACAGATGCACCGAGGCCTCCACCAGCCGCCGATGGAAGGGGGCGACCGAACGCGGCTCGCGGTAATACAGCGCGAAGCTGCCCAGCATCCGGGCATTGCGCCCCTTGATCGGCGTGGACCAGCAGGCGGCAAGCCCATGGGCCAGCGGCGCCTCGCGGTAGGGCGCCCAGCGCGGATCCTGGGCGATGTCGGCGGACATCGCCGCCTCCCCCGACTCATCGCGCTGCCGCAGCAGCCGACCTCCGGCCCGATGGCAAGCCCGTCGATGGCGGCGGTATAGGCCGCCGGCAGCGACGGTGCGGCTGCGACCCGCATGCGGTTCCCATCGTCACGCAGCATCACCGAACAGGTGACCTCCGGCGCGCAGGCCTCCACCTGCCGGCACAGGAAATCCAGAACCTGCTTCAGCGACCGGCCGGCGGCCACCAGTTCCAGGACATCCTGCTGCAGGCGGGCCACCGCCTCCGCCCGCTCGCGCTCGTCGAAGCTGCGCATCTCGCACAGGAGCAGGGAGTCGGCACCGTCGGCCAGATGCTGCCAATGCAGATCAACCGGGACCGGATCGCGGCGCGGAACGCAGATCACGCCGCTGCCGGGCGGCGGATGGTCGCCCTGCGCCCCGTCCCACACCGTCCGCCAGTCGCGTCCGCCGAGGTCGAGCAGGGCGGGCAGCGAGCGTCCGATCATGCCGTCCGCCGGACAGCCGGCCAGCCGGGCGAATGCGGGATTGGCGCCGACGATGGTGCCGTCGGCCGTGGTCCAGACCAGTGCCGCGCTCCATTGCGCGGCGGTCGCCCGCAACAGGCGATCGGACGGCAGATGGTCGTCCAGCGCGGCCCCGGCCGAATCCATACCCTCTGATCCCCCCGGACATCCTTCGGGGAACGCCGCGCCGGCGTTCCCGGGAGAATCAGCTAACATGAACACACGCGGGGCGGTCAAGCGCTCGTCGCATTCGGACTGGGCTGGTGCAACCGGCCGGGAATGGGGCCGATCCGCATGCGGCAAGACCGTTCGCACACAAGCAAAAGGGAGGAAGCGGTCTCCCGCTCCCTCCCCCTTATCGTCCGTCACCGTGAGGCGCCGCGATGGGGCGCCGTCCGGGGAAGGCTCAGCTGCAGCCGGTGGTCGACCCGCAGCTGTCGCACTTCAGGCAGGTGCCGTTGCGCACCAGGGTCATGTTGCCGCACTCGCCGCAGGGATCGCCCTCATAGCCGCGGGCGCGGGCCTCGCGGATGCGGTCGAAGCGCTGGTCGCTGGTGCTGCCGCCATAGGCCGTGCCGGTGGCCGCGGTGGCGGCGACATGGCCATGGGCGGTGGCGGCGGCGACCGCCGGGCTGGCCGACATCGCGGCCTGGGCCGACGCCTGGGTGCCGGCCGACGCGGTGGCGCTGACGGCGGCGGTGTCGGTACCGGTGGCGGCGAAGGCCGCCGCGGCGCTGGCCCGCTGGATCTGGCCGCCCGTCTGGCCGCCATGCAGGACGCGCAGGTTGTTGCGGACATAGCCGGTCGACGCGATGCGGCGGACGATGTCGGACGGCTGCACCTGGGTGTCCGGCAGGTCGCCCTGCTTGTCGCCGCTGCCCACCGTGAAGGGCACCAGATCCTCCGGCGTGGCGTGCGCCAGATCGGTGCGGTTCAGATAGGAGATGGCGATCTCGCGGAAGATGTAGTCGATGACCGAGGTTGCCATCTTGATGGTGTCGTTGCCGGTCACCATGCCCGACGGCTCGAAGCGCGTGAAGGTGAAGGCCTCCACGAACTCCTCCAGCGGCACGCCGTACTGCAGGCCGATCGACACCGCAATGGCGAAGTTGTTCATCAGCGACCGGAAGGCGGCGCCTTCCTTGTGCATGTCGATGAAGATTTCGCCCAGGCGGCCGTCCTCATACTCGCCGGTGCGCAGGTACACCTTGTGGCCGCCGACATTGGCCTTCTGGGTGTAGCCCTTGCGGCGGTGCGGCAGACGCTCGCGCGAGCTGCTCTTCCGCTCCACCACCCGCTCGATCACCTTCTCGACGATGCGTTCGGTGACCATCTGGGCGCGGACAGCGGCCGGCGCCTCGATCACCGCCTCGACCGCCTCGCCGTCCTCCTCGTCGTCGAGCAGGGCGGCCTGCAGCGGCTGGCTCAGCTTGGAGCCGTCGCGGTACAGCGCGTTCGCCTTCAGGCCCAGGCGCCAGGACATCAGATAGGCGTCCTTGCACTCGTCGACCGTCGCCGTGTTCGGCATGTTGATGGTCTTGGAGATGGCGCCGGAGATGAAGGGCTGCGCCGCCGCCATCATCGTGATGTGCGATTCCCAGGACAGGAAGCGCTTGCCGATGCGGCCGCAGGGGTTGGCGCAGTCGAACACCGACAGATGCTCGTCCTTGAGGAAGGGCGCGCCTTCCAGCGTCATGGCGCCGCAGCAGAAGGTGTTGGCCTGCTCGATCTGGGCCTTGGTGAAGCCGATGTGGCTCAGCAGGTCGAAGCCGGGGGCGTCCAGCGTCTCCGCCGGGATGCCCAGCGTCTGGGTGCAGAAGTCGGCGCCGATGGTCCAGCGGTTGAAGACGAACTTGATGTCGAAGGCGGTGGTCAGGTTGCCTTCCAGACGCTCCAGCAGCTCGTCGGTGAAGCCCTTGGCCTTCAGCGACTCGTGGTTCACGCCGGGGGCGTTCTTCAGCGTGCCGTGGCCGACCGCGTAGAGCGCGATCTGCTCAATCTGGTCCGGGGTGTAACCGAGCGTCTTCAGCGCCTCCGGCACCAGCCGGTTGACGATCTTGAAGTAGCCGCCACCGGCCAGCTTCTTGAACTTCACCAGGGCGAAGTCGGGCTCGATGCCGGTGGTGTCGCAGTCCATCACCAGGCCGATGGTGCCGGTCGGGGCGACCACCGTGGCCTGGGCGTTGCGGTAGCCGTGGGCCTCGCCCAGCTCCAGCGCCTCGTCCCACACGCGGACGGCGGCAAGCGCCAGCTCCTGGTCCGGGCAGAGGTCGGCGACGAAGGGCACCGGCTCGACCGTCAGGCCCTCATAGCCGTTCATCTCGCCGTTGGCGGCGCGGCGATGGTTGCGGATGACCCGCAGCATGTGGTCGCGGTTGGCCTCGAAGCCCGGGAACGGGCCCAGCTCCTGCGCCATCTCGGCCGAGGTGGCATAGGCGACGCCGGTCATGACGGCGGAGATGCCGGCGCAGTAGGCGCGGCCCTCGTCCGAGTCGTAGGACAGGCCCGACGCCATCAGCAGGCCGCCGAGGTTGGCGAAGCCCAGGCCCAGCGTGCGGAACTCGTAGGAGAGCTGGGCGATTTCCTTGGACGGGAACTGCGCCATCAGCACGGAGATTTCCAGCACGATGGTCCACAGCCGGCAGGCATGCTCGAACGCCTCGACGTCGAAGGAACCGTCCTTCAGACGGAACGACATCAGGTTCAGCGAGGCCAGATTGCAGGCGGTGTCGTCGAGGAACATGTACTCCGAGCACGGGTTCGAGGCGTTGATGCGCCCCGAGGCCGGGCAGGTGTGCCACTCGTTGATGGTGCTGTCGAACTGAACGCCCGGATCGGCGCAGGCCCAGGCGGCGTAGCCGACCTTGTCCCACAGGTCGCGGGCGCGGACGGTCTTCACCACCTTGTTGTTGGTGCGGCCGATCAGGTTCCAGTCGGCATCGTCCAGCACCGCCTGCACGAACTCGTTGGAGATGCGCACGGAGTTGTTGGAGTTCTGGCCGGAGACCGTCAGGTAGGCTTCCGAATCCCAGTCGGTGTTGTAGGTCTTGAACTCGATGGAGGTGAAGCCCTGGCCGGCGAACTGGATCACGCGCTGGATGTAGTTCTCCGACACCTGATCCTTGCGGGCGGCGAGGATCGCCTTCTTGAGTTCCTTGTTCTCCTTCGGGTCCAGGCCCGACTGGGCGGCGGCCATCACCGCCGTCAGGTGCTTCTGGCAGATCTTGGAACCGGTCACGAGCGCCGCGACCTTCTGCTCCTCGTTCACCTTCCAGTCGATGTAGCCTTCGATGTCCGGGTGGTCCATGTCCACCGTGACCATCTTGGCCGCACGGCGGGTGGTGCCGCCCGACTTGATGGCGCCGGCCGCGCGGTCGCCGATCTTCAGGAAGCTCATCAGGCCCGACGACTTGCCGCCGCCGGCCAGCTTCTCGCCCTCGCCGCGCAGCTTGGAGAAGTTGGAGCCGGTGCCCGAGCCGTACTTGAACAGGCGGGCCTCACGCACCCACAGGTCCATGATGCCGCCCTCGTTCACCAGATCGTCGGCGACGGACTGGATGAAGCAGGCGTGCGGCTGCGGATGCTCGTAGGCCGAGGCGGACGAGGTCAGCAGGCCGGTCTTGAAATCGACGTAGAAGTGGCCCTGGCTCGGGCCGTCGATGCCGTAGGCCCAGTGCAGGCCGGTGTTGAACCACTGCGGGCTGTTCGGGGCCGCCATCTGGGCGGCCAGCATGAAGCGCATCTCGTCGAAGAAGGCGCGGGCGTCGGCCTCGGTGTCGAAATAGCCGCCCTTCCAGCCCCAATAGGTCCAGGTGCCGGCCAGACGGTCGAACACCTGCTTGGCGGAGCTTTCACCGACGAAGCGCTTCTCCTTCGGCAGGGCGGCCAGCTTTTCCTGGTCGGCTTCCTTGCGCCACAGCCAGGACGGGACGGTGTTCTCTTCCACGGCGCGCAGCGCGGCCGGGACGCCGGCCTTGCGGAAATACTTCTGGGCCAGGATGTCGCTGGCGACCTGCGAGAAGTTGTCCGGCACCTCGATGCCGGTCTGCTGGAAGACGATCGTTCCATCCGGGTTGCGGATCTCGCTGGTCGCCTGGCGGAAGCCGAGGCTGGCGTAGGCGTCCTGACCTTCGTGCGTGAAACGACGCTCGATCCGCATGATGACACTGTCCCCTGCTTGGAGCCCGCCGCGGCGGACTCGAATGGAAATATGGTGCGACCCGTCCCGAAGAGCAGCCGGCGGTCCTGTCCGCCGTCCGGCCCGGCAACGCAGATGGCGCCGTACAAACAGGGGCCCGATGCCCGACTGTCCGCCGTCGCCGCTGTGCTTCCGGGACCGGGGCCGCCACTCAAGCCGGCCGGGTCACGTGGGCGGCATCCTAGCCAGCGTGACGGGGCCAAGCAAGCCCCACTCTGCTAGATATTGTGGTTGACATCACCGAACCCCTCAAAACCTTGATCTTGTGGTGTTCAACCCGTGACCGGGGATCCTGTTCCCGCCTGCCAAGCAAATTTTTCGGGGGCGGCGGTCGGCCGCATCGCGACCGCGAGGCATAAACTGTAGGCACTCGAATCACCGTCCCTATCGGAGAGGACGGCGCCACGCCCCGATTAGAGCGCAAAACGCCGCCGGCCGCCAGTGCTTCGTTGCGGGGAAAATCAACATCTTGTTGCCTATGCCCCGTTGCACCCACCACCGATTCGTTGCGCTGCGACTCGAGGCAAGTTGGCGGAATCCAAGGAGCGACTCGAAAAGCGGGGCCATGCCGGCCCCCGAGTCGCCGCCGAAGGCCCGGGTTCAGGACACGGAAGAGGGGCAGAAGCCGCCCCCCGCAACTATTCCCCGAGTGCCCGGTTGAAGGCCCTGGAGCCAAGTGACTCCGTCGTGGGTCTGGGGGAGGAGAGGCACCCATGCTGAAGATCACGCACAAGATGTGGTTGGCACTGCCTGCGCTGACACTGCTGGTCGGCATGGCGGCCCCGCCGGACTCGAGAGCCCAGACATTGGTCGCCAACGGCTCGACTCCGGTCGTCGGCGCCGCGGTGGAGCGCAAGACCGGTCCCAGCGTCGACCAGTTGATGAACCGCAGCGTCGTGGGTGCCGACGGGGCGAAGATCGGCACCGTCACCGACGTGATCCTCGACGACAAGGGCGAGGCCCAATACATCGTCATCCACTCCGGCGGCATCCTGGGCTTCGGCGGCAAGGACATCGCGGCCGACCTGACCCTGGCCGACATCCGCGCCGGAACCGAAGCGATCCAGCTCCGCGACGTGACCGCCGCCAGCGTCCGCGACATGCCCGAATTCCGCTACGACGACAGCATCACCTCGCTGACCCGCAGCCCGGAGCCGCGGCGGTGAGCGGCTGGAGAAGTCGGGGATGAGCACACAAGATCTGACACGGATTTCACGGATTTAAGCACGGATTACACGGATTTTTCTTTGGCTTGGGAAACGCATGCCCCGCCGACCGGCGACCGCGATGCAAGCCCGATCCTGGTGCAGGGATGATGCCACTGCTTGGCCGGCGACGGCCCGGCAACGCCACATCCGTAAAATCCGTGTTCAAATCCGTGAAATCCGTGTCGATCCTGCCCGACACCGCAGCACCTGACCGTCCATCGGCCGCCCACAACGAAAAAGGCCGCGCCCAATCGGGACGCGGCCTTTCTCTTACCCTTCCGGGAGATCGTGAGCCTCTTCCCCCACGTTGCCGCAGGGGAAAACGGCGTCAGGCGATCACTCGTCGTTCTGCTGCTTGCGCTTCAGAGCGGCGCCCAGGATGTCGCCCAGCGAGGCGCCCGAGTCGGACGAACCGAACTCGGCCATCGCCTGCTTCTCTTCCTCCATCTCGCGGGCCTTGATGGACAGCGAGATGCGGCGGGAAGCGCGGTCGATCTGGGTGACCTTGGCGTCGACCTTCTCGCCGACGGCGAAACGGTCCGGGCGCTGTTCGGAACGCTCGCGGGACAGGTCCGACTTGCGGATGAAGCCGGTGTAGCCCTCGCCGACGGACACTTCGATGCCGCCGTCCGTCACCTGCGTCACGGTGCAGGTCACGACCTCGTTCTTCTTCAGACCGGCGGTGGCAGCCTCGAACGGGTCGTTCGCCAGCTGCTTGATGCCCAGGCTGATGCGCTCCTTCTCGACGTCGACGTCGAGAACCTTGACCTTGACGCGGTCGCCCTTCTTGTACTCGGCGATCGCCTCTTCACCCGACTTGTTCCAGTCGAGATCGGACATGTGGACCATGCCGTCGATGTCGCCCGGCAGGCCGACGAACAGACCGAACTCGGTGATGTTCTTGACTTCGCCTTCCAGCTCGGTGCCCGGACCGAACTTGTCGGTGAAGGTCTCCCACGGGTTGTCCAGGCACTGCTTCAGGCCGAGGCTGATGCGGCGCTTCTGCGGATCGACGTCCAGGACCATGACCTCGACTTCCTGCGAAGTCGACACGATCTTGCCCGGATGGACGTTCTTCTTGGTCCAGGACATTTCCGAAACGTGGACCAGGCCCTCGATCCCCGGCTCCAGCTCCACGAAGGCGCCGTAGTCGGTGATGTTGGTGACGCGGCCCTTGAACTTCGCGCCGACCGGATACTTCGCCTCGACGCCTTCCCACGGGTCGGCTTCGAGCTGCTTCATGCCCAGGCTGATGCGCTGGGTTTCCGGGTTGAAGCGGATGACCTGGACCGTGACGGTCTGGCCGATCTGCAGGGCTTCCGACGGATGGTTGATGCGGCGCCACGCGATGTCGGTGACGTGCAGCAGGCCGTCCACGCCGCCCAGGTCGACGAACGCACCGTAGTCGGTGATGTTCTTGACGACGCCCTGGAGGATCTGGCCTTCCTTGAGGTTGGCCACCAGTTCCGAACGGGCCTCGGCGCGGCTCTCTTCGAGCACGGCGCGGCGAGACACGACGATGTTGCCGCGCGAGCGGTCCATCTTCAGGATCTGGAACGGCTGCGGGGTGCCCAGCAGCGGGGAGATGTCGCGGACCGGACGGATGTCGACTTGGCTGCCCGGCAGGAAGGCCACGGCGCCCGACAGGTCGACCGTGAAGCCGCCCTTGACGCGGCCGAAGATGACGCCGGTGACGCGGGTCTGGTCGTTGAACGACTTCTCCAGCAGGGCCCAGGCCTCTTCGCGCTTCGCCTTCTCACGGCTCAGCATCGCCTCGCCGTTCTTGTCTTCCATCCGCTCGAGGTAGACCTCGACGGTGTCGCCCGCCTTCAGCTCGGGCGGCTGGCCGGCAACGGCGAATTCCTTCAGCGCGACGCGGCCTTCCGACTTCAGACCGACGTCGATGGTGACCATGTCGTTCTCGACGGCGACGACGCGTCCCTTGACGACCGTGCCTTCGAGCGACTCGGCCGCGCCCAGCGACTCTTCCAGCAGAGACGCGAAGCTTTCCTTTTCGACCGTGCGGGCCAGTGACTGTGCCATTGAAACTCCTAAAGGTGGCGCGAAAGCGGCCCCGTTCCGGTTCCTCCCGCGGCAAAACGGGTGGGACCTCGACCGAACCGCCGCGCCGGGCACCACGCCCGGCGACTTGGTTGATGGTTTTCCTTGGAGGGAGTCGGACCCGTTCGTGCCGCCACCGGCGGCCCGTCAACGGAGGTCGAAAGCGGCGGCGTTACGCCGTGGGCTTCAGACCGGTTTTCGAACCGATGTGGGCGACCGCCATCGAGAACACCTGATCGGCATCGAGAGCGGACGTATCAAGCACAAAAGCGTCGGCAGCCGGACGGAGCGGGGCCACCGCTCTCTGGCTGTCGCGCGCATCACGAGCCTTCATGTCCTCCAGGACATCGGAGGATATAGCCGGAATCCCCCGTCTCTGCAACTCCTTGAGTCGCCGTTCGGCCCGGACCTCCACCGAAGCGGTAACGAACAGTTTGGCCTGGGCATCGGGGCAGACCACCGTTCCGATGTCCCGCCCGTCCAGAACCGCCCCCGGCGCGCCGCCCGGCGGATGGGCCGCGAAGCGCCGCTGGAAGTCGAGCAGCGCCGCCCGCACCTCCGGCACCGCCGCCACCTTGCTGGCCGCCTGTGCCGCCTCGTCGGTGCGCAGCGCCACCTCCTGCAGGATCGGGTGTTCGGGGTGCAGCTCGTAGGCCGCGCGCGCCGCCGCCGCATTGTCGGCCGGATCGCCGCCGGCCCGCAGCACCGACACGCCGACCGCGCGGTACAGCACGCCGGTGTCGAGATGGGCGAAGCCGAAGGCGTCGGCGATGCGCTGCGACAGGGTGCCCTTGCCGCTGGCGGCCGGGCCGTCGATGGCGACGACGACCGCCTTGGCAGTCGCCGGCTGGTTGGAAAGCGGCTGGGTCATCGCCTCACGCCTCCACGATCTTCGCGCCCAGCCCGTTCATCAGCCCGACGAAGCCGGGGAAGCTGGTGTCGATGAAGGCGCCGTCGTCCACCGAAATCGGCTCCTCCGACGCCATGCCCAGCACCAGGAAGCTCATGGCGATGCGGTGGTCCATGGCGGTGAGGACGGTGGCGCCGCCCTTCGGCCCCTTGCCGGTTCCGCCGGTGCCGTGCACGGTCAGGCTGTCGTCGGCGCCGACCTCCACCGACACGCCGCAGCGGGTCAGCCCCTCCGCCACCATGGCGAGGCGGTCGCTCTCCTTCACCCGCAGTTCCTTCAGGCCCAGCATCACCGTGGTGCCCTCGGCGCAGGCGGCGGCGGCGGCCAGGACCGGGTATTCGTCGATCATGCTCGGCGCACGGTCGGCCGGCACCACCACACCCTTGAGCACGCTGTGCTTCACCCGCAGGTCGGCCACCGGCTCGCCCGCCTGGTCGCGGCGGTTCTCGAAGGCGATGTCGGCGCCCATCTCCACCAGCGTGTCATAGAGGCCGGTGCGGCGCGGGTTCATGCCGACGTCGTTCAGCAGCAGCTCCGAGCCCGGCCGCAGCAGGGCGGCGACCGCCGGGAAGGCGGCGCTGCTGGGATCGGCCGGCACATGGATGGTGCGGCCGGTCAGCTCCGGCTGGCCGATGACGGTGACGGCCAGCGCGCCGTCGGCCTGCCGCTCGGTCGTCACGGTGGCGCCGAAATGGCGCAGCATCAGTTCGGTGTGGTCGCGCGTCGGCTCCGCCTCGATCACCGTGGTGGCGCCGGCGGTGTTGAGCCCGGCCAGCAGGATCGCCGACTTCACCTGGGCCGAGGCCACCGGCAAGCGGTAGGAGATCGGAACCAGATCGCCGCTGCCGACGACGGTCAGCGGCAGCCGCCCGCCAGAGCGGCCGACAAAGCGGGCGCCCATCTCCTCCAGCGGCTTGGTGACGCGGGCCATCGGCCGCTTGTTCAGCGAGGCGTCGCCGGTGAAGACGCTGGTGATCGGGTGGCCGGCGACCAGCCCCATCAGCAGGCGGGCGGCGGTGCCGCTGTTGCCCATGTCCAGCACCTGGGCCGGTTCCTGCAGCGCCCCCAGCCCGACGCCGCGCACGCGCCAGACGCCGGCGGCATCGCGTTCCGCCTGGGCGCCCAGCAGCCGCATGGCCGCCGCGGTGTGCAGGACGTCCTCCCCCTCCAGCAGGCCATGGATCACCGTCTCGCCCACGGCGATGGCGCCCAGCATCAGCGACCGGTGCGAGATCGACTTGTCGCCGGGCACGCGGATGCTGCCCTGGATCGCGCCGGTGGCGGCGGAGCGCAGCGGCTTCACCTGCGTGATGGGGGCCTGCGTGGCGGGGGCCTGCGTCATGGGACGGGTCCTTCGGATCGGAACAGAAAGCGGTTGTGGCCGCCGTTCCTATCACAGCCCCCGCCCCGATGCGAGAGGGCCGGGCCCTCGTCCCGCCTTCCCTGCCCCGCCCTGCGGATGCCGGCCGGGCACAAATGAAAAGAGGCCGCCCGAAGGCGGCCCCGAGTTCAAGGAGGAAACCAAATGGAGGAGTTGCACGGTGTGCAGGTCCGTTCTAGCCAATTATGGTTAACGCCCCGTAAAGGCAACCCCTGCCCATTGGGAATAGCTCTTTCCAGTGGCGCCCGCGCCCCGGCGGCATCCGGCCGCGACGACGATCCGCCATCTTTTTTTGACAAGCGCCTCTGGCCGTGGCAAAGGGCGCCTCTTGAGAACCCCCTGATTTTTGTGACGGAGGACACTGGCGTGGCCAAACCCGAATGGGGCGTCAAGCGCATCTGCCCGAGCTGTGGCGCTCGCTATTACGACATGCGCAAGGACCCGCCGGTCTGCCCGAGCTGCGGTGCGCAATTCGATCCCGAGGCCCTGCTGAAGTCCCGCAAGGCCCGCCCGGCCCCGGCCGACGACACCAAGAAGGTGGCGGCCGTGACCGAGGATGAGGATACCGAGAACGAAGCCGAGGAGAGCGATACTCCGGAGCTGGAGGATGTCGAGGACGACATGTCCGTCGAGGACATCGAGGAGACCGACGACACCGCCGACGATGAGGACGACGTCCTGATCGAGGACACGTCCGAACTGGGCGAGGACGACATGGACGAGGTCGTCGACGTCGAGGGCGAGGACGAGGAGGAGCGCTGACCAGCGCCCTTCCCGGTGGGACGGGAAGCTTGTCGGGCGCGGCGGGGATGCCGGCGAAAAAAAGCGCGAAACGGTCGATTTTCCGCTTGCATCACTCCGCCGCCTGACTATTATCCCGCTCCACCAAGGCCGGACGGAAACGACCGGCCCCCAGAGTTAAGGGGCCATAGCTCAGCTGGGAGAGCGCTACAATGGCATTGTAGAGGTCAGGAGTTCGATCCTCCTTGGCTCCACCAATTCAAAGGCTCGGCAGGCGACTGCCGGGCCTTTATTGTTTCGGGCTCGGTTCTGCCTGATGACGGCTCCGGGCTCCTTGGCAGGTGGCGGCATTAACGCGCACCTCCATACGGTGGTTTTTCATCGTTATCCACTCTACCATGAGGCGGCACAACTCTCTGGATGCGAGCATTTTCATGCTGCACGCAAAATTGCACGGGAAACTGCGTTACGATCCGGAAGGAAATGCCAAGCTTCTGGAGGACAGTTTAACGTCGACGATCTTCGAGCGGCTGGCCTATCTCCCGGACCATCAACTCGTCGCGATCCTCTTCGATCCTTCGCTATGGCCCCTGAATCCTCCGTCCGGATGTCCCGCGTCGCTCGGACCCATCACCTTCTGGCCACTCTGGGCATGGCCCAAAGCCACCGCTCCCACCGTCACCCGCAGATCGATCGAACCCGATCTCGTCATCGAATTCGATGACCGGATTCTGTTGGTCGAGGCCAAGCGGCATGACGAGACACTGGCCCAATATGGCGACCAGCTTGCCGACGAATGGTGGACGGCCCGGCACATTTTCACGGATGGACGGCCCATATCTGTCCTGGCGGTATCGGGGCTGCGCAATCCAAAGCACGAGCTGGAAGGCCTGAAGCGCGAAGCGCTGAACCGTTTGACCAAGCTTTCGCCAGGCGACCAACTGGATACCTTTGAACTCGGATACGCGTCATGGCGGGATCTGTATCTCCTGACCAGGACGGCACTATCACATGACTGTCCTGAACAGTGCAGACTCCTTGACGACATCGGCAGCGGGCTTATCAGGCACGGCGTAAGACTGACAGAACCTTGCTGGCTCGACGAACTGCCGACCAAATCGTGGGCGGCTTTGAAGGCCCCTTTTGCCGCCGGCCACTTCCGTCGGCCGGACCTTCCGCCTCTGACTTCCCAAGGCGGCATGCTCACCAGTCCCGACTTCTTTCAGGATGGACAATTCCATGAGCAATTTTGAAAGTAACGATCTGAACGCGGCGCTTGCTGACGTCCGTAGGGCTTACCGACTGCTCTGGGGGTACCAGAAACGGATTCTGTACATCGTCGCGGAAATTCGCGAGCAACTCGGCTTTATCCCAAGTCAGGTCGAGTATCAGTTCGATACGCCGGACCAGAAGATCGAGGATCCGCGTCGGTGGATGTGGGATGCCTTGCCATTCAGCATGATCGGCTTCGAGGCGGAGCAGGGAGAGGATCGCGCACAGCGCGGCAGCCGCCTGCTCTACATCGACGTGGTGTCGGACACCGGCCTTGCGCAGGAAAAAACGGAGCGGGGGCGAGTGGGAACCCAAACCGGACCGTTTCCCGTCGCCCGAGGACTGCCGCAGCGAATTGCGCCTGTACATCCTGCAAAACAGCAGGGAGCGGGATGAAAATTTCAACTGGCACCGGGACGTCGTCATCGAGGTCGGGCATTGGAAAGCCGAGGGTACGGCGTACAAGGACGAGAGCGCCAACGTCCTGATCTATGGGGAAACGATCGACCTGATCGAACTGGGCAACCGGGCGGCACTCGCCGCTCGCATCGACCGCTTCCACGTCAGCGCGCAAACCCAATTGAAGGCTCTTGCCCGGCGCTAAAGGCTACAGAAACCCCAAAACGGCGAAGGCCGCGAACCCGTTCCGGTTCGCGGCCTTCAGAATGGTGGGCGGTACTGGGATTGAACCAGTGACCCCTACGATGTCAACGTAGTGCTCTCCCGCTGAGCTAACCGCCCACTGTATCGGCCGGCGGAGAAGCGCGTGGCGTCGTTCCGTCCGGCGTGGGCGGGTGTATACCGACCTCGGCGCGGGCGCGCAAGCCCTTTCGTCAGCGCTTGCGCTTTTTTTGTCGGACGGCGGCGGGGCGGCGGGGGTTCCCGTGACAAAAGGCCCCACTGTCCATTACATCATTGAACCATGGATGCCTCCTTCGACGCGCAGCGCGACGCCGGTGCCGGCACCGGTCCGGCCCCCGATCAGGCCGGCATTCCGGCCGCGGACACCCCGGCCGCCGATGTCCCGGCCTTCGAGATTCTGGCCCCGCAGAGCCAGAGGCTGCCGCTCGTCCTCGCCTCGCCGCACAGTGGGAACGCCTACTCGGCCGAGTTCCTCGCCTCGTCCCGGCTGGATGCGCGCGCCCTGCGCAAGTCCGAGGACTGTTTCGTCGACGAGATCTTCGCCTTCGCCCCCGGCTTCGGCGTGCCGCTGATCCGCGCCCTGTTCCCGCGCGCCTATCTGGACGTCAACCGCGAAGCCTACGAGCTGGATCCGGAGATGTTCGCCGATCCGCTGCCGGCCTACGTCAACACCCGGTCGCCCCGGGTGGCGGCTGGGCTGGGCACCATCGCCCGCGTGGTCGCCAACGGCGAGGACATCTATCGCGGCAAGCTGCGCTTCGCCGAGGCGCTGGACCGCGTCAGCCGCTGCTACACCCCCTACCACGAGGCCCTGCGCCGGCTGGTGGACGGCACCCGCGACGCCTTCGGCCATGCCCTGCTGATCGATTGCCATTCGATGCCGTCGGCCAGCACCACCGCAGCCACCGGCAAGGGCGGCGGGCGGGGCGGCCCTCCCGAAATCGTGCTGGGCGACTGCTACGGCAACGCCTGCGCCCCGGCGGTGATCGACGCGGCGGAGGAGTTCCTGCGCGGGCTCGGCTATGCAGTCAGCCGCAACAATCCCTATGCCGGCGGCTACACCACCCGCCATTACGGCCGGCCGCGCCAGGGCATCCACGCCCTGCAGATCGAGATCGCCCGCGACCTCTACATGGACGAGGCGGCCCTGACCCGCCTGCCCTATCTGGACGTGTTGGCCCGCCACATGACCGAGCTGGTCGACACGCTGGGCCTGCTGCCGCCGCACGGCCTGGGACCGCGCTGAGCCCGCCGGCGGATCGGCCGGCCCAGCCGCTTGCCAATCCGCTGCCCCGTCCCTGCCACAGTTCCCCGCTATCGCGTCATGGCCAAGCTTCCGCTCGGCATCGCCCCGCAGCCCGGCCTTCGCACAAAAAAGGGCCGCGGGCGAACCCGCGGCCTTCAGTCTAGGGAGGAAACGCCCAAGAAGTGCGTTACGCCAACACCCGTGCCGAAACACGACCGTTGCCGCACTGCACAATATGAACGCGCACCCGGCCGGCTTCAAGGGCAAAAAGAATTTCTCATGCATTACATCGCGTTAACCTGCGTCGGAGGTATCGCGAAGCGGATAGCGCCCAGAGACGTTCGCTGCATCGCAGCATAACCCTTCGTGCAAGGGCATGACCGAAGGGACAGGAGAGGCGCCGGACCTTCGGACCGGTGTCTTGAGCTTGACGGCCGGTGCCCGGAACCAAGCTCGCCGACGGTCGTTTCAAACTGGTCCCATGCCGGGTCTCCGCCGATGCGGTCCGGTTTGCGGGCTGCGGAACGCCCTGCAGGCGGCCAATAAGGAGAAGAAGATCGTGAGCAGGCTCGTCGTCGTATCCAACCGCGTGGCCCTGATGGAAGAGGGCAAACAGGCGGCCGGCGGTCTCGCCGTCGCCATCCTGGCGGCCCTGAAGAAGACCGGAGGCATCTGGTTCGGCTGGAGCGGACGGGTCGTCGACGGCGAGTCCCAGGCGGAGCCGACCCGGACCGACGCCGGGAAGCTGACCTACGCCACGCTCGATCTCGGCCGCCGCGACCATGACGAATATTACAACGGTTTCGCCAACCAGACCTTATGGCCGCTGTTCCACTACCGTCTCGGCCTGATCTCGGTGAACCGGCGCACGCGCGAGGGGTATGAACGGGTCAACGCCTATTTCGCCGACAAGCTGGAGCCGCTGCTCCGCGCCGACGACATGATCTGGGTCCACGACTATCACCTGATCCCCTTCGGCGACGAACTGCGCCGCCGCGGCTGTTCGCAGCGCATGGGCTTCTTCCTGCACACGCCCTTCCCGCCGCCGGAGCTGCTGACCGCCCTGCCCAACCACCGCGACCTGATCCGCGAGCTGTGCGCCTACGATCTGGTCGGCTTCCACACCGCCACCGACCTGCGCGGCTTCTGCGACTACATCCGCACTGAGACCGACGGCACGGTGGAACAGCGCGGCGCCTACGGCAGCGCCATGATCCGCGCCTTCGGCCGCACCCTGCTGGCGAAGGTCTTCCCCATCAGCATCGACACCGAGGCGCTGGAAAGCCTCGCCCGCACCGCCGGCCGCTCGCGCCAGGCCGAACGGCTGCGCGAAAGCCTGGTCGGCCGCCGGCTGATCATCGGCGTCGACCGGCTCGACTATTCCAAGGGCCTGCCGCAGCGATTCGCCGCCTTCGAACAGCTTCTGGAAAGCTATCCGGAGCATTGCAACCGCGTCTCCTTCCTGCAGGTCGCCCCGCCCTCGCGCGAGGACGTGCCGGAATACATCGCCATCCGCCGCGAGCTGTCGGAGATGGCCGGCCGCATCAACGGCCGCTTCGCCGAGTTCGACTGGCAACCGATCCGCTACCTGAACCGCAGCTTCGGCCAGCGCGTGCTGGCCGGCTTCTACCGGCTGGCGAACGTGGGTCTGGTGACGCCGCTGCGCGACGGCATGAATCTGGTCGCCAAGGAGTATGTCGCCTGCCAGGACGACGACAATCCGGGCGTCCTGGTGCTGTCGCAGTTCGCCGGCGCCGCGCATGAGATGGGCGAGGCGCTGATCGTCAACCCCTTCGACATCGAGGGCGTCGGCGACGCGCTGCAGCGGGCGCTGACCATGCCGCTGGGCGAACGCAAGGAACGCCACGCTGCCCTGATGCGGACGCTGCGGCGCCACGACATCAGCTGGTGGCGTGAAAGCTATGTGGACGCGCTGACCCGCGCACCGTATGACTTTCCGGTCAGCTGAGCATCCGCTCGGCCACCAGCAACGCAGAACCGGATCCATGGCCGCCGACCCCACCCCTGCCGCTGCCGGCACCGCCGCCTCTCCCATCCTTGTCGCCGACATCGGCGGCACCAACGCGCGCTTCGGCCTGATCGACGGCCGGGTGGTGCGCGACACCCGCGTGCTGCGCTGTGCCGACTATGCCTCGATCGAGGATGCGGCCGGCGCCTACCTGTCGGCGGTCGGGCTGGCGGCGCCGGGCACGCCGGGTCGACCGCGGCGCGGCGCCTTCGCGGTGGCGGGGCCGGTCACCGGCGACCACATCGCCATGACCAATCTGGTCTGGCAGTTCTCCGTCGGCCGGGTGCGCGACGCCCTGGGGCTGGACGGGCTGGCCGTCATCAACGACTTCACCGCCGTCGCCCTGTCGGTGCCGCGTCTGGCCGAAGAGGACCGGCGGCAGGTCGGCGACGGCACGCCGCAGCCCGGCGCCGTCGTCGCCGTGCTGGGGCCGGGCAGCGGGCTGGGCGTGTCGGGTCTGGTGCCGGGCGCCAACAACCGCTGGACCGCCCTGTCGGGCGAGGGCGGCCATGTCACCATGGCGCCGGTCAGCGACCGCGAGAGCGCCGTGCTGGGCCAGCTGCGCAAGGAGTTCGACCATGTCTCGGCCGAACGGGTGCTGTCAGGGCCGGGCCTCGTCAACCTCTACAATGCCCTGTCGATCCTCGACGGGCGCGAGCCGGCCCCTCTGACCCCCGCGCAGATCTCCGACAACGCCCTGGCCGGGACCGAGCCCCATTGCGTGGAGGCGGTGGAGATGTTCTGCGCCATGCTGGGCACCGTCGCCGGCAACCTCGCCCTGACGCTGGGCGCCCGGGGCGGCGTCTACATCGCCGGCGGCATCGTGCCAAGGCTGGGGACGCTGTTCACCCATTCCCGTTTCCGCAAGCGCTTCGTCGAGAAGGGCCGCATGCGCGATTTCCTGGCCCCGATCCCCACCTACGTCGTCACCCACGAGCTGCCGGCTTTCCTGGGCCTCGCCGAGGCCGCCGGGGCGGACTGAGCGCCGGCAACACACCGGGGGTGCGACGTATCGCCCCCTCGGTGGCGCCCCTTATCGGGCCACTTGTCGCTTGAACCGGTGGGAACGCCCCCACATGGTTGTTCCGGTCCCTGTTCGGACCGCATCGGAACGCCATCCCACCGGAAAGCCTCCAGTACACGCCATGCCCACCGACCTTCGCGTCCGCTTCATGCACCCGTCGGGCGCCATCGGCCCCGGCAAGATCGCGTTGCTGGAGGCCATCGACCGCACCGGCTCCATCTCCGCCGCAGCGCGCTCGCTGGACATGACCTTCCGCCGCGCCTGGTTCCTGGTGGAG
Organism: Azospirillum sp. VT-I1; assembly: GCF_055698305.1. Lineage (NCBI taxonomy): Bacteria > Pseudomonadati > Pseudomonadota > Alphaproteobacteria > Rhodospirillales > Azospirillaceae > Azospirillum > Azospirillum sp. VT-I1. The sequence continues at coordinate 2,216,702 of NZ_CP168800.1, read as the reverse complement.
ACAATGAACACCGCCTTCCGCGAGCCGGTGATCCGCACCAGCGTCGGCGGCCGCGAGGGCGGCGGCGCCGGCCTGACCCCGCTGGGGCAGGAGGTGGTCGCCCGCTACCGCCGCATCGAGGAGGAGGCCCGCAAGGCCGCCGAACCGCACCTGCGCTGGCTGGACGAGGTGCTGAAGGAGGAGGGGTCCGGGGAGGAGGGAGTCGGGAAGGAGTCAGGGGCCGCCGGGACGCCGCCGGCCGGCTGAGCGCTTGATTTGACAGCCAAGTCATCGGCTTGGCCGCCTCAAGTCATCGGCGAAGACCACCCAAGCACTGCCGTCCGTTTTTTCTTCCATGCACGCGGTGCAGCCCTGGGCAACGGGAAGCCCGGTGGTGCGGCGGAGTGGCACGCCGTACATATGGTTCCGTTGCAGCTTGGTCCCAGCGTGGCCGATCGGCAACAGACGCTTTTCCCGACACGCCTTCCCCCACCCGAACGGGCCGCTTACGCGGTGCCGAACGTCCTTCCTGCGCTCTCCAGCCCCCGTCCTCCCCGAGGCTCCCCGCCGCCATGCTGTCCCTTCCCCTGCCCGTCACGGCCGCCGACGTCTTCGGTGCGGCCGCCTTTGCCGGTTCGTGCCTGTGGCCGCTGATGAAGAAGCGCCGCGCCCTGCTGGCCGGGCAGGCGGTGACCAACCTGATGTTCATCATCCACTATGTGCTGCTGGGCGCCCACACCGCGGCGGCGCTGTGCCTGCTGGTGGTGACGCAGGCCCTGGCGGCGATGCCGGAGGGGCGCAGCCGCTGGCAGACCGCGGCCTTCGCCGCCACGGTGCCGGCCATCGCCGCCATCGCCGTCTTCACCTGGTCGGGCCTGCCCTCGGCGCTGTCCAGCCTGGGCATCACCTTCTCCACGCTGGCGCGCTGGCAGTCGGACGCGGTGCGCATGCGCCTGTTCCTGCTGGTGGCCGGCGCCTTCTGGATCAGCCACAACGCGGTGGTGATGTCGCCCTTCGCCATGGCGTCGGACGTCTTCAGCGCCGCCGCCAACCTGCTGCGCCTGCACGGCGAGCGCCGCAAGGCCGCGACGCCGGTGCCCGTCCCCACGGCCAACGCCAACGCGACGCCGGGGGGCCTGGCCGCCGCCTGACCGGACCCGGCCGACTCCGCCCCGCATGACCGGGCTAACGCCTCCGGATGGGCCCTGCCTGTCCGGGGGCGATCGAATTGGGCACTGGCGCGCCGGTACGCTCCCGCATAAAAGGAGCCACCGGCGCTTTATGGCGCACCGCAACGGCAGCGACGAAGGGCAGCCCAATTCATGCTGAAGCGTCTTTACGACTGGACCATGGCCAAGGCCGCGTCGAAGGATTCGACCAAGTGGCTGGCCGGGGTGTCCTTCGCCGAAAGCTCCTTCTTCCCGCTGCCGCCGGACCTGCTTCTGGTGCCGATGGTCATCGCCAACCGCAAGGCGGCCTGGAAGCTGGCGACGATCTGCACGCTGGCCTCGGTGGTCGGCGGCATCGCCGGCTACATGATCGGCTATTTCCTGTACGAGACCATCGGCCGCTGGGTGATCGAGTTCTACCACCTGACCGACAAGTTCGAGCAGCTGCGCCAGACCTTCGTCGATTACGGGGCGGAGATCCTCATCATCAAGGGCATGACGCCCATCCCCTACAAGCTGCTGACCATCACCGCCGGCGTGGCGCACCTGCCGCTGTGGGTGTTCATCGGCGCCTCGATCATCTCGCGGGCGATGCGCTTCTATCTGGTCGCGGCGCTGCTGTATTTCTTCGGCCCGCCGATCCGCGCCTTCATCGAGAAGCGGCTGACGCTCGTCACCAGCGTGTTCGCGGTGGCGCTGATCGGCGGCTTCCTGGTGGTGAAGCTGCTGTAACCCGCCGCCCCATTTCAGACAGACAGGACCCCCATGCCTCCGCGCGGGCGCCCGCCCCATCCCAGCCACGCCCGCAACCGTCCCCACCACCCCAGGCCCGCTGCCCCCTCCGCTGCCACAGCCCCGGAGCCGGCCGAGCAGCGCAAGCTGTTCCGCGTCGCCGGGCTGGCCGCCGTCTCCGCCCTCTTCGCCCATGAGCCGGAGAGGGTGGAGCGGCTGTTCTTCGACGAGCGGCTGAAGCCGGCGGTAGGTGCCTTCTGCAAGGCGATGGCGGCCGCCCGCAAGCCCTACCGCATGGTGGAGGGCGAGGAGCTGGCGAAGGTCGCCGGCACCGTCCTGCATGGCGGGGTGGTGGCGCTGATGGCCCCGCGAACCATCCCACTGTTCGATCCGGAGGTCGCCCGGCGCACAGCCGAGCCGCTGCTGATCCTCGACGGGGTCGGCAACCCGCACAATCTGGGCGCCATCCTGCGCACCGCCGCCTTCTTCGGCCTGCCGCGGGTGCTGGTCTCCGACCATCCCGGCCAGGCCCTGCCGTCGGAGGCCGCCTACCGCGTGGCGGAAGGCGGGTTCGAGTGGGTGACGCTGGAACGCGCCCCAGCATTGCCCGCCCTGCTGAAGCGGCTGCGCACCAGCCACCGGGTCTTCGGCACGGCGCTGGATCAGAGTCGCCCGACCGTCGATGCCGGCGCGCTGACCGGCTGGCGCGGCCCTGCCAATTCCAAGATGCAGACTGCAAAGCCGCCCGCGCTCATCCTGGGCAACGAGGAGGACGGCATCCCGCCGGCCACGCTGGCGGCCTGCGAGGCGGTGCTGACCATCCCCGGCAGCGGGCGCGTCCAGTCGCTGAACGTCGCCGCCACCGCCGCCATCCTCATCCACGCCCTGACGGCGGGCTGAGAAGGCGGGCTGAGAAGGCGGGCTGAAGCCCCCTTACCCGAGCATCAGGATCAGCACCACCGCCACCGCGGCGACGGAGGCCAGCGGCAGCAGTTCCACGCCGTCGCGCCTCCAGGTCGGCGCGGCGCCATGATGGTGGCCGCCATGGCCGCTCCCGGCTTCGTCGGCCCAGCCGTGGCGCGACGGCACCGCACCGGGGGCCGAGACCGCCGGTGCGGCCGGGCTCGCCATGTCCACCACGCCGTCGCCGCGGCGGTAGTCGCCGGCCTGCCGGGCCAGCGCCGGGTTGGGGCGGCCCTGCATCAGGCGGGCATCGTCCAGTTCGACCTCCACCCCGGCGGCCTCGACCCGCTCGATCACCGCGGCGGTTTCCTCCGGCGTCATCGTGTCCACGGGCAGGATCGCGCCCAGCGCCTCGGCGCTCAGACGGTTGCCGTTGCGCCGGCCATGGTCGATCAGCGATTCGATAATGCGGTCGTCGGTGGTGCTCGCCATGATGGCTCTCCTTTTTAAGGTTCCTCCTGGGTCACAGGGTCAAACACGGGGAAACGCCCGAAGGTCCCGGCGCCGTCGATCTCCCCGGCCGGGAGCCCTGCGCCATCTTGCCGCGGCAGGACCGCCACCCGACATAAGGGGTCCCTCCAACGGATCGCTACTGATGGGAGACCCGACCATGCTGGGGCATTTCATGCGCAAGCCGCCGACGCTGCCGACGCCGGAGGAGGCGCTGCCCGGCCGCAGCCAAGCCGTTCCGCTGCCTGACCAGCACCATGTCAACGGCCACCGCCTCGCCCCGCCCTACCCGCCCGGACTGGAGGTCATCGACCTCGGGCTGGGCTGCTTCTGGGGGGCGGAGCGCAAGTTCTGGCAGGTTCCCGGCGTGTGGGTGACCGCCGTCGGCTATCAGGGCGGCCATACCCCGAATCCGACCTATGAAGAGGTCTGCACCGGCCGCACCGGCCATACCGAGGCGGTACGCGTCGTCTACGACCCGGCGATGGTGACGGTCGAGGATCTGCTGCGCGTCTTCTGGGAATCGCACGACCCGACCCAGGGCATGCGCCAGGGCAACGATGTCGGCACCCAGTACCGCTCGGCCGTCTACACCCACAGCCCCGCCCAGAAGGCGGCGGCGGAGGCGACGCTGGCCGCCTACCAGGAGCGGCTGGCCCAGGCCGGCTACGGCCCGATCACCACCGAGATCCGCGAGGCTCCGCCCTTCTACTTCGCGGAAGCCTACCACCAGCAGTATCTCGCCAAGAATCCCAACGGCTATTGCGGCCTGGGCGGCACCGGCGTCACCTGCGCGGCGTGATGAAGCGCAGGTAGGAGCCGGCCGGTAAAAGCCGGATTACGGCGCAGCCGCCGGGCTTGGCCCTTGCGGTTGCGCCGCACCGGCCCTTGCGGGTATGGTTCCGGCGGCTCTTGAAAGCTCCGGCGGCGTTACCTCCGCGGGAGCGCCGCCCGTCCAGCTGCGATTGTCATGACCAAGGAAAGAACCGAGCTGGCGACGCCGTCCCTCAGCGGCCTGCTCGAATTCTGGCTCACCAAATCCGTCGCCGGCCGGCCGCCGGTCCCGAGCAGCATCTCCCCGGCCGATCTCCGGCCGTGGAAGGACAACATCGTCGTGTTCGAGGTGATCGGGGAGGAATCCGGCACCTTCGTCTATTCCTATTACGGCAAGGCGCTGGTCGCGGCCTTCGGCCAGTCGCGCCTTGGCGCCACGCTGGACGACCTGCCGCCGGAACAGCGCGCCGTGCTGCAGCCGGAATACGAGACGGTGCGCCGCGAACGGCTGCCCGTCGCGCGTGTCCACACCGCCGTCTTCGGCGGCCGCACCCGCAGCTTCGAACGGCTGGTCCTGCCGATGTCCAGCGACGGGGTCGGCATCGACAAGCTGCTGGTCGCCGCCTACGAGATGACGCCGCGCGAGCTGGCGGCCCGCCCGCCTCTGCCTGCCCCGGGGCCGGGCGGCTCCTCCTCCGGTCCAGTCCCCCTCACCGTTCAGAAGCCGGGAGCCTCGGCATGACCCCGCGTATGCCGCATCTCGCCGCCCCGCCCACCCAGGCGGGCGTGGTGACCGCCGACGAGTTCAATCTGTGGTGCGCGCTGAACGGCCGCCCCTTCAACCTCGTTCCCAACCCGCGCCCCGACGGCCGCGTGATGTGGGACGTGGAGGTTCTGCCCGGCACCCCGCGCGCCGGCACCGTCTATTCCACCAACCTGTCGGACGAGGCGCTGGCGGTGGTCGCCGGCTTCGCCTTCCTGTCCGGCGTCGAATGGGCCTATGAGGCGCGCGACCCGGCGCCGGCGGAAACGCCCGCCGCCCCCCGTGCGAAGCTGCGCCGGCGCCGGAGGCGGCAAGCCCCTGCGCGCCCGCCCCGGCCGCGCCACAGTCCGCGCCGCAGGCTGCCCCCTGCGCGCCCGCCGCTCCGGCGGAGCCGGTGGACTATCCCGCCGTCTATTCGCTGCCCGCCGTCTCGCTGCTGCAGAATCCTCCGCCGCGCCCGGTCCAGCAGCATGACGAATCGGTCCTGGCCCGCAACGCGCGGATGCTGGAAACCGTCCTCAAGAACTTCCGCGTCCGCGGCGAGATCATGGACGTGCGCCCTGGCCCGGTGGTGACGCTGTACGAGTTCGAGCCGGCGCCCGGCACCAAGTCGGCCACCGTCATCAACCTGACCGACGACATCGCCCGTTCGATGAGCGTGGTGACCGCCCGCATCGCCATCGTCCCCGGCCGCAGCGTCATCGGCGTCGAGCTGCCGAACCCGGTGCGCGAGATGGTCTACCTGCGCGAAAGCTTCGACCACGACGCCTTCCGCAACACCACGGCCCAGCTCGCCATCGCGCTCGGCAAGGATATCAGCGGCGAGCCGGTGGTGGCCGACCTCGCCCGCATGCCGCACCTGCTGGTCGCCGGCACCACCGGCTCGGGCAAGTCGGTGGCGATCAACACCATGATCCTGTCGCTGCTCTACCGGCTGCCGCCGGAGCGCTGCCGCTTCATCATGGTCGATCCCAAGATGCTGGAGCTGTCGGTCTATGACGGCATCCCGCACCTGCTGACCCCCGTCGTCACCGATCCCAAGAAGGCGGTGGTGGCGCTCCGCTGGGCCGTGCGCGAGATGGAAAGCCGCTACGAGGCGATGTCCAAGCTCGGCGTCCGCAACATCGAGGGCTACAACGCCCGCATGGCGGAGATGATCGCCGCCGGCGAGAAGATGCCGCGCCGCGCCCCGGCGCCGGGTGAGCCGGAAAACGTCTTCGACCTGACGCCGCAGGAACCGACGCCGCTGCCCTACATCGTGGTCATCGTCGATGAGATGGCCGACCTGATGCTGGTCGCCGGCAAGGAGATCGAGGCGGCGATCCAGCGTCTCGCCCAGATGGCGCGTGCCGCCGGCATCCACCTGATCATGGCGACGCAGCGCCCGTCGGTCGACGTCATCACCGGCACCATCAAGGCCAACTTCCCGACCCGGATCAGCTTCCAGGTCACCAGCAAGATCGACAGCCGCACCATCCTGGGCGAAGCCGGGGCGGAGCAGCTGCTGGGCCAGGGCGACATGCTCTACATGCAGGGCGGCGGCCGCATCACCCGCGTCCACGGCCCCTTCGTCTCCGATTCGGAGGTCGAGGAGATCGTTCAGTACGTCAAGGCGCAGGGCGCCCCCAACTACGTCACCGCCATCACCGAGGAGGAGGAGGAAGCCGCCGCGGTGGAGGACGAGGAGGGCGGTTCGGGTGCGACCGGCGACGACCTCTACATGCAGGCGGTCAATCTGGTGGTGCGCGAAGGCAAGGTGTCGGTCAGCTTCATCCAGCGCCAGCTGCAGATCGGCTACAACCGCGCCGCCCGTCTGGTCGAGCGGATGGAGACCGAACGCGTGGTCGGCCCCGCCAACCACCAGGGCAAGCGCGAAGTCCTGCTGTCCCCCTCGGGTCTGTCGGCCAAGCGCGCCGGGGTTTGATCGATCCTCCCTCTCCCGCCCCGGGAGAGGGAAGGGGCCCATGCGGAGCATGGGAAGGGTGAGGGGCAGCGCAGGGAACCATGCGGTTCGGGATGCTTGCCCTACCCCTCACCCTCTCCACGCCTTCGGCGCGGGTCCCCTCCCTCTCCCGGGGCTCTCAGCGGATCTTTGATCCGCCTGACGCCGTCAGTACAAACGAAGTTTGTGCGAGAGGCGGGAGAGGACACCACGCAAGCCAAAGGCTCCCCCATGGACCCCAAGCCGCATTTCGAGACCCTTGCCCGCTACAACCGCTGGTCCAACCGCCGCCTGTACGACGCCGTCGCCCAGCTGTCCGACGCGCAGTTCCGCGAGGATCGCGGCGCCTTCTTCGGCTCGATGCGCGGCACGCTGAACCACATCCTGGTTGCCGACCGGATATGGCTGGAGCGGATCGAAGGCGCCGGGCCGAAGCCCTCGGCGCTCGACGAAATCCTCTGCGACGACTTCGCCACCCTCCGCGCCGCCCGCGAGGCGGAGGACGAGCGCATCCTGCGCGTGCTGGCCGCCACCACGGCGGAGCGGTTCGAGTCGGTGCTCTCCTACCGCAGCATGGCCGGCACGGCCCACGCGCTGCCCTTCGCCCAGGTGTTGACCCACGTCTTCAACCACCAGACCCACCATCGCGGACAGGCCCACGGCCTGCTGACCCAGTTCGGGCTGGACGCGCCGTCCATCGACTTCGTCTATTTCCTGCTGGAGGCGAAATGAGCCGCCCCGTCACCGACCTCGCGGCGCTGGAAGCCCTTTATGGCGAGCCGGTCGCCGCCTCCATCGCCAAGGAGGTGCCGGCGCTGACCCCCGGCTACCGCGCGCTGATCGAGGCGTCGCCCTTCTTCGTCCTCGCCACCAGCGGACCGGGCGGGCTGGACGCCTCGCCGCGCGGCGACGAGCCGGGCTTCGTGCGGGTGGCGGACGACCGCACCCTGCTGATCCCCGATCGCCGCGGCAACAACCGCATCGACAGCCTGCGCAACATCCTGGCCGATCCGCGGGTCGGGCTGCTGTTCCTGGTGCCGGGGCTGAACGAGACGCTGCGGGTCAACGGCCGCGCGGTGATCGACACCGATCCGATGCTGTGCGAGAGCTTCGCCGTCGACGGCAAGGCGCCGAAATCGGTGCTGGTGGTCACCATCGAGACGGTGTTCTTCCAGTGCGCCCGCGCCCTGCTGCGCTCCCGCCTGTGGGACCCGGCGGCCCAGGTGCCGCGCGCCAGCCTGCCGTCGGTGGGATCCCTGCTGGCGGAGGCCAGCGCCGGGCGCGAGGGCGGCGACGCCTACGACCGCTCGCTGGCGGAGCGGATCCCGAAGTCGCTCTATTAAGAAGCGGTTTTCGGAATGCGCTGATGCGGTTAAAGCGGATCGCAATCCGCTTTATCCCTCTCCCCGGGGGAGAGGGCATTTCGGCAAGGGTCCGGCGCAGACGGTCCGCCGTTTCGGCATCGGCCGGAAAGAACGCCTCGATCGCCAGTTCCGACAAAGTGACATCCACCGCCGTCCCGAAGACGGTCGTCGTGCTGAACAGGTTCAGCGGTCCGGCCGAGCTGTGCAGGCGCAGCGGCACGACCACGTCGGGATGGTGGCCGGCCTCGCTGTCGCCATTGTCCGAAAAGGGCGGGGCGGGATAGCCCTGCAGCTCGCTGTGCAGCGCCACCAGCGCCGGGTCGGCGCTTGCCTCGATCTGGCGGGTCAGGCGGGACAGCACATGGTCGCGCCATTGCGCCCAGTTGCCTATGCGGCCGGCCAACCCGTCCGGATGCAGGCTGAGCCGCAGGACGTTGACCGGCGGGGCCAGCAGTTCGGCCGATACCCCCTCCAGCAGCGGCGCCACCGCCCGGTTCGCCGCAATCAGGTGCCAATGCCGGTCCACCGCCAGCGCCGGGAAGGGCTCATGCCCGGTCAGCACGAGGTCGACCGCCTTGCGCGCAGCCTCCATCGCCGGGTTGTCCAGGCTGTGTTCGCTGTAGACCGGGGCGAAACCGGCGGCGACGAGCAGGGCGTTGCGGTCCCGCAGCGGCACGTCCAGCCGTTCGGCCAGATGGATCAGCATGCTGCGGCTCGGCTGCGAGCGGCCGGTCTCCAGGAAGCTGACATGCCGGGTGGAGATGTCGGCCTCGCAGGCGAGATCGAGTTGGCTGAGGCCGCGGCGCTGACGCCAGGACCGCAGCAGGGCGCCGACCGCCGGCCCGGCCGGCGTCCTGCCGGTGCGGGTGGCGGTTTGAGGACTGCCATGGGGCATGAAACCTGCTCCGAATTCGTGGCGGCTGCCTGCTCTCGGCAGCCATGGTTGCCGTCATCGGCGGGCGAAGGCCAGCAGTTCCGCGTTGAAGCGGTCGCGGTGGGTTAGGAACAGGCCATGCGGAGCCCCCTCATAAAGCGACAGGGCTGCATTCGGCATCAGCGCCACCGTGCGCTCGGCGAGCGCCAGCGGGGTGGTCACGTCGCGGTCGCCATGCACGACCAGGGTCGGCACAGCGATAGCCGGCAACTCTTCCCGGAAATCGGCCGAGGTGATCGCGCGGTGGCACTCCAGCAAAGCGTTCAGCGAGGATTGCAGTGCCATCCCCGTGACCCAGCTCTTCATCTCCGCCGATGTTTCTTCGTTCACGAAGGGGTCGATGTTGTCGCCCAGCCATTTGGGGAAGTCGCGCAGCAGCTGTTCCGACCGGAAGATTTCGAACATCGCCGGGTCGACGCCGTCGGGGTTGTCGCCGGTCCTCGCCATCAGCGGCGTTATGGTACCCACCATCACCACGCCCGCCACCCGCCCGGAGCCATGCCGGCTCAGGCAGCGCACGATCTCTCCCGTCGCCATGGAGTGGCCGACCAGCGTCACGCCGCGAAGGTCCAGCGCCTCCATCACGGCGGCGATGTCGTCCGCCAGCCGGTCGAAGCCATAGCCGGTGGGCGACTCGTCCGACCGGCCATGGCCGCGGCGGTCGAAGGCGATGCAGCGGCACCCCTGCTCGGACAGCGGCGCCATCTGATAGGCCCAGGCGTCGGAGGTCAGCGACCAGCTCGACACGAAGAGGATCGGGCGGGCGCCCTCCCGGTTGCCCCAATCGCGGTAGAACAGCCGCACGCCGTCGTCGGTCCGAATGTATCCCATGGTCGTTCTCCCTCGTCAGTCCGCCGGTTTGTCCCGGTGAACCCAGGATTGCCCGTTGGAGGGAGCCGAATCGATTACGTCGCAGGTAACGGCGGCCACAAACCCGCGCGCGGCGCTCGACGTTGCAGCGGACCTTGCCGAGCCCCGAGCCCCGACCCCCGAGCCATGAGCCATGAGGCTCGCCGATCTTACGGATGTGCGGCTGAACCCCGTCACGTAAGCAGAGCCGGCGGTTGTCGGCGCTGTCGTGGCGTGCGTCGGCGCAGAGCCTGCCGATGGTGGTGCAGCATGCCTGCGAAGGCAGGCGGCCGGACGGCCGTGCCCGCCGTTTGAGGGCGAGCGCAAAGCCTGATGTGTCAGGCTTTACGCTCGACGTTATCACTGGGCCGCGAGACGGCTTGCCGCCGCTGACCGCGCGCCGTCATCCGGCAACCGTATGGTGAAGGCCGAACCTTCTTCACGCGCGCTTTCCACCACCAAAGTGCCGCCATGGGCGGCGACGATCTTCTTCGTCATGTAGAGCCCCAGCCCGGTGCCCTTCGTGCCCTTCGAGGAGGAGGCGCGGAAATAGATCGAGCCGATCCGCTCCACCTCCTCCGGCGCCATGCCGCGCCCGCGGTCGGCGACGCGGATGACGATTCCACCTCCGTCTTCGGCCGCGTCGTACCCGGCCGTCACCCGCACCGGCGCATCCGGCGGGGAATAGCGCAGCGCGTTCTGCACGAGGTTGCCGATCGCCACCCCCAGGAAGGGCGCGTCCACCAGCAGCGGGTGGTCCGGCGTCTCCACCGCCACCGCCAGCCGGTCCTCCGCCTCCGTCTCCTTCAGGCCGCCCAGCGCTTCCTCCATCAGCTGGCCCAGCGCCACCGGTTCCGGCTTCAGCGCCAGCGCCCCCTGGTCCAGCGCATCGGCGGACAGGAACAGTTCCACCAGCTCCACCATCTTGCGCGTGGTGTTGCGGATGCGCCCCAGCCGGGTCAGCGCCGCCGGCGCCGTGACCGCCCCCGACAGCTCGATCATCTGCGCCGCGCTGTCGATGGAGGCGAGCGGGGTGCGGAACTCGTGCGACAGCATGGCGACGAAGGTGCGCTGCTCCTCCGCCCGCTTGGTGGCGAAGGCCGACTCCTCGCGGGCGCGCAGCCGCTCGGACTGCAGGCGGCCGATGCGCAGGGCCAGACCGACGCCCAGCACCAGCACCGCCACCATTGAGGAGATCTGGTAGGGATCGGCGACGGCGAAATCGGCCGGCAGCACGCCGCGCAGCGACATCTGGGTCAGCAGCAGGCCGGCGAGCGAGACCAGCGTGCTGGCCAGATAGAAGCGCGGGCTGAGGTCGCCGGGGTTCAGCCAGGTCATGCGCGCGGTCAGCACCAGCGCGATCACCACCACGACCAGCGCCGACACCGTCACCACCGGGTTGGTCAGGGCATAGAGCGGCGACACCGTCGTCGGCAGCATCAGCACGGCGAGCAGCGCCAGCCCCTGGTAACAGCGGCGCAGCCACGGCGCCCGGCTCCGCAGGTCGAGGATATGGACCCACATCATCAGCGCCGCGGCAAAGCCCAGGAAGCCGCTGCTGCCCACCATCATGTTGATGAACCAGCCCGGCATGTCCGGCAGCAGGGTGGCGGCGGTGCCGTTGGCGAACAGGTAATAGAAGAAGACGGTGGCGACATAACCGGTATAGGACAGCAGCGCCCCGTCACGCAGAAGCAGCCCCAGCGCCACGTAACCCAGCGTCAGGATGCCCAGCACGCCCAGGAACAGGCCCTGGAACAGCAGATCGGGCGTCTGGTGGCCGATATAGGCCGCCGGCGTCCAGATCCGGGCCGACAGGCGGATGGCGCTGACCGAATCGACGCGCAGATAGAGCGAGACCGCCCGCCCCTCCGGCAGGCTCAGCGGCAGGGCGTGCAGCCGCGTCTTCATCGGCCGCTGGCTGAAGGGCACGAAATCCCCCATCCGGACCAGCCGGTAGGCGTCCGGACCCTGCGGCCGGCCATCCTCCGCCATCGATGCCGCCACCATGGATTTGGGGATGAACAGGTCGAGATGGTCGATGTAGGCCTCGCCCATCTCCAGGATCCAGTCGGCCGGAGCGCCGGGCGCGCGCATCAGGTCGAACCGGTACCAATGGATGTCGCGGGTCTGGCCGGCGCCGCGGAAATCGCTGCGCGGTTCCATCCCCCCGGCGGCGTCGGCCTTCAGGATGTCGGCGAAGTCCAGCTTGCGCCCGGGATCGACCAGCCGGGCGAAATGGCCGGCCAGCGTGGCGCCGGCGGTGGACGGCTCCAGCCGCAGCGGCTCGACTGGCGTCCCGGCCGGCGGCGCCGCGGCCGCGACGGACACCGCGCAGAAGCAGAGCAGGACCGCGCCCAGCACGAGACGCAGAAGATCGGAAGGCAGGCGCCCCGCCAAGCTGCGAATGCGGATGGCCGGCAGGCCGCGGCGCCGCCTTTCCGTCCACCGGCCGCTTGCGCCGCGGTCTGTCGCATCCTTGGTCATCGTGCCGCTTCGATAAAGCTAAAGTTTTAGGAAAAGATTAAGCACGTATGCATTCGACCCTACCCCGAGCCAGGCCGCGTCAGATGCGCGAGGGCGAAAGCTTGAACTCCACCAGGGCGTCGGTCGAGGCGAGTGCTGCGACCAGCACCATCGGGTCGAGGTCGCCCTTGCCCTGCAGAACCAGCTGGCATTCGAACTGGCCGCTGCCGTTGGCGAGGTGGAAGGCCCAGTCGACCACCTCGAAGCCATGCTTGGCGACCTGCGCCCTCAGCTCGTCCGGGGGCGGCGCCTTGTCGCGGGGAAAGACCAGCGTCAGATGGATCACGGAGCGGTGCGGCAGCAGCCGCTCGATCGGCCGCAGCAGGCTCATCACCAGGATGGTCAGGACCGCCGCGGCGATGGCGACGGCGTAGAAGCCGAGCCCGATGGTGATGCCGATGGCCGACGTCGCCCAGATCGACGCCGCGGTGGACAGGCCGCGAATCGACAGCCCCTCGCGCATGATGACGCCGGCGCCGAGAAAGCCGATGCCGGTGACGATGCCCTGGATCACCCGGGTCGGGTCCCCGGCGCCGGTCGCCCCTTGGGGGCCCATACCGCCGTACCACATGGCGGGATAGGCGTTGACCACCGTCAGCGCGGCGGACGCCAGGCAGACCAGCCCATAGGTCCGCATCCCCGCCGCCCGCCCGTGATAGCTGCGCTCGTAGCCCAGCAGCAGCCCGACCGCCAGCGCCCCCAACAGATGCAGAAAGATCAGCCCGTTGGTCACCAGCTCGGCCGGCGACCAATAGGTTCGCAGCAAATCCATGGCCATCCCATCTCGAACCGAAGCCTCAGGACCTTCCGGCAAGGCCCGGCTTTAGTTTAGCGCGGTCCGGGCCGGAACGCCTGCACGACGCGACGGCAGGGTTCGCCGCGCCATTCCGTCACAGGCGTGAATAGCCCCGCTTGATTTGGGTCAATTCCAGTCCGCTCGAAAGTACCGATACTAAGGGCCGAAAACCGATACCTAAGGACCATACTTTGGTACCGGCCGATCATCCGTTCCCGCACCGACCGAGAGTGCAGCCATGAGGCCCAACAGCTCCCCCGTCCTGTCCCATCCGTCCGATCGGATCGCGACCGAGTCCGATCCGGCTCCGACCCGCCGGGCCGAGGGACTGATGTTCCTGTGGCTGGCCTTCCTGGTCTGGCCGCTGATCGCCATCGGCACCGTGTCGGCCTACGGCTTCTCGATCTGGATGTACCAGCTCCTCACCCACTGAGTCTTCCGACATGCCCCGCGCCCCCGAAGTCCACATCTCCAGCCTCGTCATCCAGCACAGCCCCGACCGCACCGAAGCGGTGCGCGAGGCGGCGGGCGCCGTCGCCGGGCTGGAGTGGTGCGCGTCGGAGAACGGCAAGGCCGTGGTGACGCTGGTCACCGCCAGCGCCGCTGAGGTGGTGGACCGCATCGCCCTGCTGAACGCCGTCCCCGGCGTGCACAGCACGACCATGGTCTACCACCACTACGAACCCGCGGACGCGATCGACGCAGCCTGACGGAACAGCCGTCCAGGCGCGCCGCATCCGCCCATTCCGAACGAAATTCCTCCAAGACTGGAGTCCCCCGCATGTTCCTGTCCCGCCGCGATTACCTGAAGGCGCAAGCCGCCGCTGCCGCCGCCGCGGCGGCCGGAATCTCGCTGCCCGCATCGGCCGCCCCCTGCTGACCGGCGAAGGCGCCAAGCTGACCTGGTCCAAGGCGCCCTGCCGCTTCTGCGGCACCGGCTGTGGCGTCATGGTCGGCGTCAAGGACGGCCGCGTCGTCGCCACCCACGGCGACGTGAAGGCCGAGGTGAACCGCGGCCTGAACTGCGTGAAGGGCTATTTCCTGTCCAAGATCATGTATGGCGAGGACCGGCTGAACCAGCCGCTGCTGCGCATGAAGGACGGCAAGTACGACAAGGACGGCGAATTCCAGCCGATCAGCTGGGACGCCGCCTTCGACATCATGGCGCAGAAGTGGAAGGAGACCCTGAAGAAGAAGGGTCCGACCGCCGTCGGCATGTTCGGTTCCGGCCAGTGGACCATCTATGAAGGCTATGCCGCCTCCAAGCTGATGAAGGCCGGCCTGCGCTCCAACAACCTGGACCCGAACGCCCGCCACTGCATGGCGTCGGCGGTGGCCGGCTTCATGCGCACCTTCGGCATGGACGAGCCGATGGGCTGCTACGACGACATGGAGCAGGCCGACGCCTTCGTGCTGTGGGGCTCCAACATGGCGGAGATGCACCCCATCCTGTGGACGCGCGTCACCGACCGCCGCCTCAGCCATCCCGACTGCAAGGTCGCCGTCCTGTCGACCTTCGAGCACCGCAGCTTCGATCTCGCCGACATCGGCCTGGTCTTCACCCCCGGTTCCGACCTGGCGATCCTGAACTACATCGCCAACCACATCATCAAGACCGGCCGGGTGAACAAGGAGTTCATCGAGAAGCACTGCAACTTCAAGCGCGGCCGCGACGACATCGGCTATGGCCTGCGTCCCGAGCACGCGCTGGAGCAGAAGGCGAAGAACGCCGCCAAGGCCAACGACTCCGACCCGATCAGCTTCGAGGAGTTCGCCAAGTTCGTCGAGCCCTACACGCTGGACAAGGCGCACGAGCTGTCGGGCGTGCCGAAGAACCGGCTGGAGGCGCTGGCGGAGCTGTATGCCGACCCGAAGGTGAAGGTCGTCTCCTTCTGGACCATGGGCTTCAACCAGCATGTCCGGGGCGTCTGGGCCAACAACCTCGTCTACAACATCCACCTGCTGACCGGTAAGATCTCCCAGCCCGGCAACGGCCCCTTCTCGCTGACCGGCCAGCCCTCGGCCTGCGGCACCGCGCGCGAGGTCGGCACCTTTGCCCACCGGCTGCCCGCCGACATGGTGGTGACCAACCCCGAGCACCGCAAACACGCCGAGGAGATCTGGAAGCTGCCGGAGGGGACCATCCCCGACAAGATCGGCTACCACGCCGTTCTGCAGGACCGCATGCTCAAGGACGGCAAGCTCAACGCCTACTGGGTCATGTGCAACAACAACATGCAGACGGCCCCGAACACGGCGAAGGAGACCTTCCCCGGCTACCGCAACCCTGAGAACTTCGTCGTCGTCTCCGATCCCTACCCGACCGTGACGGCGCTGGCCGCCGACCTGATCCTGCCCACCGCCATGTGGGTGGAGAAGGAGGGCGGCTACGGCAACGCCGAACGCCGCACCCAGTTGTGGCGCCAGCTGGTCGACGCGCCCGACGGCGCGCGGTCCGACCTGTGGCAGATCATGGAGTTCTCCAAGCGCTTCCGCATCGAGGAGGTGTGGCCGGAGGAGCTTCTGAACAAGAAACCGGAATACCGCGGCAAGACCCTGTACGACGTGCTGTTCCGCAACGGTCAGGTCGACCGCTTCCCGCTGTCCGACCTCGATCCGAACTACAGCAACCAGGAGGCCAAGGACGCCGGCTTCTACGTCCAGAAGGGCCTGTTCGAGGAATATGCCGCCTTCGGCCGCGGCCACGGCCACGACTTGGCGCCGTTCGACCTCTACCACCAGGAGCGCGGCCTGCGCTGGCCGGTGGTGGACGGCAAGGAGACCAAGTGGCGCTACCGCGAGGGCTCCGACCCCTACGTGAAGGCCGGCGAGGGCATGCGCTTCTACGGCAACAAGGACGGCAAGGCCAACGTCTTCGCCCTGCCCTACGAGCCGCCGGCCGAGGCGCCCGACGCCGACTACCCGTTCTGGCTGTCGACCGGCCGCGTGATCGAGCACTGGCACAGCGGGTCGATGACCCTGCGCGTGCCGGAGCTGCGCAAGGCCTTCCCCAACGCCGTGGTGTTCATGCACCCCGACGACGCCAAGGACCTGAACGTCCGCCGCGGTCAGGAGGTGCGCATCACCTCGCGGCGCGGCGAGGTTCGGGTGCGGGTCGAGACGCGCGGACGCAACAAGCCGCCGCGCGGCCTGGTCTTCGTCCCCTTCTTCGACCACACGGTCCTCATCAACAAGGTGACGCTCGACGCCACCGATCCCATCAGCAAACAGACCGACTTCAAGAAATGCGCGGTCAAGATCACGCCCGTCGTGAACGCCTGAGGAGTGCCGGCATCATGAAGACCCGTTTCCTGATCGCCGCGCTGGCCCTTCTGGCCGGCGTCCCGGCCCTGACCATCGGCGTCACCTCCGGGGTCGTCGCCGCCGACAAGCCGGTCGTGATGGCCCAAGCGGCCGCCAACGCCACCGGCACCGTGGGGGGATCAAGGTCCCCTCCGCCAACCATCCGATCACCACGGATGTCCCGGCCGAGGCGACCCACCGCGAGATCACCGACGACCAGAAGCGCGTGCGCAACTACGCCGACCAGCCGCCGCTGATCCCGCATGCCATCCGCGACTACCAGATCGACCTGAACATCAACAAGTGCCTGACCTGCCACGACCGCCGCAACACGGCCGGCTCGCAGGCGCCGATGCTGTCGGTCACCCATTTCCAGGATCGTGACGGCCAGACGCTGGGCACGGTGGCGGCGCGCCGCTACTTCTGCACCCAGTGCCACGTCCAGCAGACGGACGCGCAGCCGATCGTTCCCAACAGCTTCCGCGACTTCGACGCGGTCCTGGGCCATGCCCAAGGCGGCCAGAAATGACGATCCGCAACGCATTTCTGGGCCTGTGGCGGCTGTTCGCCCGCCCCAGCGTCCACTTCAGCCTGGGTTTCCTGACGCTGGGCGGCTTCATCGCCGGCGTCCTCTTCTGGGGCGGCTTCAACACCGCGCTGGAGGCGACCAACAAGGAGGCCTTCTGCATCAGCTGCCACGAGATGCGCGACAATCCCTATGAGGAGCTGAAGCAGACCATCCACTTCACGAACCGGTCGGGTGTGCGCGCCAGCTGCCCCGACTGCCACGTCCCCCACGAATGGACCGACAAGATCGCCCGCAAGATGCAGGCATCGAAGGAGGTCTGGGGCAAGATCTTCGGCACCATCGACACCCGCGAGAAGTTCCTGGACAAGCGCCGCGAGCTGGCCGAGCACGAGTGGGCCCGGCTGAAGTCCAACAACTCGCTGGAATGCCGCAACTGCCACAGCGCGGACTCGATGGACATCACCAAGCAGAACCCGCGCGCCGCGAACATGCACGAGACCTACCTGTTCACCGGCCAGAACACCTGCATCGACTGCCACAAGGGCATTGCCCACCGCCTGCCCGACATGCATGGGGTGGAGCCGGGCTGGACCATGAAAACCAGCCAGAAGTGAGTGCTTGGTTGCTGCAACAGCCCCGTCTCCGCAAGGAGCGGGGCTGTTTGCGTTTCACGGGAAACGTGGCTTCGGTTTCCCCACCCCAACCCTCCCCCGCTGGGCGGGGGAGGGAGCAAGCGCTTGTGCAGAAGAACACTCACTCAATTAGAGCGGCGGCAGTCCCTCCCCGCCCAGCGGGGGAGGATAGGTGGGGGCATTCGAAGCCGACACCTCACCCCAGCATCGCCACCGCCCACAGCGCCAGCAGCGTCACCAGCACCGCCTCGCCCAGCCCGATCAGGACGCGCAGCCCCAGCGCGATGGCCCAGGTGGCGAGGTCGAAGCGATGGCGGACCTCCTTCAGCAGGCGCTCCTGGATGCCGGCGACCGTGCGGCGGGCCGACAGGCTGGCGATGCCGCCGACCAGCGCCACGACGCCGGTGCCCAGCACGAAATACAGCGCCCCCTTCCAGCCGGCGAAATGGTCGGGGTCGTTCAGGTAATGCCCGGCGCCGACGACGATCCACACCGCCGCCGGCCAGACGCCGACGATCTCCGGCCCGGGTCCAGTCCGGCCTGCCTCGTCCTTTTGGCCCTCACTCATCGCCCCCTCCCACGGCTACCCCGGCGATAATCGCCCTCTCCCGGGGCGGGAGAGGAGTCTCCCCTCAGCCGCCCGGCACATGGCGGTAGGCCAGCACGCGCGTCGCCGGACCGCCCTCGACATCGGCAAGCGGCAGCAGCAGTTCGACGAACTTCGCCCCCGGCAGCATCGGGTCGTCGCGCACCAGCAGGCAGCGCGGCTCGCCGCTTTCCAGGCAAAGGCGCAGGTCGGACAGCCAGCGCCGCGCCGCCTGTTCGGGATGGCACTCCGTCACCCGCCGCGTCGTCGGTCTGCCGTCCAGCCGGCGCTGCAGTGCGCGGCCGCAGGATTTGTAGACGAAATCGCTGCCGTCGGCGGTCGGCTCCATCAGGGCGATGCGCGGCACGCTCTCGCGCACCTGGGCGGTGTCGATCTCGACCGCCAGCGGCATGCGGCGCTTGCGCTTCAGCCGGAGCCAGTGGGTGTAGAGCACGCGGACCTGCGGCGACTGCTCCACGTCGATCGGGTCGGCGCGGCAGGGCGGCGGCGGAACGTCGAGCACCGGCGTGGCGACCGGAGCGTCCGCGAAGGCCGCGGCGGCCGGCACCGGCTGGGAGACCGGCGGCATCGGCCGCGACGCCGCGGCGGTGACCGGCGCATGCGCCTGGCCCACCGGCGTATGGCCGATCCGCCCGCCATGCTTCTTCAGCATCGGCAGCGGCGCCCAGGCACTGCAGGTGTGATAGCCCTTGGTGATGCGGCGGTAGTCCTGGCTGCTGGCGGTGCGGCATTCGCCCTCCACCCCGTGGCGGGCGACGTACACCAGCGTGTTGTCCTCCGACAGCGCGCGCTCGCCACCCCACGAGACGCAGGCGGCGCAGGCGCGGCTGTCCTTGGCGAATGCGTGGCTCATGGGGGCGTATCTCCAAAGGGGACCCGAAAAAGGGAGAATGGGAATTGATGCCTCCCTTTCACCACCGGTTCAAGGGCCGCATCGCCCCGCGGTGCCGCGCCCGAGATTCAGTCATGCGAGGGTGACATCCATGCCACCCCTTCCCCCCGGCCCGGAACCCCCTATAAGGGGGCCTTGCACGACATGCCCATCCCCGCTCTCCGTCTCCGGTCCTCCGGCGCCGGGGGTTTTCGGCTGACCACACTTCAGAGAAGCGGACCCATGCCCAAACGCACCGACATCAAATCCATCTGCATCATCGGCGCGGGTCCGATCGTCATCGGACAGGCTTGCGAGTTCGATTATTCCGGCGTTCAGGCGTGCAAGGCGCTGCGCGAGGAAGGCTACCGGGTCATCCTCGTCAACTCCAACCCGGCCACCATCATGACCGACCCCGGTCTGGCCGACGCCACCTACATCGAGCCGATCACCCCGGCCGTGGTCGCCAAGATCCTGGAGAAGGAGCGTCCCGACGCCCTGCTGCCGACCATGGGCGGCCAGACCGCGCTGAACACGGCGATGGCGCTGTCCGACGACGGCACGCTGGAGCGTCTCGGCGTTGAGATGATCGGCGCCAAGCGCGACGTCATCGCCAAGGCCGAGGACCGCATCCTGTTCCGCGACGCCATGGACAAGCTGGGCCTGGAGTCGCCGAAGTCGCGCATGGTCCGCACCCTGGACGAGGCGATGGACGCGCTGGAGTTCGTCGGCCTGCCCGCCATCATCCGTCCCAGCTTCACGCTGGCCGGCACCGGCGGCGGCATCGCCTACAACCGGGCGGAGTTCGAGGACATCGTGCGCGGCGGCCTGCGCGCCAGCCCGGTCGGCGAAGTGCTGATCGAGGAGTCGGTGCTGGGCTGGAAGGAGTATGAGATGGAGGTCGTGCGCGACGGCGCCGACAACTGCATCATCGTCTGCGCCATCGAGAACATCGACCCGATGGGCGTCCACACCGGCGACTCGATCACCGTGGCGCCGTCGCTGACGCTGACCGACAAAGAATACCAGATCATGCGCGACGCCTCGATCGCGGTGCTGCGCGAGATCGGCGTGGACACCGGCGGCTCGAACGTGCAGTTCGCGGTCAACCCGGCCAACGGCCGCCTGATCGTGATCGAGATGAACCCGCGCGTGTCGCGCTCCTCGGCGCTGGCCTCCAAGGCCACCGGCTTCCCCATCGCCAAGATCGCCGCCAAGCTGGCCGTCGGCTACCGCCTGGACGAGCTGACCAACGACATCACCGGCACCACCCCCGCGAGCTTCGAGCCGACGATCGATTACGTCGTCACCAAGATGCCGCGCTTCACCTTCGAGAAGTTCAAGGGCTCTGAGCCGCTGCTGACCACCTCGATGAAGTCGGTGGGCGAGGCGATGTCGATCGGCCGCACCTTCCAGGAGTCGGTGCAGAAGGCCCTGCGTTCGATGGAGACCGGCCTGACCGGCTTCAACGAGGTGAAGATCGGCGGGGAGGAGAACCCGGACCGCACCGCAATCCGCGGCGCGCTCGCCACTCCCACGCCCGACCGCCTGCTGGTCATCGCCCAGGCCTTCCGCCACGGCTTCACCGTGGACGAGGTGCAGGCCGTCTCCAAGTACGACCCGTGGTTCCTTGAGCAGATCAAGGCCATCGTCGACCGCGAGGCGGCGATCCGCGACGGCGGCCTGCCGACCGACAAGGCCGGCTGGCTGAAGCTGAAGCAGATGGGCTTCTCCGACGCCCGTCTGGCCGAGCTGGCCAAGACCACCGAGGCCGCGGTCGCGACCGCCCGCCGTCTGGCCGGCGTCACCCCGGTCTACAAGCGCATCGACACCTGCGCCGCCGAGTTCGCGTCCGCCACCCCCTACATGTACTCGACCTACGAGACCGACGGGACCGGCGAGGCGGAGTGCGAGTCGGAGCCGACCGACAAGCGCAAGGTGGTCATCCTCGGCGGCGGCCCGAACCGCATCGGCCAGGGCATCGAGTTCGACTATTGCTGCGTCCATGCCGTCTACGCCCTGCAGGAGGCCGGCATCGAGACCATCATGGTCAACTGCAACCCGGAGACCGTCTCCACCGACTACGACACCGCTGACCGCCTCTACTTCGAGCCGCTGACGGCCGAGGACGTGGTGGAGCTGGTGCGGGTCGAGCAGCGCAACGGCAACGTCCTGGGCTGCATCGTGCAGTTCGGTGGCCAGACCCCGCTGAAGCTCGCCGCCGCGCTGGAGGCCGCCGGCATCCCGATCCTGGGCACCTCGCCCGACGCCATCGATCTGGCCGAGGACCGCGAGCGCTTCCAGAAGCTGCTGCATGAGCTGAACCTGAAGCAGCCGGCCAACGGCCTCGCCCGCTCGCTGGAAGAGGCCGAGGCGGTCGCGACGAAGATCGGCTTCCCGGTTGTCATCCGTCCGTCCTACGTGCTGGGCGGCCGGGCGATGGAGATCGTCCACGACATGGCCGGGCTCCAGCGCTACATGGGCACCGCCGTGCAGGTGTCGGGCAAGAACCCGGTCCTGATCGACAGCTACCTGCAGGACGCCATCGAGGTGGACGTGGACGTCGTCTGCGACGGTACGGACGTCTATGTCGCCGGCGTGATGGAGCACATCGAGGAGGCCGGCATCCATTCCGGCGACAGCGCCTGCGCCCTGCCGCCCTACTCGCTGCCGGCCGAGACGATTGCCGAGATCAACCGCCAGTCCGACGCGCTCGCCCATGCGCTGAAGGTGGTCGGGCTGATGAACGTGCAGTTCGCGGTCAAGGACGGCACCGTCTACATCCTGGAGGTCAACCCGCGCGCCAGCCGCACGGTGCCCTTCGTCGCCAAGGCCACCGGCACCGCCATCGCCAAGATCGCCGCCCGCGTCATGGCGGGGGAGAAGCTGTCCGCCTTCACCCTGAACGGCCCGACCCCGCCGCACACCGCGGTCAAGGAAGCGGTCTTCCCCTTCGCCCGCTTCCCCGGCGTCGACATCGTTCTGGGTCCGGAGATGAAGTCGACGGGCGAGGTCATGGGCCTCGACCACAACTTCGCGCTCGCCTTCGCCAAGGCGCAGCTCGGTGCCGGCGTCACCCTGCCGGTCAAGGGCAGCGTCTTCGTCTCGGTCAAGGACCGCGACAAGCCGGCGCTGGCGGTGATCTCCAAGAAGCTGCACGACATGGGCTTCCGCATCCTCGCCACCTCGGGCACCGCCAAGGTGCTGAAGGATGCCGGTGTGCCGGCGGAGACCATCAACAAGGTGGTGGAAGGCCAGCCGCACATCGTCGACGCCATGATCAACGGCGACGTGCATCTGGTCATCAACACCACGGAAGGCGCCCAGGCCCTGTCCGACAGCTTCAGCCTGCGCCGTACCGCGCTGACCTACAACATTCCGTATTACACCACGGTTGCGGGGGCACGCGCAGCGGTGGAAGCGATTGCCGCACTCCGGAACGGCAGCCTTGAAGTCGCCCCGTTGCAGTCGTACCTTAGCGGATCGTATTAAGGACGGACGACGGCGCGGCGGACCTCCTCCGCGCCGTCTTCGTCCTTGATGTCGCTTTGGACAGGTCGAACGACTGCAAGCGGTGATGGACCGAACATGGAAAAAGTTCCGATGACAGCGGCGGGCTTCAACCGCCTCCAGGAGGAATTGAAGCACCTTAAGATCACCGAACGCCCGGCGGTCATCAAAGCCATCGCGGAGGCCCGCGAACATGGCGACCTTTCGGAAAACGCCGAGTACCACGCGGCGCGCGAACGTCAGAGTTTCATCGAAGGCCGCGTGCTGGAGCTTGAGGACAAGATCAGCCGTGCCGAGGTCATCGACCCGGCCAAGCTGACCGGCAACACCGTGAAGTTCGGTGCGACCGTGACGCTCGCCGACCAGGACACGGACGAGGAGACGACCTACCAGATCGTCGGCCAGGACGAGAGCGACATCAAGAACCGCCTCCTGTCGATCCAGGCGCCGCTGGCCCGCGCCCTGATCAACAAGTCGGTCGGCGACAGCGTGGAGGTTTCCACCCCCGGTGGCTCCAAGCTGTACGAGATCGTTTCGGTCGAGTTCCGCTGAGAGTTCTCGATCTTCCCTCTCCCGCCCCGGGAGAGGGAAGGGGCCCATGCGCAGCATGGGAAGGGTGAGGGGTATTACAAGGAACCATGCGGTTCGGGATCCTCGCCCCACCCCTCACCCTCCCCACGCCTTCGGCGCGGGTCCCCTCCCTCTCCCGGGACGGGAGAGGGCGATCAAAGCCCCCTTACCCCCGCAGCTTATCCCTGAAGAATTCCGTCACCCGCCGGATCGCGTCCGCGCGGGCGTCTTCGTTCGTGCCGACATGGGCCGTTCCATCGGGTGCGGTGGCGAGGTCCTTGCGCTTGCGCACCGGGGCGTCGGGCGCGTCGAAGCCGTGGTAGGTGTCTGGATAGACCACCAGTTCCATCCGGTCCTTCACCCCCTCGCGCGCGGCCAGTTCGACGCAGGCGTCCGGCGGTGTCCAGTCGTCCTTGTCGCCGACCAGCAGCAGCAGCGGGCCGTCGGGCTGCCAGTCCTCATTGCTCAGCGGCGCCCGGCAGCCGGGATAGAAGGCCACCGCAGCGCGGAATCCGCCCTGCTCCGATCCGGCCGGCCCATCCTCGCCGGCGCCATAGGCGGCCAGCACGGTGCCCGCCCCCTGCGACCAGCCGATCAGGCCGATGCGGCCATGATCCACCTCCGGCCGCTTGCGCAGGAAGGCCAGCGCCCCCCAGGCGTCGCGCTTGCGCTCCACCGTGGCGCGGACGGTGCGGTCCTTCAGCGCGGTGGTGCAGACCTCCTCCACGTCGCGCGGGCCGAAGCTGTCGACCATCAGCACCTCGTAGCCCTGGCGCTGCAGGTGAGTCGCCCACCAGACATGGCGCGGCGACACCCGGCCGTTGCGGGCATACAGGCCGCCGCAGCCATGCAGCATGACCACCGCCGGATGCGGTCCGGCACCCGCCGGGCGCAGCAGGCGGCCGGTCAGCATCGTCGGCGCTCCGCCGGTCAGGTCGCCGTCGGCGGACGGAAAGCGGACGATCTCCTCGGCATGGACGCCGGCCGCGGCCTGGACCGGCCCCGCAACTGTCAAACTCCCGGCGGCGAACATCCCGATACCGGCACACAGCGCCGCACCCAGCACAGCCGCGCGACCGCGGGCGGAAGCCTTCATTCTCCAGCGTCCCCGACACCCGGCGCCGGCCACCACGGCGGCGCTCGCGGTCGCAATATTAAACCCCGGCGATGCGGAAGGCCATGGCCGCCCCTCAAATGTCTCCGGCCCCTGCCCTGACCGATGGTGGACGCTGCCTTGCAATCCTGTTTGCGCTAGGCTGCGGTCCCATGACCGACACCCCCGCCCCGCCCCCGCCCGCCCCGCCGCCCGCCGCCGCAGTCCCCGCCTTCGGCATCTTCTGCCTCTACTGGCTGAGGCTGGGGCTGACCAGCTTCGGCGGACCGGCCGGGCAGATCGCGATGATGCAGAGCGAGCTGGTCGACCGGCGCCGCTGGATCGACCAGACGCGCTTCCTGCACGCGCTGAACTTCTGCATGCTGCTGCCGGGGCCGGAGGCTCAGCAGCTCGCCACCTACATCGGCTGGCGGCTGCACGGGGCGCGCGGCGGGCTGGTGGCGGGCGGGCTGTTCGTGCTGCCGGGCGCCCTGGTCCTGCTGGCTCTGTCCTGGATCGCCGCCGCCCATGGCGACACCGGGCTGGTCGGCGCGCTGTTCGACGGGATCAAGCCGGCGGTGGTGGCGATCATCATCGCCGCGGTCTGGCGGATGGGCCGCCGCACGCTGAAGGGGCCGGCGGCGGTGGCGATGGCCGGCGCCGCCTTCCTGGCGCTGGCGGCATTGCACCTGCCCTTCCCGCTGGTCATCGGCGTGGCGGCGGTGGTCGGCGGCGTGGCGGCGCGGATGGGCCGGCACTGGTTCGCCCACCCGCATCCGGTGGCGGACGGCGGCTCCGCGGCCGACGATCCGGACGAGCCGGCGCCCAAGCCCGCCCGGCTGCTGACCCTCGTCGGCCTGTTCGTCCTCTTGTGGTCAATTCCGGTGGGTGCGGTGCTGCTGGCCTTCGGGCCCGACCCGTGGCGCGGCATCGCGGCGCTGTTCACCAAGGCGGCCTTCGTCACCTTCGGCGGCGCCTATGCCGTGCTGCCCTACATTGCCGGGCAGGCGGTGGACGCCTATGGCTGGCTCGGCCCGCGGGAGATGGTGGACGGTCTGGCCCTGGCCGAGACGACGCCGGGGCCGCTGATCCTGGTCACGCAATATGTCGGCTTCTTCGCCGGCTGGAACCGGCCGGGCGACCTGTCGCCGGCGCTGGCGGGGACGCTGGGGGCGGCGCTGACGACCTACCTCACCTTCCTGCCCTGCTTCCTGTTCATCTTCGCCGGCGCCCCTTATGTGGAGCGGCTGATCCACAACCGTCTGGCCGCGGGTGCGCTGGCCGCCATCGCCGCGGCGGTGGTGGGGGTGATCCTGAACCTGGGCGTCTATCTGGGGATGGCGGTGCTGCTGCCGGACGGGCGGTCCACCGGGCACATGATCTGGACCTGGGCGATCATGCTGGCCTCGCTCTACGCCCTGACCCGCCGGGGCGTGGCGATCCATTGGGTGGTGCTGGGGGAGCCGCGGCGGGCCTGCTCCAGGCGCTCGCCGCATCTTCCCTCTAAAAGGCGCCGAGACGCCTTTCCCGATCAGCGCCGGGTGGCGCGGGCGGGCGTCTCGGTCTCGTCCTCGACGTAATCCTCGTCCTCCTCGTCCTCCGTCCCTTCCGGGATGTCGGGCGAATCGACGTCTATCGGAACGCCGGGGGTGTGCTTGCTGGTGCGGATCGACAGGGCCGACTTCACATGGGCGACGTTGGGCGCCGCCGTCAGCTTGGTCGTCAGGAAGCGCTGGTAGTCGTCCCAGTCCTCCGCCACGATCTTCAGGACGAAGTCGTATTCGCCGGCGAGCATGTTGCACTCACGCACGAGCGGCCAGCTGTTGACGAGCTCCTCGAATTTCTTTAGGTCCGCTTCGGCCTGGCTGCTGAGGCCGACCTGGGCGAACACCGTGACGCCGAACCCCAGTGCGTCGGGGTTGACGTCGGCATGGTAGCCACGGATGAATCCCGCCTCCTCCAGCGCGCGGACGCGGCGCAGGCAGGGCGGAGCGGAGATGCCGGCACGTCGGGCAAGCTCCACATTGGTCATCCGGCCGTCGTTCTGCAGATCGCGCAGAATCCGACGGTCAATTCGGTCGAGTTTGACCCGCCGCATGGTTTACTCGGTCGCTCCGGGGATGATTTGGAGAAAGGATATTACACGGGCATGGTGTCTACGCCAAGACCGAAACCCCCGCAAGGGCGAGCAACCCGGATTGCGGTCATTTCGCCGCAATCCCCTCCGCAGCCCCAACGATCCGAGTTCAAATGCAACCTTTGACCTGCTGGGTGGTGTCGGACGGCAAGGCCGGCATGGAAAACCAGTGCATCGGGCTTGCCGAGGCGCTGGGCCTGACGCCGGTGATCAAGCGCGTCCGTCTGCGCACCCCCTGGCGCCAGCTGACCCCCTACTGGCGCATCGGCAACCGCTTCGCCGCCGGTCCCAAGGGCGACCCGGTGGAGCCGCCCTGGCCCGATATCCTGATCGGCACCGGCCGGCAGTCCATCGCCGTCTCGCTGGCGGTGCGCCGCCAGTCGCGCGGGCGGACCTTCACCGTCCAGATCCAGGACCCGGTGATGAACCCGCGCCATTTCGATCTGGTCGTCGTGCCGCGCCACGACAAGCTGCGCGCCGACAACGTTCTGGTGACGCGCGGCGCGCTGCACCGGGTGACGCCCGCCATCCTGGCCGACGCCGCCGAACGCTTCGCCCCGCGGCTGGCCCATCTGCCGCATCCGCGCATCGCCGTGCTGATCGGCGGCGACAACGGCGTCTACCGCCTGACGCCCACCATCATGGGCGACGTGGCCGAACGGCTGGCCAACCTGACGCGCACCCATGGCGCCGGGCTGATGGTCACCCCGTCGCGCCGCACCGGCGCCGACAACGAGGCGATCCTGCGCGCCCGCCTGTCCGGCCTGCCGGCGGAGGTGTGGGACGGCACCGGCGAGAATCCCTACTTCGCCTATCTCGGCCTCGCAGACGCGGTGGTGGTGACCTGCGACAGCGTGTCGATGACGTCGGAGGCCTGTTCCACCGGCAAGCCGGTCTATGTGATCGAGCTGGACGGCGGGTCGCCCAAGTTCCGCGCCTTCCATGACGGGCTGTACCGGGACGGCATCACCCGGCCCTTCGACGGCTCGCTCGACCACTGGAGCTACCAGCCGATGGACGAGACGCGGATCGTCGCCGAGGAGGTGATGCGCCGCCTCCCCGCCCACCGGAAGCGGCACGGTCTGGGGTGACGGGACGGCGGGGTGGCGGGGTGCGGGCGCGGCCAATGCGCGCACCCCTCTGGTAGGACCGGTTTGGGGGCGGCGCTCGTGCACCGGCCATGGCATAAGCGCCGGCAAACCGACCGTCGCGCACGGTCGCCCCTGGACCGGGATCCATCGCCATCATGACCACCGCCGACGCCGTTTCCGCCTCCTTCCTGCGCTGCCTGGAACGCAGCCGGCTGTCCGAGACGCCCTACAATCACTGGCTGCTGTCCGAAGCCCTGCCGGAAGAGGATGCCGACGCCATCGCCGCCCTGCCCTGGGGACCGCCGCGGGTGTCCGACACCTACGGCAAGCGCGAGACCAACAACGCCTCGCGCACCTATTTCGGCGAGGAGAACCGGGCGAAATACGCGGTGTGCGAGACGGTCGCCCAGGCCTTCCAGGGTCGCCCGGTGGTGGAGGCGATCCAGCGCACCTGCAACGTCGACCTGTCCGGCACCAGCCTGCGCATCGAATATTGCCAGGACACCGACGGTTTCTGGCTGGAGCCGCACACCGACATCGGCGTCAAGAAGTTCACGATGCTGATCTATCTCTCCAAGGGTCCGAACTGCTCGCACTGGGGCACCGACGTGCTGGACGAGACGCGGACGGTGGTCGCCCGCGCGCCCTACGCCTTCAATGAAGGACTGATCTTTATCCCCGCCGATAATACTTGGCATGGCTTCGAGAAACGTTCGATCGACGGCGTGCGCAAGTCGATCATCGTCAACTATGTCGGCCCCGAATGGCGGGCGCGGCAGGAACTCTGCTTCCCTGATAAACCTATTGCATAAAACTTCCGTCGTGTTTAAGTGACGCCGGTTTTGGGGGGCAAAGCCACGTCGGCCCGCTTTGGGAGTTCAGTACCCATGTCCATGCTCGATCTGGACAAGTTCCGCGCCACCCCGCTGCAGCACGACCCCTACGACTTCCTGTGCGTTCCAGGCTTCGTGAAGCGCGAGTTCCTGGAGGAGCTGCACCGCGACTATCCCAAGGTCGACAAGCCCGGCTCCATCCCGCTGGGCGTCTTCCCGCAGGGGCCGAGCTTCGACCGGCTGATCACCGAACTGAAGGGTCCGGAGGTCTGCAGGGCCTTCTCCGACAAGTTCGGGATCGACCTGTCCGATTATCCGACGATGTTCACGGCCCGCGGCATGTGCCGGCCCACCGACGGCAAGATCCACCCGGATTCGGCCAGCAAGATCATCACGGTCCTGATCTACATGAACCCGCCCTGGGAGGCCGCCGGCGGCCGCCTGCGCATCCTGCGCTCCGAGAACCTGGAGGATTACGCCGCCGAGGTCCCGCCGGAGGAAGGCACCCTGATGTGCTTCCGCCGCAGCGACACCTCCTGGCACGGCCACCACCCCTTCGAGGGCCAGCGCCGCGCGATCCAGATGAACTGGGTCAAGGGCAGCGTCTACATCTGGCACGAACAGCTGCGCCACCGCATCGGCGCCTGGGCCAAGGGCGTGTTCGGCGGACAGGCCAAGGGGTATTGAGGGGCTGCCAGTTGCGCTGAAGTGCTTGTCCGGCGCCCCCTCCCTAACCCTCCCCGCTCCCGCGCTCAGCCCCCTCTCCCGCGATCGGATCGGCCTTTGGCCGACCGAGGGCGGAGGAGGGTTGGGGAGGGGGCAATAGCTCGAGGGCGCAATCGCCACCCTCACCCCACCACCATCGCCGCCAGCGTCTCCAGCCTGTCCGCCTCGTGCGCCGGCTTGTCCCAGCGGATGCGGTGGACGCGCGGGAAGCGCATCGCCAGCCCGCTCTTGTGCCGGTTGGACGGATGCACGCTGTCGAAGGCGACTTCCAGCACCAGACCGGCCGCCACCTCGCGCACCGGGCCGTAGCGGCGGGTGGTGTGGTTGCGCACCCAGCGATCCAGCTCGATCAGCTCGGCGTCGGTGAAGCCGGAATAGGCCTTGCCGACCGGCACCAGCTCCTCCCCGCGCCAGACGCCGAAGGTGTAGTCGGAATAAAAGCTCGACCGCTTCCCGTGGCCGCGCTGGGCGTACATCATCACGGTGTCGAGCGTCAGCGCCCCGCGCTTCCACTTGAACCAAGGCCCCTTCGGCCGCCCGGCGAGATAGGCGCTGTCGCGCCGCTTCAGCATCAGCCCCTCGATGCCGTTCTCCCGTGCCCCCTCGCGCAAGCCCACCAGCTCGTCCCAGCCGGCGAAGGGCACCAGCGGCGACAAATCCATCCGCCGCGGCCGCACCGCCTCGAACCAGCGTTCCAGCCGGGCGCGCCGCTCGACGAAGGACAGGCCGCGCAAATCCTCCTCGCCGTCGAACAGGATGTCGTAGAGCCGCACCCAGGCCGGCCCGTCGCGCAGCATCTGCGCCGTCACCGTCTTGCGGTTGAGGCGCTGCTGCAGGTCGTTGAAGGGTGCCACCACCCCGTCGCGCGCCACAAGCAGCTCGCCGTCCAGCACGGCGTCGAAGCTCATGTGATCGACGATGTCGGGAAAGGCGCCGGACACGTCGTCGCCGGTGCGGCTGTAGAGCCGCCGTTCCCCGCCGCGCGCCACCAGCTGCACGCGGATGCCGTCCCATTTCCATTCCGCGGCATAGGCGGCGGGGTCGAGCGCGGCGCGGTCCTCCTCCTCCAGCGGGTGGGACAGCATCATCGGGCGGAATCCGGCGCCGGCCCCGGTGGCAGGCCGCTCCGCCCGTCCTTCCAGCCAGGCGAACAGCTCCGGATAGGGGGCGGTCAGCCCATGCCAGACCTCCTCCACGTCGTCGACGCTCACCTCCGGCCGGGCGGCCTTGCCCCATTCCGCCAGCGCCGTCTTGGCGAGCCGGGCCGACACGCCGATGCGCAGCGCCCCGGTGATGAGCTTCAGCAGGGCGAAGCGCCCCGACGAGTCGAGCGTGTCGAGCCAGCCTTCCACCAGCCCCAACACCTGCCCGCGCTTGGCGGCCTGCAGCCCCTCCACCACCTCGTTCAGGCTGGGCGGCAGGCTATTGGCCCTCTCAGCCCAAATGGCCGGCCGCTCCGGCCAGATCAGCGCCACCGTCTCCGCCAGATCGCCGACATAGTCGTAGGACAGCGCCAGCAGCTCCGGATCGACCCTGGTCGCGGCCAACTCCCGGATCGCCGCCGGCTTGGCCTCGCGGAAGCTGAGCGCCCCGGTCAGCGCCGCCAGCGCCCAGCCGCGGTCGGGGTCCGGCGTGGTGGCGAAATGCTCGACCAGCAGGCGGATCTTGCCGTTGCGCGACGGCATGAAGACCAGCGCGTCGATCAGCGCGGCAAAGCGGTTCACGACGCCTCTCCCTCCGATGGTCCTTCCGAGTCCTCGTCCTCGAAGCCGATCAGCGCCAGCGCGCGGGCGCGGATGCCGCGGCTGGTGGCGTAATGGACCAGCGCCTCCTCCCGCCCATGCGTCACCCAGACCTCAGGCGCGCCGACATCCTCCAGCGTCTGGCACAGCTCGTCCCAGTCGGCATGGTCGGAGATGACCAGCGGCAGTTCCACCCCGCGCTGGCGGGCACGCTGGCGCACCCGCATCCAGCCCGACGCCATTGCCACCACCGGATCGGCCAGCCGCCGCGCCCAGCGGTCGGCCACTGCCGCCGGCGGGGCCAGCACCAGGGCGCCCTTCAGATCCTCCTTCGCCGCCACCGTCGCCGGCCGCAGCTCCCCCAGCTCCACCCCCCAGTCGCGGTAGAGCCGGCATAGCGGCTCCAGCGCGCCATGCAGCCAGATCGGCCGGTCGTACCCCGCCGCCCGCAGCAGCGTGATCAGCCGCTGGCATTTGCCCAGCGCATAGACGCCGACCACATGGCTGCGCTCCGGGAACAGCGCCATCGAATGCAGCAGCTTCCCCACTTCCCCCAGGTCGGGCGGGTGGCGGAACACCGGCAGACCGAAGGTCGCCTCGGTCACGAAGACGTCGCAGGCCACCGGCTCGAAGGCCGCGCAGGTGCGGTCGAGGCGGCGTTTGTAATCGCCCGACACCACCACCCGCGACCCGGCATGCTCCAGCACCACCTGGGCGCTGCCCAGCACATGGCCGGCCGGCACCAGCCGCACATCGACGTCGCCGATCCGCAAGGACTCGCCATACTCCAGCGGCTGCAGGCTGCCCCCCACCCCCTCCCCCATCCGCTGGCGCATGATGGCGAGCGTGCCCGGGGTCGCCAGCACATGGCGGTTGCCGGGCCGGGCGTGGTCGGAATGGCCGTGGGTGACGACCGCGCGCTCCACCGGGCGCACCGGGTCGATGAAGAAGCCCCCCGGCTCGACATACAGCCCTTCGGGAAGGACCTTGATCCAGCGGTCGGGGTGCGGGCGGCCCGGATTGGATTGTTGTGCAGCGGACATGCGTCCTAATATAGGGCGCCCCTACAGAAGAGACAGCGCATGCACCCGATCCTGCTGCCGACGCCCGAGGTCGCCGACGCGCTTGCCGCAAAACGCCCGGTGGTGGCGCTGGAATCGACGGTGATCTCCCACGGCATGCCCTATCCCCGCAACCTGGAGACCGCCCGCACGCTGGAGGCGGAGGTGCGGGCCGCCGGCGCCGTCCCCGCCACCATCGCGGTGATGGACGGGCGCATCCGCATCGGGCTGGACGACGAGGCGCTGGAACGGCTGGCGACCGGCGGCCACACGGTGCGCAAGCTGAGCCGCCGCGACCTACCCATCGCCATCGCGACTCGGGCGCTGGGTGCGACCACTGTGGCGGCGACAATGATCGGGGCACGGCTGGCCGGCATATCGGTCTTCGCCACCGGGGGCATCGGCGGCGTCCATCGCGGGGCGGAAACCAGCTTCGACATCTCCGCCGATCTGGACGAGCTGGCGCGCACGTCGGTCTGCGTGGTCTGCGCCGGGGCCAAGTCGATTCTCGACCTGCCCAAGACGCTGGAGGTGCTGGAGACCCGCGGAGTCCCGGTGCTGGGCTTCGGCACCGATGAATTTCCCGCCTTCTACAGCCGCCGCAGCGGCCTGCCCGTCGATCATCGCTGTGACAACGTGACCGAGGTGGCGGACATCCTCCGCGCGAAATGGCAGCTTGGGCTGGACGGCGGCGTGCTGCTGGCCAACCCGATCCCGCCCGCCGACGAGCTTGACGCCGATGCGATGGAAGCCGCCGTTGCCCAGGCGCTGGCCGACGCAGAGTCCAACGAAATCAAGGGGAAGGACATCACCCCGCACCTGCTGGCAGCGTTGGAGCGCATCACCGGCGGGCGCAGCCTGACCGCCAACATCGCGCTGATCCGCAACAATGCACGGGTCGCGGCGGGGGTCGCCGCCGCCCTTGCCGCTCCCTAGAACCGATTGGATAGGCCATACCTCAGCGGGGGTAAGGCTTTAGCCTCGTCCCCGGCTTAAGACCCCGTTAACCGCCTGCGCGCAAATCTGTCGTCATCGAACGAGCGGAGGCTTCTATGCGCGCACCCAGCAGCACCTCGACCCTGGTTTCCCGGATGATCGCGATGGCCGGCCAAGGCGACGAGGCGCCGGGCGTCGCGGAGATGAAGGAGCCGGCCCACGTGAAGCGCATCGTCTGGGCTTCCCAGGCGGCGAAGCTCCGGGTCTCGCTCTCCTCCCGCACCATTCACGAGATCGAAAGCGCCGTCACCGCCGATCTGGACAGCATGGAGCTGCCGGAAGTGTTCTTCACCTCGGTCGAGGTGAACGGCCATGTGGTGACCTGCGACCTGGATGCCTCCGGCACCGCCTCCATCTTCGGGCTGATCGAGGCCCATGAATATGACGATCTGGTCGAAGAGGCTGGTGACGACGCCCTGTTCGGCGTCGACTGGGACGGCGTCTACGTCACCCCGGCCCGCACCCGCCATTGACCCAGAGCCGCTGATCCCGGGTCATTGATCCCCGCATCTTCGATCTGAAAAGCCCCGCTTCCGTAAAACGCCCCGCAGCCCGCCTGCGGGGCGTTTTCCGTTGGTGGCAACGGCCGGGGGGACGATGCTCCGCCTCCGGTCAGACCGGCTCGCGGCTGTTCAAAGGCCGGTTCGCCCCGGCGCTGGACATGCCGACGACAACGTCGTCGCGGGACACGATGGGCAGGGACGCCCGCCGCTCCTCCCAGGCGGCCAGGAAGCCGTCGATGCGGTCGGCGGGCAGCGGCCGGCTGACGAAATAGCCCTGGATCAGGTCGCAGCCCATCCGCGACAGCGCCTCCCACTGGGCCAGTTCCTCCACCCCTTCCGCCACCACGCTGCGGCTCAGGTCGTGGGCGATGCGCGAGATGGACGACACCATGCTGCGCGCGTCGGGCCGGCGATGGACGTCGTTGATGAAGGCCTTGTCGAGCTTCAGCGTGCTGATCGGCAGGGTCCGCAGATAGGTCAGCGACGAATAGCCGGTGCCGAAATCGTCCAGCGCGATGTGGATGCCGGCCTGCCGCAGCGCGTTCAGCTTATCGATGGCGGCGTCGAGCGAGCCGATCATCTGCGATTCGGTGATCTCCAGCTCCAGCCGGTGCGGCGGCAGTCCGGTGCGCTCCAGCACTTCCAGCACCCGCGGCACGAAGTCGTTCTGGGCGAGCTGCACCGCCGACATGTTGACGCTCATCGTGATGCCGCCGATGCCGCGGCAGGACAGCCCCACCGCCTCGACGCAGGCCGTCTCCAGCACCCACAGGCCGAGCGGGACGATCAGGCCGGAATCCTCGCACACGGGGATGAAGCGGTCGGGGGAGACCGGCCCCAGCTCCGCGTCGGTCCAGCGGATCAGCGCCTCGAACCCGCGGACCCGGCCGTCGGACGTCCCGACCTGCGGCTGGTACTGGAGGCTGAAGGACTGGCGGTCGAAGGCCAGCCGCGCCCGGCTGAGCAGCCGCATGCGCTCCACCACCCGGCGGTTCATGTCGGGGGTGAAGGTGCAGATGCGCCCGCGCCCGCTGTCCTTGGCCCGGTACATCGCGGTGTCGGCATTCTGCAGCAGGTCGTCGAAGCAGCGGCCGTCCCAGGGATAGCGGGCGATGCCGACGCTGCAGGTGACGAAGAAATGCTGCCCTTCGACCAGGAAGGGTGCGGCCAGCGCCTGTTCCAGCCGCTGCGCCACCTCGGCCGGTTCGCCGGCCTCGCAGCCATGGACGACCACGACGAACTCGTCGCCGCCCAGCCTCGCGATGAACAGCCCCTCGCCCGCTCCCCGGCGGACGCGCAGGCCGAGCGCCATCAGCAGCTCGTCGCCCGCCTTGTGGCCGAAGCTGTCGTTGATGAACTTGAAATTGTCCATGTCGAGGAACAGCAGGGACAGCGGCTGGGCATGGCCGGAGGCCTTGTCTTCGGCGATCAGCCGGTCGACATGCTGTTCCAGGGTCAGCCGGTTCGGCAGGCCGGTCAGCGGATCGAAATGGGCCAGATGGTCCAGCCAGTCCTGCTGCCGCTTCTCCGCCGTGATGTCGGTGTAGGAGCCGGCCATCATCACCGGCTTGCCCTGGTCGTCGAACAGGGCCTTGCCGGTGGCGTAGAGCCACAGATAGCTGCCGTCGCGGTGGCGCACCCGGTATTCCGCCCGGTATTCCGGCAGCTCGCCGGACAGGTGGCGCCGCAGCGCCTCCTCCGCCTGTTCGCGGTCTTCCGCGTGGATGCGCTCGAACCACGCCGCCACCGAATCGATGCTGAGGGCATCCACGCCCAGCAATTCCACCACCCGGCCGGACAGGACGCGGCTGTCGGCGGCGATGTCCCAGGTCCAGATGATGTCGCGCGAAGCCTCGGCCACCAGCCGCATCCGCTTCTCGCGCTCGCGCAGCGCCTCCTTGCTGGCGGTTAGCTCTTCCAGTTTCGCCTGCAGGTCCCGGCGCGACTGGCTGAGCGCCAGGTTGCTGTGCTGCAGCGCCGCCTCCGCCACCCGGCGCTGGCGCAGCGCGAAGGACAGCACCACCACCATGACCGTCAGCAGCAGCATGACGAGGCCGACCGTCACCACCAGCCAGCGGTAGGTCTCCAGGAAGGAGAAGGGCTTGTTCTCCAGCCGGTCGAGCGGCTGCACCCGCGTCAGATCGAGTCCGTGGCGTTCAGCCTGCCGGAAATCCATCGCACGGACGATCGACTGTGGCCGCTCCGCCGGCAGGCTGGCGATGGAGGCGCCGTTCACGATGGCCGCGGCCACCGCGCCGACCGCGCGCCCATGCTCCTGCGCGCTCAGCAGGCTGCCGCCGGCGATGCCACGGCCCAGAAGATATTCCTGCAGTGCATAGATCGGCGCGCTGCTCTTCTCGCTCATCAGTTCCGCGAACTGCTCGGGCGGCAGGACCAGGCCGTCGCGGTCGGTGGCGTAGGTCCCCAGCAGCACGGCGCTGTCCGGCGGCAGGGCGGCCAGCCGCTCCTCCAGCCGGGCGAAGGGCAGGTCGGGCAGGGCCTGCCGTTCCAGCCCGGCGGGAAGGCGGCCGGCGGCGGCAAGCGCGTCGATCTCGATGTCCAGCGCCCGCCCCGATTCGGTGTGGTCGCGCAGCAGGTACAGCCGGCGCAGGCCGGGGTTGGCGGCCATCGCCATGCGCACCGTGCCCTCGACGTCCTTGGCCTCCACCACGCCGATCACATTGGATTCGCCCTCCGTCAGCAGGCGGGCCGAGGCGTCGATCACACCGCCATGCACCAGCGGCACCGGTCCGTAGATTTCCCTCCGCAGGTCGACCGCGAAGGCCAGCGCGGCATCGTCGGTGGCGATGATGGCGTCCACCGCGCCTTTGGGATGCCGATAGCCGATCAGCGCCCGCAGCCGCTCCAGCCCCTTCGCATCCGGAAAGCGTTTCCAGTCCAGGTAATAGGGGATCGCGACCGCGTTGGGCGCCGAGGCTGCCAGCTCCTCGCCGATGCCGGCGGCCTGATCGTCGGTCCACTCATAGCCGTCGTGGTAGGAATGCAGGACCAGCACGGTCCGGTCCGGCGCAGTCGCCCTCCTCCACCGGCAGGGACGAAACGGTCATGCCCAGCAGCATCAGCAACAGGACAAAGCCGCGAATCCAGACAATGGGCCAACCGGTCATGGAAATCCCTCGATCGCAGGCCGGCCGCCATCCGCCGGTCATGCCGCCGGAGTGTGCCGGACCTCCGTCGCTCCAGGATAGACAGGGCCATCACCAGGGTACCATAGGGGATCCATAAGGTTATCCCGCATTGTTATGGTTAATTTCTATATATGATTGGTTTCAGGTGGTTTTCCTCCCGTACGGGATGCGTGGAATACTGGTGAACTCATAGTTTTGATTTTCATAATCATTCCGAAGTCATGGCCAGCGCGCCATCATGGTCACTGGCGCCCAATGACGGAGCACGGGTGACGGAACAGGGGGCGGAACAGGGCGCGGCCGCGGCTGTTCTTCCGGCTACACCCCGTCCTTCCCCATCCGGGAGACCCCATCCGTGTCAGCCGCCTCTGCCAAGCCCCTGCCCCAGGCGCCCCTGCCCTATTCGCCGTCGGTCGAAAGCCCCGGTCCCGATGAAGCCCGGCTCTTCGACGAGCTGGCTGAGACGATGCTGTCGATCAGCCGCAAGACCTACGAGGACAGCGGCCACGCCAACCGCAGCGTCCATGCCAAGAGCCACGGGCTGCTGATCGGCCGGCTGGACGTGCTGGACGATCTGCCGGCGGAACTGGCCCAGGGCCTGTTCGCGCGGGCGGAGAGCTATCCGGCGATCCTGCGGCTGTCGACGACGCCGGGCGACATCCTGCCCGACAGCGTGTCGACCCCGCGCGGTCTGGCGGTGAAGGTGCTGGGCGTGACCGGCGAGCGGCTGCCGGGATCGGAGGGTCAGGCGACGCAGGACTTCGTCATGGCCAACGCCCCGGTCTTCTCCGCGCCGGACGCGAAGCAGTTCCTGTCGACGCTGAAGCTGCTGGCCGCCACCACCGACCGGGCGGAGACGGCGAAGAAGGCGCTGTCCGCGACCCTGCGCGCCGCCGAACGGGTGGTGGAGGCCTTCGGCGGCGAGAGCGCCACCCTGAAGACGCTGGGCGGCCACCCCGAAACCCACATCCTTGGCGAGACCTTCTTCAGCCAGGCGGCCCTGCGCCACGGCGACCATGTCGCCAAGCTGCAGATCGTTCCCGTCTCGCCCAACCTGCTGGCGCTGACGGATGCTCCGCTGACCGTCAACGGCAAGCCCGACGCCCTGCGCGAGGCGGTGGTGGAGTTCTTCCGCGACCATGAGGCGGTCTGGGAGCTGCGCGTCCAGTTGCGCACCGACGAGAAGCGCATGCCGGTGGAGGATGCCAGCGTCCTGTGGCCGGAGGAGCTGAGCCCCTACCGCACCGTCGCCCGCATCACCGTGCCGCCGCAGACCGCCTGGAGCGAGGAGCGCTCCCGCGCCGGCGACGACCGTCTGGCCTTCAGCCCCTGGCATGGGCTGGCCGCGCACCGGCCGCTCGGCTCGATCATGCGCGCCCGCCGCGTCGCCTACGGTCGTTCCGCCGGCTTCCGCATGGAGCGCAACGGCTGCCCGATGCAGGAACCGGCGGCGGGCTACCGGCTGCCGGGGTGAGGCGGCGCGTCAGCGCCCCGCTCACTGCAGGCTGCGCTGCATCTCCTCGAAGGTGCGGGAGAAGCCGTTCAGCGGGAAATCGATGTCGCGCTTGCCCAGGCGCGGGGAGCTGACGCGGACCAGGATGGTCGAGCCGTTGCGGAACTGGTCGGCGACGCGGCCGGACACGAAGTTCGGGAACATGCACATGTTCAGCGTCGCGACATGCGATTCGATGCGCGGCTGGCGGTCGACGCGGATGGCGCAGCGGTCGACCAGCCCCTGGCTGGTGGTCAGGAACAGGTGGAAGTCGTTGCCGGTCGGGATGATGCTGAGCGCGATGAAGCCGACATCCTTCCCGTCGTCGAACAGGCGGTAGATCATCAGCCGGCAGGTCTTGCTGTCGGTCATCCGGTCGATGTCGCACTGGTTGGTCCAGGCGCCCTCCGGTCCGAAATCGGCGGCGGCCTTGGAAAAGTCCACCGCGGCGGCGGGCTTGGCGGCGAACATTCCCCCGGCAAGCGACAGGGCCAGAAGTCCCGTGGCGACAGCCGCCCTGAAGCCACCCATCAGACCCTTTGCACGCATCGCCCGGACCCCCGCCATCGTTCGTGTTAACACGGAAAGCGCCATGATAACCGGCGGTGGCGGGGGTGCAAGGCACGAGATGCCGCGCGTCGGGCCGCCCGACGTTCGTCGGACACCCCTCTGCGCGGCATTCCCGATCAGATGCGCCCTTCCTCGAAGTCGCGAAAGGCCTGCATCACCTCTTCGCGCGTGTTCATGACGAAGGGACCGCCCCAGGCGATGGGCTCGCCGATCGGCTCGCCGGCCAGCAGCAGGAAGCGCGCGCCGTCGGCCCCGGCGGTGGCCTCCACCCGCTCGCCGTCGCCCAGCACGATCACCCGCGGCCCCGACAGCAGCCCCTCGCCCGCGACATCCAGCCTGCCTTCGAACAGCACGAGGAAGGCGGTGTGGCCGGCCGGCAGCGGCTCGGCGAAGGAGACCGATGGCGGCAGGCTGACGTCGAAATAGCGGGCGTCGGTCGCCTCGGCCCGCACCGGCCCGGCGGTGCCGCGGGCGGTGTCGCCGGCGATCACGGTGACGGTCGCGCCGTCCTCGCGCCGCTCCACCGGGATGGAGGCGGCCGGGAATTCCTGATAGCGCGGATCGGTCATCTTCAGCCGGGCCGGCAGGTTGATCCACAGCTGGAAGCCGCGCATCAGCCCTTCGGTCTGCTCCGGCATCTCCGAATGGATCAGGCCGCGGCCGGCGGTCATCCACTGCACGCCGCCGGTCTCGATCACGCCCTCATGGCCGTGGTTGTCGGCATGGCGCATGCGGCCGGCCAGCATGTAGGTGACCGTCTCGAAACCGCGGTGGGGATGGTCGGGGAAGCCCGCCAGATAGTCGGTCGGCTGGTCGGACCCGAACAGGTCCAGCATCAGGAACGGGTCGAGCGTGCGCAGCCGGGGCGTGCCCAGCATGCGGGTCATGCTGACGCCGGCGCCGTCGGAGGTGGCCATGCCCTCCACAGCGGCGAGGACCGGGCGGACACCGGCGGTGGCGGACTGGGTGGACATGGCGGGGACTCCCAAAAAGAACGCTGGTGATGGACCACAGGTAGTCCGTCCCACCCCCGCCGTGAAGCCGGTCCGCCCGCGCCACAGCGTTTCCGCCGGCGCAACAATCCCAGGCGCAACACTCGCCGGGTGTCCCCGCCGGCCGCGCACGCGAAAAGGCCGCCGGGAAGCCCGGCGGCCCTTTCGAAGAGACCCGTGGGAAAGGGAATGTTCTTAGTGGATGCTCTCGCCGTGCAGGGCGAGGTCGAGACCGTCGCGCTCCACATCCTCGTCCACGCGCAGGCCCATCACCACGTCGATGACCTTCAGCAGGACGAAGGTGGCGACGGCGCACCAGACCATGGTGTAGAGGACGCCCTGGATCTGGATCCACACCGCGCCGGCGTTGCCTTCCAGCAGGCCCAGCGTGGCCGACGGGTCGGCCTGCAGGACGGCGGCGAAGGCGCCTTCCGCGTTGGACACCGACATCTTGGCGAAGACGCCGGTCAGCACCGCGCCGATCAGGCCGCCGACGCCATGCACGCCGAAGGCGTCCAGGCTGTCGTCATAGCCCAGCATGTGCTTCAGGCTGGTGGCCGACCAGAAGCAGACCACGCCGGCGACGACGCCGATGATGATGGCGCCCGTCGGGTCGACGAAGCCGGCGGCCGGGGTGACGGCGACCAGGCCGGCGACGGCGCCGGAGATGATGCCGAGGATCGACGGCTTGCCCTTGACGATCCACTCCGCGAACAGCCAGCCCATGGCGGCACCGGCGGTGGCGATGTGCGTGGCGGCCATGGCCATGCCGGCACGCGGACCGGCGGTCAGGGCGGAACCCGCGTTGAAG
Organism: Azospirillum sp. VT-I1; assembly: GCF_055698305.1. NCBI lineage: Bacteria > Pseudomonadati > Pseudomonadota > Alphaproteobacteria > Rhodospirillales > Azospirillaceae > Azospirillum > Azospirillum sp. VT-I1. Next base: position 2,176,243 of record NZ_CP168800.1, on the reverse strand, counting down.
CCGAACCAGCCAACCCACAGCAGCGAGGCGCCGATCAGCGACAGCACCAGGTTGTGCGGCATGAAGGCTTCCTTCGGGTAGCCCTTGCGCTTGCCGATCACCAGCGCGGCGACCAGGCCGGCAACGCCCGCGTTGATGTGAACGACCGTGCCGCCGGCGAAGTCAAGCACGCCCATGCCGAACAGGAAGCCCGACGGATACCAGACCCAGTGGGCGATCGGCGAATAGACCACGATCGACCACAGGGCTGTGAAGACCAGCAGCGAGGAGAACTTCATGCGGTCCGCGAAGGCGCCGGTGATCAGCGCCGGGGTGATGATCGCGAAGGTCATCTGGAACATCATGAAGACCGGCTCGGGGATCGTCGTCGGCACGCCGGCGCCGGTCGCCTCGCCCAGCACGAACGCCTTCGAGAAGTCGAGACCGTTCAGGAACAGCCGGTCCAGCCCGCCGATGTAGGCGCCGGTGCCGGTGAAGGCCAGGCTGTAGCCGACGACGTACCACAGGACGCTGATCAGGCAGGTGATGGCGAAGCTCTGCATCACCGTCGCCAGCACGTTCATCTTGCGGACCATGCCGCCGTAGAACAGCGCCAGGCCCGGGATGGTCATCATCAGCACCAGCGCGGTGGAGACCAGCATCCAGGCGGTGTCGCCGCCATTCAGCGCCGGAGCCGCCGGCGCGGCAGCAGCGGCAGCAGCCGCGTCCTGGGCAAGGGCTGCGGCCGGCATGCCGACCGCGCCCAGAGCAACCGCCATCATCGGTGCGGCCAGAAGGAACAGACGGTTCATCGAGGCTCCTCTTTCTCCAAAATCGCTCCCACCCCTTGCGGCCGGCGCGGCACCGGAGGTGTTCCGCGCTCAAGCCACCGCACCGGGGCGACCCCGTCCCGGTCGCCCCGTCCCCGGCAAAGGCGGGGCGGCGGACGGGACCAAGGACGCCTCCATCGTTACAAGAAGCGTGCCAGTCCAAAACGGCTTGGAATCGTCAGGGTTGTCCCGGCGCCGGACCCCCGAACGGGCAGCCCCCTACGAGTCGCGGGGTGGGTTTGCACAGGAATTGAGCAGATGTCGAAGCCGACATTTCGCCGCAATTTTCGGGCTTTCGACTGATCGAACCGGGCGGATGCGCAGGTTTGGCGCAGCCGTCTGGCTGCCATTCCGGCAGTTGATGAAAAAATGTGCAGAAAATGGCCTGCGCGGCGGTCACTGCCGCGGCGGTGGCGGGAAAGGGGCAGCCCTTCTACCCCTTCCATCCAGTCCGAACGGCTTGCCACTCTTTCCGCCTAGGCGGGCGGGCGGGTGGTGCGGCGGGTAAGCCGATCCAAACCCGCCGCCGGGCCTATTGGACATGGCGGCGAGATGTGGCACCGTCAACACCTCGATCGGGAGCCGCTCGCACGCGGCCGCAAGAATAAGGCAAAGGGGGTAACGGCCATGCTCGACAAACGAGATCTGCGCCTCGCACCGCGACGTGCGGTGGCGCTGGTGCTGGCCGGGGGACGCGGAAGCCGTCTGAAGCAGCTGACCGACCGGCGGGCCAAGCCGGCGACCTATTTCGGCGGCAAGTACCGCATCATCGACTTCGCGCTGTCGAACTGCGTCAATTCCGGCTTCCGCCGCATCGGCGTGCTGACGCAGTACAAGTCGCACAGCCTTCTGCGCCATCTCCAGCGCGGCTGGAACGTCTTCCGCGGCGAGATGAACGAGTTCTGCGACCTGCTGCCGGCCCAGCAGCGCGTCAGCGAGACGGAGTGGTACCAGGGCACCGCCGACGCGGTGTACCAGAACCTGGACATCCTGCGCGACCACGAGCCGGAATATGTCCTGATCCTGGCCGGCGACCACATCTACAAGATGGATTACGGCGCGCTGCTGCTCGACCACATCGACCGCAAGGCCGACGTCACCGTCCCCTGCATCGCCGTCCCGCGCGAACAGGCGACCGGCTTCGGCGTGATGCACATCGACAATGACCGCCGCATCATCGACTTCGTCGAGAAGCCGGCCGACCCGCCGCCGATGCCCGGCCGCCCGGACATGGCGCTGGCCAGCATGGGCATCTACGTCTTCAACGCCCAGTTCCTCTACGAACAGCTGGAGCGCGACGTCGCCACCCCCGGCTCCAGCCGCGACTTCGGCAAGGACATCATCCCGCATCTGGTGAAGACCGGGGCGCGGATCATCGCCCACGACTATGCCGACAGCGCCATCATCGACGCGCCGGACGACGCCCCCTACTGGCGCGACGTCGGCACCATCGACGCCTATTGGGAAGCCAACCTGGACCTCTGCCACGTCACGCCGCAGCTGAACCTGTACAACCGCGACTGGCCGATCTTCACCTACCAGGAACAGCTGCCGCCGGCGAAGTTCGTCTTCGACGACGAGAACCGCCGCGGCATGGCGGTGGACAGCCTGGTGTCGGGCGGCTGCATCATCTCCGGCTCCACCGTGCGGCGGTCGCTGCTGTTCAGCTCGGTCCGCGTCAACTCCTACAGCGAGCTGTACGAGGCGGTGGTCCTGCCGGAATGCGACATCGGCCGCCATTGCCGCCTGAAGAAGGTGGTGATCGACCGCGGCGTCAGCATCCCCAACGGCCTCGTCGTCGGCGAGGACGCGGAGCTGGACGCCAAGCGCTTCCACCGCTCCGAGAACGGCGTCGTCCTCATCACCCGCGAGATGATCGAGAAGCTGCCGAAGGAGTGAGGCGGCATTTCGCCACCGCCTTCCGCGCCGATGCGGTCCGGCTCCCCACCGGACCCGCAACGGCGCTATACCATGTCCACGCCCTCCCGCCTTTCATCCGAGTGCCTTCCCGATGCGCGTCCTCTACGTCACGTCCGAATGCTACCCGATGGTCAAGACGGGGGGCTGGCGGACGTGTCCGCCGCCCTGCCGCCGGCCCTGATCGCCGCCGGCGCCGATGTCCGCCTGCTGCTGCCGGGCTATCCCGCCGTTCTGAAGAGCCTGCAGAACCTGCACGAGGTCGGCGACCTCATCACCGACCTGCCCGGCTGCGACCGCGCCCGGCTGTGCATCGGCCGCACCGCCGACGGCGTTCTCGCCTATGCGCTGGACGCGCCGTCGCTGTACGACCGTCCCGGCAACCCCTATCTCGGCCCGGACGGCAAGGACTGGGCCGACAACGCCCTGCGCTTCGCCGCACTGGCCTGGGTCGCCGCCGGCTTCGCCGCCGAGAAGTCCTACGATCCCTGGTGGCGGCCCGACGTGCTGCACGGCCACGACTGGCAGGCCGGCCTGATCCCCGCCTATCTGGCCCTGCGCCCCGACCGTTTCGCCGGCCCCTTCCGGCCGGGCACGGTGCTGACCATCCACAACATCGCCTATCAGGGCCTGTTCGGCCCCTGGATGATGGGCGACATCGGCCTGCCCTCCTCCAGCTTCCGCGTCGACGGCGTCGAGTATTACGGCAACATCAGCTTCCTGAAGGCGGGTTGCTTCTACGCCGACCGCCTGACCACGGTCAGCCCGACCTACGCCAACGAGATCCAGACGGCCGAGCACGGCACCGGCCTGCAGGGCCTGCTCGCCACCCGCTCCGACGTGCTGACCGGCATCCTGAACGGAGTCGACTACGCGGTGTGGGACCCGGCGACCGACCCGCATCTGCCCGCCCGCTACAGCCCCGACGACCTCGGTGGAAAGGACGCCTGCAAGTCCGACCTGCAATCCGCCTTCGGCCTCGACCGCCGTCCCGACGCGCCGCTGGCCGCCGTGGTCAGCCGCCTGACCTGGCACAAGGGCCTGGACCTCGTGCTGGAGGCGGCGGGCCAATGGGTGTCCTGGGGCGGCCAGCTGGTGGTGCTGGGCAGCGGCGACGCCTCCAGCGAGGCCGGCTTCCGCCAGCTCGCCCAGTGGCACCCGCAGTCCATCGGCGTCCGCATCGGCTATGACGAGCCGCTGTCCCACCGCATCCAGGCAGGATCCGACCTGTTCCTGGTGCCCTCGCGCTCCGAGCCCTGCGGCCTGACCCAGCTCTACGCCCTGAAATACGGCACCCTGCCGCTGGTCCGCCGCACCGGCGGCCTCGCCGACACGGTGATCGACGCCAACCCCGCCGCCAGCGCCGACGGCAGCGCCACCGGCTTCCAGTTCGTCAACGCGACGGGGCAGGAACTGGTGTGGGCGCTGCGCCGGGCGATGACCGTCTACCGCAAGCCGGAGCGCTGGCAGGCGATGCAGCGCCGCGCCATGACGAGGGACTTCGGCTGGCACGGCCCGGCGGAGGAGTATATGGAGCTGTATCGGGGACTCGGGCGTTAGGGGGCAGCTTCTCCCCTACCTCCGAGCCTCTCAGCCGGTGATTATCCCCCTCTCCCCCTGGGGCTATGGCATTCACACATCTCAGCGTCACGTAAGACGTTGGAATAGAGTAATTTCGTCGGCCGTCATTCCCGCGAAGGCGTGAATCCAGCCACATCCGCCGCCGATCTGCGGAGTTTCCTGGATCCCCGCCTTCGCAGGGATGACGCAAAGTTCCTTTGGTTCCAGAAGCTTACCAATGTCTGAAATTGTGTGAATGCCATAGCCCCCCTGGGGAGAGGGTTGGGGTGAGGGGGATCCACGGAATGGACTGCGGAGAACGCCCTACCCCTTCCACCCGATGATACAATAGGAATTCCCCCTCCTTACCACTTCTCAGGAGGGTGGCAGAGACTTGAGGAACTCACGAACATGGTCGGCTTGCCGAGTCCAGCCGAGTTGCGTGAAAAGCTCCAAGGATCGCCTGGCAAGGTCATGCGCCATTTCGGAGTGCCCGACCGCCGCCAGGAACTGCGCCAAATCGAACCCGACAACGGCGATTGCGTCCACCCGGCTAAGGTCGGTCAGGGTCCGGTATGCGAAGGTCAGATCGTCAAAGGCCGCCTTCACCGCCTCCTTCCCAAGGTCCGGCTTGCGCAGATGCAACATCGCCCTGGACCATCGGCAATTCGCCTGCCCCTCCAGTTCGCCAAGCCGCTCATAAATCCCGAGCCTCTCCTCATGCAGGGCCAGCGCCTCGTCGACAAAGCCCTGGTCGGCCTTCAGACGCGCAATGCCACCAAGCGTTACCGCGCGCTCCCGCACATCACCAAGATCGCTGAAGATGCCGAGCATTTCCTCATGCAGGGCCAGCGCCTCGTCCACAAAGCCGCGGCCGGCCTTCAGATGTGCGATGTCACCAAGCGTAACTGCGCGCGACCGCACCTCCCCAAGATCGCTGAAGATGCCGAGCATTTCCTCATGCAGGGCCAGCGCCTCGTCCACAAAGCCGCGGCCAGCTTTCAGACGCGCGATCTCACCAAGCGTTACTGCGCGCTCCCGCACCTCCCCAAGATCGCTGAAAATCCCGAGCCTCTCCTCATGCAGGGCCAGCGCCTCGTCCACAAAGCCGCGGCCGGCCTTAAGATGCGCGATGTCACCAAGCGTAACTGCGCGCGACCGTACCTCCCCGAAATCGCTGAAAATACCGAGCATTTCCTCATGCAGGGCCAGCGCCTCGTCCACAAAGCCGCGGCCGGCCTTCAGACGCGCGATGTCACCAAGCGTAACCGCGCGCAACCGCACCTCCCCAAGATCGCTGAAGATGCCGAGCATTTCCTCATGCAGGGCCAGCGCCTCGTCCACAAAGCCGCGGCCGGCCTTCAGACGCGCGATCTCGCCAAGCGTAACCGCGCGCGACCGCACCTCCCCAAGATCGCTGAAGATGCCGAGCATTTCCTCATGCAGGGCCAGCGCCTCGTCCACAAAGCCGCGGCCAGCTTTCAGACGCGCGATCTCGCCAAGCATAACCGCGCGCGACCGCACCTCCCCTTTTTTCTCGAAAAGTTCGAGATTGGCGGCGAAGATGCCCATCGCTTCGTCTATCTGTCCATCCTGGACCAACAGACGCGCATAATCGGTTCGAACACTCCCCACATCATCAGACCCGTCCCCCTCGGTCAGCCTATCCATCGCTTGGTACAAGCATTGGCGGGCGAACCCGACATCGCCGGTACTCCTCGCGGCATCAGCCGCATGACGCAGCAATTGGAGAGGCGGCAACAGGCCAGCCCTTTCGATCGACGTGACGGCCCGTCGCCCCAACTCGGCCGCCCGCCGATAGCGGTACGTCCGGATCAAATGATAAACGGCCTTAGTCGCAACCACCCGCAGCACGCCCGCATCTCCTGTCCGAACCGCCAGATCCGCCAGCACCACATCGGCCTCGAAAGGCCGATTTCCGTCATCATCCCATTCGGCGAACAGCGCCGGCAGCAGCGCCCGTGCGAAATCCGCAGCCTCAGCTTCGGTCAAAGGCGCCAGTCCCGCAATGCGCGGCGCCAGCAGGTGACATGAGGCGGCGGCCGGCCGGTCCGGTTCCACCACGTCGCGGAACAGGTCGAAGACCGACAGCGACAGCAGTCGGTCGAACGCCGCATCCGCCATCCCGACATGGCGGGCCAGAACCGACAGCGCCGGCAGCGGCAGCGGCAGTTCGACGCCGGCGACGGCGCGCAACAGCCGCCGCCCGTCTGCATCGATGCAATCCCACAGCGTGTCCAGCATCAGATGGTCGAGCCGCTCGGCACACTCCGCATCGTCCGGCCGCTCGGTGCCGGCCAGCCAGCCGTCCAGTGCCGCCACCGCCCGCTCCGCCTTGTCCGGGGCGCTCAATGCCAGCGCGATCAGCAGATCCTGAAGCCCCGGATTGCCCCGCGCCGCCTCCAGGCAGCAGTCCAGCAGATCGTCGGCGACATCGCCCGCTTTGCGGTCGCGCAGCCGGCTCGCCGCCTGTTTCAAACGTGTGCCGGCATCGAAGGGATGAAGCGGGATTTCCTCCAATGTCCCTTTCAGCCGCTCCGCCAGGGCGAAGCGGAACCGGCAGGTGATCAACAGCGCGCTGTCGCCCGAGGATTCGACGAAGGCGCGCAGCAGCGCCTCCAGCACCGGCAGCGCCGCGACCTTCACCGTCGGACGGCCGGTGACCGACAGGTCAAGACATTGCTCGAAGTCATCCAGCACCAGCAGGACCGGCTCATCCCGCAACGGCCCCTCCAGCACGCGGCGCATGGCGGCGTGGATCGCATCCGGCCGTCCGCGCAAGGCCGCCGGGTCCAGCCCCAGCCGGTCATCGAAACCGGGACGGGCAACGGCCAGCGCCTTCCACACCGAATCGATGTCGCAGGCGCCATAGACCACCGCCGGCTCATGCCCGGTCATCCGGTCGGCGATGCGGGCGGCGAGGCTGGATTTTCCCAGATGCCCGGCGCCATGCAGCAGCAGCCCGGCGCAGCCGCGCGGCCGGTCGCGCAGGACACGCAAGGCGCGCTGCACCTCCCGCCGCCGGCCGACGAAGCCGGTGCGGCCGACCACCGGCACCTTCCTGTTGTTGCCGAAAAAGCGGCTTTCGGCATGGTCGAACGGCCGCTGACGCCGCCGTGCCCGTGGGCGGCACAGCGCGCCGCCGCCATCGCCGCTCAGGAACAGCCGGGCGAGATGCCAGTGGGGCAGACGGTCCTGCCCGTTCGGCGGCGCCAGCAGGGCGCGGCGGGCGGAGGCGACCGCCGCCTCAAGCCGGTCGCCCCCGGCGATCCGCTGATAGAGCGCCGCGGCGAAGGCGCTGGCGTTGCTGTCATAGACCGATCCGGCCCAGCCGATGGCCGCCGGCTGTCCCGCCGCCATCATCGGCAGGATGAAGGGATCGACCCCAGCGGCATCCGCCGCCGTCTCGCAAGCCGACAGGAACAGCAGGCGCGGGCGGTGGTCCGGCCCCAGGGCGCCGAGGAAGGCCGCCGGATCGATCGGGGCGCAGACGCCAAGCTCATCCTCCAGCGCCAGCATCGGCGGATCGCCGTCCCGGCCGGCAAGGCCATGGCAGGACAGATGCAGCACCTCCACCGGCCATTCCAGGCTGAGGCGTTCGCGCAGATCGTCCAGCGTTCCGCCATCCTCGACCACCAGATCCAGCGGGAGGCGGCCGGCGCTCTTGAGGATCGCCACCTCCTCCTGCTCCACCCAAAGCTCGCTCTCTCCCTGCGGCGTCGCCGACAGGAACAGGATGGTCAAAGCGTGGTCGTCGGCGGGCGGTCGGGGAGCCGCCGCAACCCCGACGCGGCGGATCGGGCAGAAGCCGAGCGTCGCGTCGGCGGCCAGGAAGCCTTTGGCTGTCGCCAGGATTTCCCAAGGCAGGGCCAGAAAATCGGACGCGCCGTCCTGCTCCGGGTCCTCCGCCATGAATTCGATTTCCAGCGGTCGCGCCGCACCGGGGCGCAGCAGGCTGGACAGCCAGCGCTCCGGCCCGTCCAGCCAGTCGGCGATCTCCCGCCCCAGCGCCAACAGCGCGCTTTCGCCGCCGTCCTTTGCTGCCCCGTCCTCCAAAATCGCCGCATAGCGGTTCAGCCACTCGTCGATGCGCTGCCGGTCTGCGGCACCCAGCGGACGAGGCGCACTGCGGCGCCCGCTCTCCTCTTCATGGAAAATGCCATCGCCATCATGGAGGAAACGAACGCGCATCGCTGGCCCTTCCGCATCTTTTCGCGTTCCTTATTGTCTCATTTCTACCATTTGGAGATCAAGATGGGCATATCGCCACGTCCGGCCTATAGTTCCCGGAGGGCGACCACCCACCAGCCGGAGCGCCGCAGGATGGAACACTGAACACCCCTCGTGAAAACGTTCCACGCTGTTCCAAACGTCCCGGCGCCCCACCACACCATCATTGCGCCCATCCCCCGTCCGCCCTATGTTCCCGGCAAACTCTCGCTTGTCCGGGCCCCGATGACTGACCTTTCGCACATCCGCAATTTCTCGATCATCGCCCACATCGACCATGGCAAGTCGACCCTTGCCGACCGGTTGATCCAGCAGTGCGGCGGCCTCGACGCGCGCGAGATGCGCGAACAGGTGCTCGACAGCATGGACATCGAGCGCGAGCGCGGCATCACCATCAAGGCCCAGACCGTCCGCCTGCTCTACAAGGCCGAGGACGGCAAGCAGTACACGCTGAACCTGATGGACACCCCCGGCCACGTCGACTTCGCCTATGAGGTCAGCCGGTCCTTGTCCGCCTGCGAGGGCTCGATCCTGGTGGTCGACGCCTCGCAAGGCGTTGAGGCGCAGACGCTCGCCAACGTCTATCAGGCCATCGACAACAACCACGAGATCATCCCGGTCCTCAACAAGATCGACCTGCCCGCCGCCGAGCCCGACCGGGTCAAGCAGCAGATCGAGGACGTGATCGGGCTGGACGCCTCCGACGCGGTGGAGATCTCGGCCAAGTCCGGCCTCAACATCGGTGCCGTGCTGGAGGCGGTGGTCAAGCGCCTGCCGCCGCCCAAGGGCGATGCCGACGCAGCCCTGAAGGCCCTGCTGGTCGATTCCTGGTACGACCCCTATCTCGGCGTCGTCATCCTGGTGCGCGTCGTCGACGGCGTGCTGAAGGTCGGGCAGAAGGTGCGCTTCATGGCCGCCGGCTCCGCCCACGACGTGGACCGCGTCGGCGTGTTCACCCCGAAGGCGCTGCTGACCGGAGAGCTGCGGCCGGGCGAGATGGGCTTCATCACCGCCGCCATCAAGGACATCACCCTGACCAAGGTCGGCGACACCATCACCGACGAGCGCAAGCCGGCGACCGAAGCGCTGGCCGGCTTCAAGCCGTCCGTGCCGGTGGTGTGGTGCGGCCTGTTCCCGGTCGATGCCGCCGATTTCGAGCGGCTGCGCGACAGCCTGGGCAAGCTGAAGCTGAACGACGCCAGCTTCCATTACGAGGCCGAAACGTCGGCGGCGCTGGGCTTCGGCTTCCGCTGCGGCTTCCTCGGCCTGCTGCATCTGGAGATCATCCAGGAGCGGCTGGAGCGCGAGTTCAACCTGGACCTCATCACCACCGCGCCGTCGGTGGTCTACAAGCTCTACATGACCGACGGATCGGTGCAGGACCTGCACAATCCGGCCGACATGCCCGACGTGGTCAAGATCGACCGCATCGAGGAGCCGTGGATCAAGGCCACCATCATGCTGCCCGACGAGTATCTCGGCGGCATCCTCCAGCTCTGCACCGACCGCCGCGGCCAGCAGATCGAGCTGACCTATGCCGGCTCGCGCGCCATGCTGGTCTACCGCCTGCCGCTGAACGAGGTGGTGTTCGACTTCTACGACCGCCTGAAGTCGATCAGCCGCGGCTATGCCAGCTTCGACTACCAGATGGACGGCTATGAGGAGGGCGACCTCGTCAAGATGGCGATCCTCGTCAATGCCGAGCCGGTCGACGCCCTGTCGATGATCGTCCACCGCGGTCAGGCCGAGCGCCGCGGCCGCCAGCTGTGCGAGCGTCTGAAGGAGCTGATCCCGCGCCAGCTGTTCAAGATCGCCGTGCAGGCCGCCATCGGCGGCCGCGTCATCGCCCGCGAGACGATCAGCGCCATGCGCAAGGACGTTCTGGCCAAGTGCTATGGCGGCGACATCAGCCGCAAGCGCAAGCTGCTGGACAAGCAGAAGGAAGGCAAGAAGCGCATGCGCCAGTTCGGCCAGGTCGAAATCCCGCAGAGCGCCTTCATCGCGGCGCTCAAGATGGGCGACGAGTAAGGATACGGAAAGGCGGGCCTCGGCCCGCCTTTTTTGTGCAGCCCGGCAATTCCGTACAACCTGCGAAACAAACCGCCATTTCGCGTGTCATCACGCGTGGGTACGGTGCCGCGCATGCGCGGTGCCCCTCACCTGTGAGTCCAATCCGGGAGGATGACATGCGCAAGATTCTCGCCGCCGCCGTTCCGGCCCTCATGCTGATGGCCGCCGCCGCTCCTGCCGACGCCCAGACCAGCGGGTCCGCCAGGGCCAACGCGGTCGCCAACGGCACGATGGACACCGGCGCCCGCGACCTCCAGGCCAGCCGCGACATGATCGGCAAGCGGGTGGTCCACCGCCATGGCGGGCCGGTTGCCGGCACGATCCAGAACGTGACCACCGGCGCCGACGGCCAGACGATGGTCGAGCTGAAGATGGCCAAGACCGGCCAGACCGTCATGCTCACCCCGTCCTCCTTCGAACGGCGCGGCCGTCAGGTCGTCATCATGCATGACCAGAACGAGCTGCAGCAGCTCGCCCAATACAGCAGCCAAGCCAACACCGGCTACGGCAGTTCGACCGGCGGGGCCATGGGTGGTCCGATGGGCGGCTCCACGGGCGGCATGGGCGCCGGCTCCATGAACCAGGGCAGCATGAATCAGGGCTCGATGAGCGGCTCCATGGGCCAAGGATCGATGAACCAGGGCACCATGAACCGTGGCTCCATGGGTCAGGGCACGATGGGCCAGGGCACGATGGACGAGCGCATCATGTCGCCGAACAAGCCCGGCATGGAGTAAGCCACCGGCGGAGGCGGGAGGCCGCCACGGTCCCCGCCTCCGGAATGCTCAGCCCCCGATCGCCCTCAGTCGATCCCCCTTCAGTCGATCACCGTCAGTTCGCCGGCCAGCGGCTTCGGCATCTCCGCCTTGACCGCGCCGGCGTCCAGGCCGGCGGCGAGCAGGCAGACCAGCTTGGCGTAGCTGGCCTCCGGCGTCATGTCATAGGCGCCGACGGCACCGACGGCACCCAGCCCGGTGGCGTAGGCGCCGGGCAGCACGGCGCCGCGCTGCACCTGGGTGTTGTCCATCAGCACCATGCCCGCTTTCACCGCCGCCGAAAGCGCAGCCAGGAAATCCGGGTCGGTCGGACCGTTGCCCTCGCCGAAGGCCAGCAGCACCGCCCCCTTCGCCGCCGGGCTGGTGCCGGTCAGCATCGCCGACACCGTGCTGGCCCGGATGCCGGGATAGAGCCACAGCATGACGACGGAGAATTCCGCCAGCGCCGCCGCTTGGGCGTCCAGCGCCGCCAGCCGCTTGGCCCGGTTCTCCGGATCGTTCAGCGAGACCGCGGCGCCCGGCATCGGCAACCAGTAAGGCTCGTTGCGGGCGACCACGCTGCCGATGGTGGCGAGCGGCGGGAAGTTCGGCGAATCGAAGCCGGCGAAGCGGTTGGCGTCGACCTTGGACGAGCGGTTGCCGCGCAGCAGCTTGGTGTCGAAATAGACGCAGACCTCCGGCACCGGCAGGGTCCCCGCCGCCACGACGGCGCCGACCAGATTGCTCACCGCGTCGGTCAGCGTGAAGGACAGCGGCACCTGCGACCCGCTGAACACCACCGGCTTCGACAGGCCGGGCAGCAGGAAGGACAGGGCCGACGCGCTGTAGGCCATGCTGTCGGTGCCGTGCAGCACGACGAAGCCGTCATACTCGCCATAAACCGACAGCAGCCGCCGGGCGATGGCGATCCAGTCCGCCGGGGTCATGTTGGAGCTGTCGAGCGTGCGGTCGAACCAGCCCATGGTCCAGGTCAGGTCCTTGTAATCCCGCACCCCGTGGCCGGACAGGCCGGGCATCGACAGGACCAGCCGTTCGAACTCCGCACCCGGCACCGGGGCCAGTGCCCCGTCGGGATTGGTGACGCACCCGATGGTGCCCCCGGTGTACAGCACATAGACCCGCGCCATCGTCCGCTCCTCCCGCAATCTTGGCGGCGGCAGGATAGGCTTCCCCCGCCTACTTCTCAAGGCACAGCCGGTCCTGGAGCGCCAGCGGGCTCCGCACCGACGCCGGGGCCTCCTCCGCGACCAGCTGCCGGCCAGGCGCGGCGCCGAGGGCGGGAATGCCTGCCGGAACAGGGTTGTAGGCAAGGCGGAATCGCCGCGGTTCCGGCACCGCCGGCTGGCATGCCGCGGGCGGATCGATCCGGGCGGCAGCAAGAACCACGCTGGTCCAGGCGGCGAACAGGGACATGGTCGGAAACTCCAAAGCGGTTGGAAACCGAACATGGGCCGCCCACCATTCCCTTGGAAACGAATAGGCATTATGCCGTCATCACGATCGTAATGACCGCGACGTTGCGGATGGACGGGCGCTCTGCTTGAATGGGAGGCAACTTCCGGTCCCCAGCCATGCCCGCCAATCTCGACACCGACCTGCTGCGCGCCTTCGTGGCCGTCGCCGACAGCGCCAGCTTCACCCGTGCCGGCGAAAGGCTGGGCCGCACCCAGGCGGCGGTCAGCCAGCAGGTGCGCCGGCTGGAGGACACGGTGGGCAAGCGCGTGTTCGAACGCGACACCCACGGCGTGCGCATGACCCGTGACGGCGAGGTCCTGCTGGCCTATGCCCGGCGCATGCTGACCCTGAACGACGAGGTGATGGCGCTGATGCACCGCAGCCCGGCGGTGGCAAGCGTCCGCATCGGCACGCCCGACGATTACGCCACCATGCTGCTGCCCGACGTGCTGGCCCGCTTCAACGCCGCCTATCCCGACGTGATGGTGGAGGTGATCTGCGACAACAGCCCCGATCTGGTGGCGGAGATCGACAAGGGCCGCTACGACCTCGCCCTGGTCACCCGCAAGGCCGGCGAGGCCGGGGGCGAGCTGGTGCGGCAGGAACCGGTGTCCTGGGTCGCCCCGCCGCAGGATTCGGTTCCGCCTCCGGGATACCGTCCGGTCGAAAGCCTCGATCCGCTGCCGCTGGCGCTGTTCCCCAAGGGCTGCGTCGTGCGCGACCTCGCCGTCGCCGCCCTGGACGGGATGGGGCGCGACTGGCGCGTCGCCTTCACCAGCAAGAGCGTCGTCGCCGTCCATGGCGCGGTGATGGGCGGGCTGGGGGTGACGGCGATGGAAAACTGCACCATCCCGCCCAGCCTGCGACGCATCGGTGCGGCGGAGGGGTTTCCGGAGCTGCCGGACATCGACATCGCCCTGCACCGCGCCCGCGGTACGGCGGCCAAGCCGGTGCGCCTGTTGGCCGACGCCATCCACGACCTTGTCGGCCAACAGATGCTGGGCCGCCGGGTGCCGAACCGCGATGTGCCCGTGCACGCGAGGGAAGTCACGCCATGACCGCAGCGTCCATCACCGCCGCCATCCTCCTCGGCCTTGCCGGCGCCATGGCGGCCATCCCGCAGGCCCGGGCGCAGAGCCCGGTCGCCATCGGCGCCCCCCTGACCGGCGAGGTGGTGCTGAACCGCGACATCGAGGTGCGGATCGGCCCCAGCGAAGACGCCCGCATCGTCATGACGCTGAAGCAGGGCAAGGCGCTGAACGCGTTGGGCACCCCGCGCGGCACCTATTGGACGGAGATCGCCATCGGCGGCCAGCCCATCGGCTATGTGCCCGCCGATTCGCTGGACCCGGCGCTGATGGTCACCGGCCGGCCGGCGGTCGGCGGCGAGGGGCCGCGCCCGCCCAAGCCTGCCGCCAGCCAGCCGGCGGACGCCCCGCCGCCCCACCGCAGCGCCGCCGTCGTCCCGCGCGCCGCCTGGGACAAGGCCGCCCAGACCCCGGCGGAGGGCTATGTCGTCGCCGCCGGCCCGATCTCCGCGACCGAGATCCTGAGCAACCGCAAGCGGCGCGGCTTCACCCTGCGCAAGGGCGACGTGGTGGCGCTGATCGGCGCCGCCAACGGCGAGGCGACGCTGGCCCTGCCCGCCGGCACCCGCGCGGTGGCGCCGGTCCAGGGGCTGGTCGGGGTGGTGGCGCCCTATCCGCTGCCGGGCATGCCGCCGGTGGAGCCGGGCATGCTCTACGGCATCAAGCTCGGCGAATATGTCAGCTATGCCGAGGGCCTGCGCGCCTGGAAGGAGTTCACCGCCGGGCCGGGCAGCGCCTATCGCGACCTGCCGCCGATGGTGTGGCCGGTCTTCCGCAAGGGCCGGCTGCTGTACGAGGTGGGGGTCGCCCCCTTCACGCGGTTGCAGGTGGACACCGCCTGCGGCACGTTGGCGCAACGCGGACTCGATTGTACGGTGATCGAGCTGGATACGTTTTGATGGGTCCGCACCAGACGGGCCGGCCGCGCCCTCCTTCATGACCCCTTCACGATCGAAGAGCCATGACCAACGCCGACCCGACCGGACCCCAGGACGACGCGAAGCCCCCTCCCCGCCCGACAGCGGCGACGAGGATCTGGTGTTCCTGGACGATGCGTCCGCCGATGCCGGCCAGCCGCCGGAGGAGGATCAGGATCCCGGCAGCCGCTGGACCATGCTGATCGTCGATGACGAGCCGGAGGTCCATGCGATCACCAAGCTCGTGCTGTCCGACTTCGCCTACAAGGGGCGCAAGGCGCGCTTCCTGTCCGCCCATTCGGCGGCGGAGGCGCGGCGGATCCTGGCGCGGGAAAGCGACATCGCACTGATCCTGCTGGACGTGGTGATGGAGACGGAGGATGCCGGCCTGCGGCTGGTCCACCACATCCGGGAAGAGCTGCAGAACCGCAACGTCCGCATCATCCTGCGCACCGGCCAGCCGGGACAGGCACCGGAACGCGCGGTGATCCTCGATTACGACATCAACGACTACAAGGCGAAGACCCAGCTGACCGCCCAGCAGCTGTTCACCACCACGGTCGCGGCCCTGCGCTCCTACGAGGACATCGTCGCCATCGACGCCAACCGCCGCGGCCTGGAAAAGATCATCGAGGCGTCGTCGTCGCTGTTCCGCGCCCGCTCCATGAAGCTGTTCGCCGCCGGCGTGCTGACCCAGCTGTCGGGCCTGCTGGGGGTGGGGCCCGACGCGATCCTGTGCGTGCAGCGCGGCGGCGCCGGCGGCCAGGGTAGCTGCAACCCGCCCTTCAGCGGCAAAAACGTCAACGGCAACGGCAGCGGCGGCAACGGCCTCTATGTGCTGGCCGGATCGGGCCGGTTCGAGGCTCTCATCAACGAGCCAGCCGCCGGTCATGTCGACCCTTCGGTGCTGGATGCGGTGACGGCCTGCCTGGAAAGGCGGGCGCATGCCTATGCCGGCGACCATTGCACGCTCTATATCCGCACGCCGAACGACCGCGAGACGGTGGTCTATCTGCGCTCCCACCGCCCGCTGTCGGAGTTGGACCGCAAGCTGATAGAGGTGTTCTGCGGCAAGATCTCGGTCGGTTTCGACAATCTGCACCATTACGAACAGCTCTACCGGGCGCAGCAGGGCACGCTCGCGGCGCTGGCCGATCTGGCCGAACGCGGGCGCGGCGCGCTTGCCCCGGACGGGCTTGCTGCGGAGATGGTGGAAGATGGCCGCTTCAGCCGGTCGCTACGCATCGCGGCGATCACGGAACGAATCGCCCGCCGCCTGCATGAAGACGGGTTGTTCCCCGAGTCGCTGGACGACTCGACGCTGGAGATCATCGGGCTGGCGGCGATCCTGCACGACATCGGCAACGCCGCAGTCAATCCCGACATCCTGTCGAAGCCCGGCCCCCTCGACCCGGCGGAACGCAGCGCCATGCAGGCCCACACCGTGGCCGGCGCCACCCTGCTGAGCCAGGCGAGCGATCTGGCCGACGGACCGACCCACCTGCATCTGGGGGCGGCGGTGGCGCGCTGGCATCACGAGAATTGGGACGGCACCGGCTATCCGGACGGCCGCACCGGGGCAGCGATCCCGCTGTGCGCCCGCATCGTCGCCGTCGCCGACGCCTTCGACGCGATGACGCGCGACCGTCCCTATCGCAAGGCGCTGTCGCGGGAGGAGTCGGTGGCGGAAATCCGACGTCTGGCGGGTCTGCGGTTCGACCCGGCGGTGGTCGATGCCTTCCTTGCGGTGCTGCCGGAGATCGACCGAGTGATTGACCGGATGATCGGCCGGATGGGTCCGGCGCCGCGTTAGGCGTTCGTGCCCATCGGGTCGCGGTCCGCCGCCTTCAGGGGCGGCAAAGCGCTTCCACCGCCTCGCGCAGCGGGCCGACCTGCACCGGCTTCAGCAGCAGCTGGCAGCCCATCAGCTCGGCCTCGTCCCGCCGTTCGGGGGTGCTGTCGCCGGTCAGGATGATGGCCGGGATCTGCTGCCCGGTTTCCGCACGCACCCGCTCCACCACTTCGCGCCCGGTCCGGCCGGCCGGCAGGTAATGGTCGGCGATGATCAGGTTCGGCGTGCGTGTCAGGCCGCCGAGCTGCGCCTCCAGGGCGGCGGCGCTGCCCGCCGTCACCACCTCGTACCCCCAGCCGTCCAGCAGGATCGCCAACCCTTCGACGATCGACCGGTCGTCATCGACCACAACGATAAGTGGTTTACCTGCCGATGGTTTGCTCGCTTGATCGTCCTTCGGCTCAGCCATTGGTTACCCCAGCTCCGTCATCAGCATTATGATTGCCACCGAACACGCCAAGGCAATGGAAGCGTTGCCTGTGCCATAGCGGTGACATCGGGCGCATCGTGGGCCTACCGCAGACAAATTGTCCGGAACCCCAATCTTTCCACAGAGCCCCACGCTTCCGTCAAACATTCAATTGCAACGAAGAGCGCCACAGTCTTCCCTTACCGAAAGCACTCGGGACTCCTCAATCAGCGATTCATCATATGCTTGTGTGATCGGGTAACTGAGTAGCGATTCCCTGTGAGTTTTTCCGCTTCACAAAAAAAGACCCCCCGGGGAAGCGGGGGGCCTTTGTATTGCTCGGCCTTTCCTTCAACCGGAAGGTGCCGACCCTCAGGTGCGCAGACTGCCGCCGGTGGCCTTGACCACGGCCGTGACGATCTTCTGGCCGACCGCCTCGATTGCCTCGTCGGTCAGGGTCGCGGTGGTCGGCTGGTAGGTGACCGAGACGGCGACCGACTTGCGCCCTTCGCCCACGCCGGGACCTTCATACACATCGAAGACCGCGACATCCTTGACCAGCGCCTTGTCGGCGCCCTTGACGGCGCGGAGGATCTTGTCGGCCTCCACCCTGCGGTCGACCACAAAGGCGAAGTCGCGCTCCACCGGCTGGAAGGCGGAGAGCTGGACCATCGGCTTGGCGGTGCCGCCCTTCTTCTTGGGCAGCGGCACGGCGTCCAGCATCACCTCGAAGCCGACGACCGGCCCCTTGACGCCCAGCGTTTCCAGCACCGACGGGTGAATCTCGCCGAAGCGGGCCATCACGGTGGGGCCGAGCCGCAGCACGCCGGACCGGCCGGGGTGGTACCAGCCCGGCGCGTCGGTGGTGACCTGCAGGTTGGCCGTCGGGGCACCGGCCGACTCCAGCACCGCCAGCGCGTCGGCCTTGGCGTCGAACACGTCGACGCCGCGGGCCTTCTCCGCCCAGTGGCGCGGCACCGCCGCACCGGCGCGGATGCCGGCGGCGACCGTATCCTGCCCGTCCGGCGCCGGGTTGTGGAAGGCCGCCCCGACCTCGAACAGGCGCACGTCGGCATAGCCGCGGTCGGCGTTGCGGCCGGCGGCCTGGATCAGGTTGGGCAGGACCGACGGGCGCATGACGTCCAGGTCGCTGCTGATCGGGTTGACCAGCCGCAGGCCCGGCTCGACGCCGCCGAACAGCTCGGCGACCGCACCGGACAGGAAGGACCAGGTGACGGCCTCCGACAGGCCGCGCGCGGCCAGCGTGCGCTTGGCCAGCGCCACGCGGCGCTGCTTCAGCGTCAGCGCCGGGCGGGTCAGCACCGTCTCGCGCGGCAGCGGCGTCGCCGGGATGGCGTCGAAGCCGTGGACGCGCAGCACCTCCTCGACCAGATCGGCCTCGCCATGGACGTCGGCCCGCCAGGACGGGACGCCGACGACCAGCCGGCCCTCGGCATCCTCGCCTTCCAGGGTGAAGCCCAGATCGGTCAGGATGCGCTCCTGACGCTCGCGCGGCAGCTCGACGCCGCCGAGCGCGGCGACGCGGCCCGGACGCAGGGTCAGCGTGCGCTTCCACTCCGGCTCGGCCCCCGCCGTCACGATCTCCGACGCCTCGCCGCCGCACAGATCGAGGATGAGTCGGGTCGCCCGCTCGATCCCCTCGACCACCGCGGCGGGATCGACGCCGCGCTCCAGCCGGTAGCGGGCGTCCGATTCCACACCCAGCCGGCGGCCGGTCTGCGCGGTGCGGACGGTGTCGAAAATCGCGGCTTCCAGGAAGACGTTGGTCGTCTCCTCGGTGCAGCCGGACGTCTCGCCACCGATGATGCCGCCCAGCGCCTCGGCCCGCTCATGGTCGGCGATCACCGTCATCGCTAGGTCGAGCTGGTATTCCTTGCCGTTCAGCGCCGGCAGGGTCTCGCCCTCGCGCGCCAGCCGGACCACGATGCCGCCCTTCACCTTGTCGGCGTCGAAGGCGTGCAGCGGGCGGGAAACGTCGAAGGTGATGTAGTTGGTGATGTCGACCAGGATGGAGATCGGACGCAGGCCGATGGCGGTCAGCTTGTCCTGCAGCCATTGCGGCGACGGGCCGTTCTTCACGCCGCGGAAATAACGGCCGACATAGTAGGGGCAGGCGTCCAGCGCCTCGATCTCAACCCCGATCGGGCTCTTGAAGGCGCCGGGGACCGGGGTGGCGTTCAGCAGCCCCTCGGTCAGCGGCTTCAGCCTGCCCATCCCGGCAGCGGCGAGGTCGCGGGCGATGCCGCGCACCCCGGCGCAGTCGGCGCGGTCGGGCGTCAGGTTGATGTCGATGACCGGATCGTTCAGCCCGGCATAATCGGCGAAGCCGGCGCCGACGGGGGCGTCGTCCGGCAGCTCGATGATGCCCTCATGCTCGTCCGACAGCTTCAGCTCGCGCTTGGAGCACATCATGCCGTTCGACTCGACGCCGCGGATGACGCCCTTCTTCAGCGTGATGTCGGAACCCGGGACATAGGTCCCCTCCGGCGCGAAGACGCCCTTCATGCCGGCGCGCGCGTTGGGGGCGCCGCAGACCACCTGCAGGGTGCCGGCGCCGGTATCGACCATCAGCACGCGCAGCTTGTCGGCGTCCGGGTGCTTCTCGGCCGAGACGACATGGGCGACGCGGAAGGGCGCCAGCTCCTTCGACCGGTCATGGACGCCTTCCACCTCCAGCCCGAGGGCGGTCAGCTTCTCCGTGATCTGGTCGAGCGAGGCGTCGGTCTCCAGATGGTCCTTCAGCCAGGACAGCGTGAACTTCATGGGTCCGGCTCCTTAGCGCGTCAGGCCGTGGGCGATGTTGGGAATGTCGAGCGGCACGAAGCCGTAATGCTTCAGCCAGCGCAGGTCGGCTTCGAAGAAGGTGCGCAGGTCGGGAATGCCGTATTTCAGCATGGCGACGCGCTCCACCCCCATGCCGAAGGCGAAGCCCTGATACTTGGTGCTGTCGATGCCGCAGGCTTCCAGCACGTTGGGATGGACCATGCCGCAGCCGAGGATCTCCAGCCAGTCGCCGTAATTGCCCAGCTTCAGCTCGCCGCCCTTGCGCGAGCAGCCGATGTCGACCTCCGCCGACGGTTCGGTGAAGGGGAAGAAGCTGGGGCGGAAGCGCAGCGGCAGGTCGTCCACGTCGAAGAAGGCGCGGCAGAACTCCACGAGGCAGCCCTTCAGGTGCCCCATGTTGGTCGCCTCGTCGATGACCAGCCCCTCGATCTGGTGGAACATCGGGGTGTGGGTCATGTCGTAGTCGGAGCGGTAGGTGCGCCCCGGCGCGATGATGCGGATCGGCGGCTTGTTGTTCAGCATGGTGCGGACCTGCACCGGGCTGGTGTGGGTGCGCAGCAGCATCTTCTTATCCCCCGAATCGGGCAGATAGAAGGTGTCGTGCATGTCGCGCGCCGGGTGGCCGGGCGGGAAGTTCAGGGCGGTGAAGTTGTGGAAATCATCCTCGATGTCCGGCCCTTCGGCGACCGAGAATCCCATCTCGGCGAAGATGGCGACCATCTCGTCCATCGTCTGGCTGATCGGGTGGATGCGCCCCTCCGTCTCCGGCCGGACCGGCAGGGTCACGTCGACCCGTTCGGCCTCCAGCCGCGCCTTCAGGTGGGCGGCGGCGAGGTCGGCCTTGCGCGTGTCGATGGCGGCGGCGATCTCGTCCTTCAGCGCGTTCAGCGCCTGGCCGCGCTCCTTGCGCTCGTCGGGGGTGAGGTTCCCCAGCTCCTTCATGAAGCCGGTGATGCGCCCCTTCTTGCCGAGCGCGGAGACCCGCACCTCGTCCAGCGCCGAAAGGTCGGCGGCGGCGTTGACCTGCGACAGAAGTTCGTCTTTCAGCGCGTCGAGCATGGCGGTTCCCGGCAAGCGTGGGGAAGAAATCGGTGCAAAAGAAAAAGGGAGCCGGCCCAGCGGCCCGGCTCCCTTCTCTTACAACTGACGCCGTGACGGCAAGCGTTCCCTGAATTCGGGAAACGCGAGGCGCGTTACGCGGCGGCCTTGGAGGCGAGCGCGGCCTGGGCCTTGTCCACCAGGGTCTTAAAGGCCTCCGGCTCGCGCGCGGCCAGATCGGACAGGACCTTGCGGTCGATCTCGATGCCGGCCAGCTTGATGCCGTTGATGAAGCGCGAGTAGGTCAGGCCGTACTGACGGACGCCGGCGTTGATGCGCTGGATCCACAGGCCGCGGAAATCGCGCTTCTTATTGCGGCGGTCGCGGTAGGCGTAACGAAGCGCCTTTTCGACCTTCTCGATCGCAATGCGGAAATTCTTGGAATTGCGACCCCGGTAGCCCTTGGCGAGCTTCAGGATCTTGCGGTGACGGGCGTGCGTCGTGACGCCGCGCTTAACACGAGCCATGGTTCAGTCCTTCCGAATTCTATGATGTGCCGAGATCAGGCGTTGCGCAGCCAGTTCTTCAGCACCGTGCGGGCGTTGGAGTCGCACAGGGTCATCATGCCGCGCGCGTTGCGCTTCATGTTCGGGGACTTCTGTTCCAGGCAGTGGCGCTTGTAGGCGGCCTGAGCGCGGACCTTACCCGTGGCGGTCACCTTGAAGCGCTTCTTGGCGCCGCTCTTCGTCTTCAGCTTGGGCATTTTCGTTTCCTAGATGGAAATGAGGCGGAATTTCCAGCGGACGGTTGGGCATGCCCTGAGCCATACGGCCCGGCCTCGCCGCCCGTGGAAGGATGCGCTTATACGCGCGGGGGCGGCGGGATGCAAGGGGGATGTGGGGGTGATCTTTTTGAAGCCTGCGCAAGCCACAGGCGGTACTGCGGGCTTGGCGGGCGCGGAAACGCCGATCCTTTTGACAGAATGCACACAAATGAGCGCAAAACCCATTATAAGCTAACTCTTGAGTACATCGCTGATTTCTGGCACACTACCTTAATGTGACAATCGCCAGCATATCCATCCAATTAATAGTCAGGATGATAACTAGGAATTATGGAGCCAAGACGGTACCATAAATTGCTGACGGCGCTTTCGCTATCGAGAGTGATCCTCGCAGTCTGCGCCCTACTCATCTTTCGAGGCGACCCGATTTCATCGGCTGTGGTGATCGCCCTTGCCATAGTCGCACAAGTTACAGATAATTTAGACGGTTACATAGCGCGCAAATATTCGACTCCTACTCTAGGCGGCGATATAGTCGATTCTGTGTCCGATAAAGCCATGCAATTTGCGCTCACTATTGCTGTATGCCGAGAGTTCCAAATCGGCTATACGATCGCGTGGATCGCATTCATGAGAGAAGTTTCCGTTTTGTCTATAAGGACATTATCAAAAAGTACGGACAAAATAAGATTATCGCCAAAATGGATGTCTAGACTTTATGCCGGCGGCTGGAGATTGTTTCTTCTAATAATGATTTCCACACCAATCGGTGTCGAGCTCGGAGCCAGCTTCCATTTTTTTATTTATACAGCTCAAGGAATATACATTTTGTCATTTGCATTTGCCATGTACTCACTCGGCAACGAGTTAAGAAAAGTGTAGATACGCTTTAGCTGATGAAACAACGAGGGGAGACAGGCGTACTGCTGCAATAAATAGCTTTTCTTTTTCGCTATACGGACTGAACGAGACGTGATTTTTTATATGCGTCAATCGACTGAAGGTTTCGTTGTCAAAGTTTCTACTCAGTCTGCTGCTGTATATTATTAGGAATATTGCTTTCTTTTCGCGTAAAAATCCACGCAAGGGATATAGCATCACTGACGTGCCCGTCAACAACATGGCGGTCGCTATCACAAATCCTGATATCAATCCTGGGTTAAAATGCTTATGCTGAAACAAAACTAGTATTAGCTCTCCATAAATGACAATCATTCCCACCAAAAAAATTATGTTAGCGTCGCCAAGATAAGAGAAACCTCCACATCCATCTTTGTGGAAAATGTTAAAACTTAAAACCTTGTGCTTTCTAGTTGTTGATATTATTTTAAAAAAAGTGTATAATATGATTACGCAAATATACGCCATGTATGGCAACAGAATGACCCATGAGTTAAAAAATACAAATTTCGCTGCAAAATATCCAAGGGGGTTGTTTATCGAGCCAAATACGTCGCAGCCGTAGAAGCGATAAGGGTCAAGAGTTTGCTTGGCGTTATTGGCCCAAAAGAGGATGGCAAAGAGGCATGATAAAAAATATATCCGAACGCCACGGTTTTCAAAATATATGTAAGATAACATGTTTCTTTTCGCTATCCTGAGGTATCGGCGCGCTAGCTCACTCCGATCTGTTGGGAAATGCTTTGTCATCTTTTTTGCGTGACTTACCATCCATTGAACAATGGACATGGTTAAAAGGTCGCCAACAAGTATCCCAAGAACACCTGGCAATTCCAAGAGCCCTTGATTCTCCCCCGCCATATACAAAGTGCCTTCATATATGGCGGCAGAAAACAGCAACCCCGTATTTGCAAAGAAAATTACAAGACCGAGCACTAGTGCCTGCCGTCGAGTTCGCGCCACTGAGAACAAGGCTCTGGCAAAGGCGTAGGCGTACCGTTCCATAATTCCTAGTTATCATCCCATTCCCCTCATCCCCTCCGCTGCCTTGACCACCGCCGCCCGCAGGCTGGCATCCGTCACCGTCGTGTAGATTTCCGTCGTCGAGATGCTCTGGTGCCCCAGCAGGCGCTGGACGAAGCGGATGTCCACCCCGTTCTCCAGCAGCCGGGTCGCCGCCGTGTGGCGCAGCATGTGAGGAGTGACGCGGCGGGCCAGTTGCGCATCCTCGCCAATTCCCCGAATCAGCAAGCGGAGATGCTGGGTCGATGCCGGCCCGCCCGTTCCCGTCATCAGGAACCGGTCATGGTCACGCCGCCGCGCGCCCGTCACACCCTGATAAGCCGTCACCAGCGCCGTCACCGCATCGTCGGGCAGGAACACCCGGCGCTGGCGGCTGCCCTTGCCGACGATGGTGATGACGCGGCAAATCAGATCCACATCCTCCACCCGCATGCCGGCCAGTTCCCCCACGCGCAACCCCGTGGCCAGCAGCACCTCCACCGCCACCAGGGCCGTGAAGGCGTCATGGTCGGCCTTGCGGGCGGCGCGCACTGCCTTGGTTTCGGTGATCCGGCCGGTAATCCCCGCCCCGGCGAGAGCAGCGGCCCGCAAGCGGCGCACCTCGTCGTCGGTCAGGTTGCGCGGCAGGCGGCGCGGCAGGCGGATGCGGGCGTCCAGCCGGTGGAAGGGGCTGATCTCGATCACCTCGTCCAGCTCAAGCCAGCGGAACATCACCTTCAGGCAGGCGATCCGCCGCTTGACGCTGGTTTCCTTCAGCCGCCGCACCTCGAACAGGTGGCTGAGATAGCGGCGCAGCAGCGGGCGGTCCACGACCGCCACCGCTGTCGCTGAACCGGCGAACCGCTCGAACTCGGCCAGATCGATGGTGTAGGCGCGCAGGCTGTGGGGCGACAGGTTCTTGGCGACCCGGCAGTGGGTCAGGAATTCGGCGCAGGCTTCAGCAAGGGTCATGCCGATCCACCAGAGGCTCCCACCCACGGCCACGACAGCCACAGGAATACGGGCGTATGATCTTCCCGGCAGTCAGTAGGCCAGCCCCTGGTCAATGGCAAGCACAGCCGCGCCTCCAGGCTCTTCCACCGAAAGGACGGCGAAGCAGGACAGGCAGGAATTCTCCCCATCCTTTCCCGTCGGTCGACCCCGTGATAGGATTGATTGCCTACACCCCCAGGAGGTCGCCACGGCGATGGAACATCACCGGGAAACTGTTTCACCCTGTTCCATCACCCGGCGAACCGCCGAACCACCGCCGAACCGCACCCCATGGAACAGTCTCCGAAACCTGTTCCACGATGTTCCATCCTCCCTCCCCCGCCCCTCACTCCCCCCGTCCTACGCCATTCGCCGCAGCGTCTTCCGCATTGCACGCCCCCGCTGGCGCATGGCCCCTGTGCGCGCTATCTTCCCGGCCATGAGCGACCACACCCCCGACCCGCAAAAGCCCGCGTCCGGTGCCGAAGGCAACTGGTTCGGCTTCACCCCCGTCGATCCGTCCGCCAAGTCCGGGCTGGTCCGCGCCGTCTTCGACAGCGTGGCGACCAACTACGACCTGATGAACGACCTGATGTCGGGCGGCATCCATCGGCTGTGGAAGGACACGCTGATGGAGATGGTGGCGCCCAAGCCGGACATGACCCTGCTCGACGTGGCCGGCGGCACCGGCGACATCGCCTTCCGCTTCCTGAAGAAGGGCGGCGGGGCCGCGGTGGTCTGCGACATCACCGAGGCGATGGTCCGGGTCGGGCGCGACCGCGCCATCGACCGCAACATCCTGTCCGGCGTGCAATGGACGGTCGGCGACGCGGAACGGCTGCCCATCGCCTCGCGCTCGGTCGACGCCTACACCATCGCCTTCGGCCTGCGCAACGTCACCCGCATCGACGAGGCGATCAAGGAGGCGCACCGCGTCCTGAAGCCGGGCGGCAAGTTCTATTGCCTGGAGTTCAGCCACGTCGTCCTGCCGGTGCTGCGCGAGCTGTACGACGTCTATTCCTTCCAGGTGCTGCCCTTCATGGGCCGCGTGGTGGCGAAGGACGAGGCGAGCTACCGCTATCTGGCCGAGAGCATCCGCCGCTTCCCGCCGCAGGCCGATCTGGCCAAACGGATCGAGGCCGCGGGGTTCGGCGCCGTGCGCGTGCGCAACCTGTCGGGCGGGATCGCCGCCATCCATTCCGGCTGGCGGATCTAAGTCCCCGTGTTCCGTATCCTGCGCAACCTGATCCGGATGGCCGTGATCGGCCGGACGGTCGCCCGTCACGACGCCCTGCCCACCAGCCTGCTCGGCACCGCCCCCGGCCTGCTCTGGCTGTGGCGCCGCATCGCCCGCAAGGACGTGCCCGGCCGCGAGGGCGAGCGGCTGGCCCGCGCGCTGGCCGAACTCGGCCCCACCTACATCAAGCTGGGGCAGCTGCTGTCCACCCGCTCCGATCTGGTCGGCGAGCGGATGGCCGTCGATCTGGCCGAACTGCAGGACAAGCTGCCGCCCTTCCCCGGCCATCAGGCCCGCGCCATCATCGAGGCGGAGTTCGGCCAGCCCGTCCAGGCGCTGTTCCAGAGCTTCGACGACAAGCCGGTCGCCGCCGCCTCCATCGCCCAGGTGCATTTCGCCGTCACCGCCGATGGGCAGGAGGTGGCGGTCAAGGTGCTGCGTCCGGGCATCGAAGAGGCGTTCGAACGCGACATCGACCTGTTCTACCGGCTGGCGAGCCTCGCGGAATGGGTTCTGCCCCGGCTGAAGCGGCTGCGGCTGGTCGAGGTGGTCGACACCTTCGCCCGCACCTCGCGGCTGGAGATGGATCTGCGGATGGAGGCGGCCGCCGCGTCGGAGCTGGCGTCGAACTTCAAGGACGATCCGACCTTCAACGTGCCCAAGGTCGATTGGGAGCGCACCGGCGGCCGGGTGCTGACGCTGGAGCGCATCCGCGGCTTCAAGGTGGACGAGCCCGCCCGCATCTCCGCCGCCGGTTTCGACCGCGACGAGATCCTGGCAATGGCATCGGCCAGCTTCTTCAACCAGGTCTTCCGCGACGGCTTCTTCCACGCCGACCTGCATCCCGGCAACCTGTTCATCAACGAACAGGGCACCATCACCGCGGTCGATTTCGGCATCATGGGCCGGCTGGACCGCGAGACGCGCTATTACCTCGCGGACATGCTGATCGGCTTCCTGACCGGCGACTACCGCCGCGTCGCCATCGTGCATTTCGAGGCCGGCTATGTGCCGCGCCACCAGTCGATCGAAATCTTCACCCAGGCCTGCCGCGCCATCGGCGAGCCGTTGCAGAACAAGCCGCTGGCCGACATCTCGGTCGGCCGGCTGCTGGCCCAACTGTTCGCCGTCACCGAACAGTTCGAAATGGAAACCCAGCCGCAGCTGCTCCTCCTGCAGAAGAGCATGCTGACGGCCGAGGGCGTCGGCCGGCTGCTGAACCCCAACATCAACATGTGGGAACTGGCGCGTCCGCTGATCGAGGAGTGGATGCGCGAGAACCGCGGGCCGGAGGCGCAGCTGATCGACGATGCCGGCGCCCTGCTGACCACCGTCCGTCGCATCCCCGCCCTGGTCAGCGAGGCGGAGCGGGTGACCCGCGACATCGCGGAAGGCGGTGTGCGCCTGCACCCGCACACCCTCCGCCAGATGCTGAACGGCTGGGAACACCGCCGCCGCTCCGACCGCGCCGCCCTGTGGGTGATCGCGGCCCTGCTGGCGGTGATCGCCGTCCAGATGCTGTAAGGGCCGCGACTGCGGCCCCGCAGGCCCATGCCTGCGGAGGCAAGCGGCCGGACGGCCGCGCCCGCCGATTAAGGGCAAGGAGTATGAAGCCTGATTTATCAGGCTTCATACTCGATAAGATGGTTCTCAGTAACCCCGGCTGCGGTCCACCAGATTGGGCAGCGGCCGGCCTTCGCGCAGGGCCTTCACCGCATCGGCCACCTGCACGGCGCAGAGCGACGGGTGGGTGACCCCGGCGACATGCGGGGTGACGCGGACCTTCGGATGGCGCCAGAGCGGATGGTCGGCCGGCAGCGGTTCGGTGGCGAAGACGTCCAGGCTGGCGCCGCGCAGATGCCCGCTCTCCAGCGCGTCGAGCAGGTCCGACTCGACCAGATGCCCACCGCGCGCGGCGTTGACGACCACCGCCCCCTTGGGCAGGGCGGCAAACAGCGACGCATTCATGATGCCGCGGGTCTCGTCGGTCAGCGGCAGCAGGCAGACCAGCACATCGCACTGCGGCAGCATCGCCGCCAGCCCGTCGGGGCCGGAGAAGCTCTCCACCCCCTCGATGTTCTTCGGACTGCGGCTCCAGCCCACCAACCGGTAGTCCAAGGTCCGCAGCGTGCGGGCCGACGCTGCCCCCAGCTCGCCCATGCCCAGGAAGCCGACGGTCACCTCGGAAGCCGGGCGATGGTCCAGTTGCTCCCACCGCGCCTCGGCCTGGAAGGCGGCGTACTGGTCCATCAGCCGGTGCCAGTAGAGCACCTGGAAGACCACATAGCCGGCCATGTCGAGGGTCAAGCCGTCCGACACCATGCGCACCAGCGGCACGTCGGGAAGGGTCGGATCCTCAAGGATCGGCTCCACCCCGGCGCCCAGCGAGACGATCAGCTTCAGGTTGGGCAGCGTCGCCAGCATGCCGGCCGGCGGCTTCCATACCACCGCCACCTCGATGTCGGCGATGTCGCCGGTCTCGGGCCAGACGCGCATCTCCAACCCGGGAAGATGGCGGGCGATTTCCCGGCGCCAATCCTCGGCGCTGTCGCTGGCGGAGCAGAACAGAAGCGTCACGGCCGAACCCCTGCTATCAAGAGATCATGTTGGGGTGCGAACGATAGCGCCTTTCCCGAACCGCGCAAGGAAGCAAGCCCGTGCCGCGCCTGATCCTGCTGAACAAGCCCTATGGCGTGCTGCCGCAATTCACCGACGACCAGGGCCGCCCCACCCTGGCGGAGCTGGTGCCGGTGAAGGGCGTCTATGCCGCCGGCCGGCTCGACCGCGACAGCGAGGGATTGCTGGCGCTCAGCGACGACGGCCCGCTGATCGCCCGCATCGCCTCCCCAGCCAACAAGATGCCCAAGACCTATTGGGTGCAGGTGGAAGGTGTCCCGACCGACGAGGCGCTGGAGGCGCTGCGTCGCGGCGTGACGCTGAAGGACGGCCCCACCCTGCCCGCCGAGGTGCGGCGGATGGAGGAGCCGGAGTCGCTGTGGCCGCGCGATCCGCCGGTGCGCTACCGCGCCGCCATCCCCACCAGCTGGATAGCACTCACCCTGCGCGAGGGGCGCAACCGGCAGGTCCGCCGGATGACCGCGGCGGTCGGCTTCCCCACCCTGCGGCTGATCCGCTGGTCCATCGGCGACTGGACGCTGGACGGGCTGGCGCCGGGGCAGTGGCGGGAGGTCCCCCAACCGCCCGCGACACCCGGCAAAGGGCCAAAGACCCCGGCACCAACCGGCAAGCGCGGCTCCGTCAAGCCGCGCCGAACAGCTGCTCCTCGCTCAGCGCCATCACGCTCGCGGAGCCGTTGACGACGGTCGCCCGCAGCGCCGCCGCCTTCGGCAGCACATGGGTGGCGTAGAAGCGGGCGGTCAGCGGCTTGGCCGACAGGAAGGCGGTGTCGGCATCGCCCTCCGCCAGCCGCTCCACCGCCACCTTGGCGGCGCGGGCAAGCTGCCAGCCGCCGGCGACCACGCCCATCAGCTCCAGCAGGGTCACCGACGCCGCGGCCGGCAGGCGCGGGTCCTGCTTCGCCACGCTCAGCACCCAGGCCACCGCCTGCTTGGCCTCCAGGACGGAGGCGGCCAGTTCGGCACCGGTGACCCGCAGCGCCTCGTCCGCATGGCCGGACAACTCGCCGGCCAGCGCCGCGATCTCGTCCAGCAGGCCGTTGGCCGTCGCCCCGCCGTCGCGCAGGATCTTGCGGTTGATCAGGTCGTTGGCCTGGATGGCGGTGGTGCCCTCATAGATCGTGGTGATGCGGGCATCGCGCAGATGCTGGGCGGCGCCGGTCTCCTCGACAAAGCCCATGCCGCCATGGACCTGCACGCCGTCCGACGCCAGCTGCTGCCCGGTCTCGGTGCACCAGCCCTTGGCAATGGGGGTCAGCAGATCGACCAGCAGGCCGGCCCGGCCGCGCGCCGCCTCGTCGGCGTGATGGTGCGAGACATCCACCGCGGCGGCGGCGGTGTAGAGGATGCCGCGCATCGCCTCGATCCGCGCCTTCATGCCCATCAGCAGACGGCGGACGTCGGGGTGGTTGACGATGCCCTTCGACTGACCCTCGGTCCAGCCCAGCGGCTTGCCCTGCACGCGGTCGCGGGCATAGGCCAAAGCCTGCTGATAGGCGCGCTCGGCGATCGACAGGCCCTGCATGGCGACGTTCAGCCGGGCGTGGTTCATCATGGTGAACATGTATTCCAGGCCGCGGTTCGGCTCGCCCACCAGGAAGCCGGTCGCCCCGCCCTCGTCGCCGAAGGACAGCACGGCGGTCGGGCTGCCGTGGATGCCCAGCTTGTGCTCCAGCGACACGCACTTCACCTGATTGCGGGCGCCCAGGCTGCCGTCGGCATTGACCAGGAACTTCGGCACGACGAACAGGCTGATGCCCTTCACGCCGGGAGGCGCATCGGGCAGGCGGGCCAGCACCAGATGGACGATATTCTCCGTCAGGTCATGGTCGCCGTAGGTGATGAAAATCTTCTGCCCGGTGACAAGGTAATGGTCGCCGTTCGGCACCGCGCGCGACCGCGTGGCGGCAAGGTCGCTGCCCGCCTGCGGCTCGGTGATGTTCATGGTGCCGGTCCACTCGCCCGAGATCATCTTGGGCAAATAGAGGTCCTTCAGCGCGTCGGAGCCATAGAGCTGAACTGCGTTCACCGCCCCCTGCGTCAGCATCGGGCAGAGCGCGAAGGCCATATTGGCGGAATGCCACATCTCCTGCACGGCGGTGTTCAGCAGGTTGGGCAGCCCCATGCCGCCGCGCGCCGGATCGAAGGGCAGCCCGTTCCAGCCGCCCTCGACCAGCGCCCGCCACGCCGCCCCCCAGCCCTCCGCCGTGCGGGCAATGCCGTCGGCGTCGAGCTTCGCCCCCTGGACGTCGCCGATGCGGTTCAGCGGGGCCAGGATATTCTCGGCGATCTTCGCCGCCTCGCCCAGGATGCTGTCGACCATGTCGGGGCTGGCATCCTCGAAACCCGGCAGAGCCGCCACCTCGGCCATGCCGGCGAGGTGGTCGAGGACGAAGCGGATCTCTTTCAGCGGCGGGGTGTAGGGGATCGCGGCGGCGGTCATGGGGGACCTCTTCGGGTAACGGGGGAATGAACGGGATCAGACGGCCTGCTGCAGTTCCGGCAGCGCCTTGAACAGGTCGGCGACGAGGCCGTAGTCGGCGACCTGGAAGATCGGCGCCTCCTCGTCCTTGTTGATGGCGACGATCACCTTGCTGTCCTTCATGCCGGCCAGATGCTGGATGGCGCCCGAGATGCCGACGGCGACATAGAGGTCCGGCGCCACGATCTTGCCGGTCTGCCCGACCTGATAGTCGTTGGGCACGAAGCCAGCATCGACGGCGGCGCGGCTGGCGCCGACGGCGGCACCCAGCTTGTCGGCGATGACCTCCAGCAGGTGGAAGTTGTCGCCCGACTGCATGCCGCGACCGCCCGAGATGACGATGCGGGCCGAGGTCAGCTCCGGACGTTCCGACTTCGACAGCTCGGCCGAGACGAAGCCCGACAGACCGGGGTCGGCTACGGCGGCGACGCTCTCCACCGGGGCGCCACCGGTGGCTGCCGCCGCCTCGAAGGCGGTGGTGCGGACGGTGATGACCTTCACCGCGTCGCCGGACTGCACGGTGGCGATGGCGTTGCCGGCATAGATCGGCCGCTCGAACGTGTCGGCGGAGACCACGGCGGTGATGTCGGAGATCATCGCCACGTCGAGCAGTGCGGCGACGTGCGGCAGCACATTCTTGCCGGCCGACGTGGCGGCGGCGAGGAGATGGCTGTAGCCGGGGGCGAGCGAGACCAGCAATGCTGCGACCGGCTCGGCCAGGGCATGCTCGTAGGCGGCATCGTCGGCGAGCAGCACCTTGGC
Source organism: Azospirillum sp. VT-I1 (assembly GCF_055698305.1). Lineage (NCBI taxonomy): Bacteria > Pseudomonadati > Pseudomonadota > Alphaproteobacteria > Rhodospirillales > Azospirillaceae > Azospirillum > Azospirillum sp. VT-I1. The sequence continues at coordinate 2,144,500 of NZ_CP168800.1, read as the reverse complement.
GACGCCGGCCAGCTTGGCGGCGGCATCCGCGGCCGGGGCGGCGTTGCGGCCGGCGACCAGGATGTGGACGTCGCCGCCGAGCTTGGCGGCGGCGGTGACCGCGTGGGCGGTGGCGGGCTTGAGGGCGGCGTTGTCGTGGTCGGCAAGGATCAGGATGGGCATGGGGCGGGTCCTTGGTTGGCGGGTGGCGAGGTGTCGGCTGTGGTATGCCCCCTCCCCATCCCTCCCCGCTTCGCGGGAGAGGGGGTAGGACGCTTGGCGGCGTGACGTGATTGCCAAAGCGGCGGCAGTTCCCTCTCCCGCGAAGCGGGGAGGGTTAGGGAGGGGGCACCCCGATACGACCAGTCCTCAGATCACCCGCGCCTCGTTCTTCAGCTTGTCGACCAGGGTGGCGACGTCGGGCACCTTGATGCCGGCCTGGCGCTTGGCCGGCTCGGCCACCTTCACCGTCTTCAGCCGCGGCGTCACATCGACGCCGAGCGCGTCCGGCGTGACGGTCTCCAGCGGCTTCTTCTTCGCCTTCATGATATTCGGCAGGCTGGCATAGCGCGGCTCGTTCAGGCGCAGGTCGGCCGTCACCACCGCCGGCAGCTTCAGCGACACGATCTCAAGCCCGCCGTCGATCTCTCGCGTCACCGCCACGGTGTCCCCGGCCGGTTCGACCTTCGAGGCGAAGGTGCCCTGGCCCCAGCCGAGCAGGGCGGCCAGCATCTGGCCGGTCTGGTTGCAGTCGTCGTCGATCGCCTGCTTGCCGAGGATGACGAGGCCGGGGGCCTCCTTCTCGACCAGCGCCTTCAGCACCTTTGCGACGGCCAGCGGTTCGGTGGTCACGTCGGTCTGCACCAGGATGGCGCGGTCGGCACCCATCGCCAGCGCGGTGCGCAGGGTCTCCTGCGCTTGGGCCGGGCCGATGGAGACGACGACGATCTCGGTCGCCTTGCCGGCTTCCTTCAGGCGCACGGCCTCCTCGACAGCGATTTCGTCGAAGGGGTTCATCGAGAACTTCACGTTGGACGTCTCGACGCCGGACTGGTCGGTCTTAACCCGGATCTTGACGTTGTAGTCGACGACGCGCTTCACGGCGCAGAGGATCTTCATGGCGCGGGTCCCTTTGAAATTGGGCGCAGTGCGGGCATGGGAGAGCGTTGGCCCCCACCCCATCCCTCCCCACCTTCGGTGGGAGAGGGGGCAGGACGCTTGCGGGAGTTCTTGCAAAGGAGTTGCGGCAGTCCCCTCTCTCCTCGACCGGCCGCAGGCTGGTCCGATAGGGGAGAGGGTTAGGGAGGGGGCAAAGTGCCCCTTACAGCGCCTCGGTCTGCTTGCGCAGGACGTATTTCTGGATCTTGCCGGTCGAGGTTTTCGGCAGCGGGCCGAACACCACCGTGCGCGGGCACTTGAAGTGAGCCATGTGGGCGCGGCAGAAGGCGATGATGTCGGCCTCGGTCGCGGTGGCGCCATCCTTCAGCGTGACGAAGGCGCAGGGCGTCTCGCCCCACTTCTCGTCATGGCGGGCGACGACCGCGGCCTCCAGAACCTCAGGATGCTTGTAGAGGACGTCCTCCACCTCGATGGACGAGATGTTCTCGCCGCCGGAGATGATGATGTCCTTCGACCGGTCCTTGATCTCGACATAGCCGTCCTCATGCCAGACGGCGAGGTCACCGGTGTGGAACCAGCCGCCGGCAAAGGCCTCTTCGGTCGCCTTGGGGTTCTTCAGGTAACCCTTCATGACGTTGTTGCCGCGCATCATGATCTCGCCCATCGTGCGGCCGTCCTTCGGCACCGGCTCCAGCGTGAAGGGGTCGGCGACGATCACCGCCTCCAGCATCGGGCCGCGCACGCCCTGGCGGGCCTTGATCGCCGCCTTCTCGTCCAGCGACAGGCCGTCCCAGCGGTCGTGCCAGACGCAGACCACGGTCGGGCCATAGCATTCGGTCAGGCCGTAGACATGGGTGACTTCCCAGCCCATGCGCTCCATCCCGGCGATGACGGCGGCGGGCGGCGCGGCGCCGGCCACCATCACCTTCACCGTCTGCTCGATGCCCTGCTTCAGCTCGGCCGGCGCATTGTTCAGCATGTTCAGCACGATGGGCGCGCCGCAGAAGTTGGTCACCCGCTCCTCGCGGATCAGCTTCAGCACGGCGTCAGGGCGGACCTGACGCAGGCAGACGGCGGTTCCGGCGGTGACCGCGATGGTCCAGGGGAAGCACCAGCCGTTGCAGTGGAACATCGGCAGCGTCCACAGATACACGGGCGCGTCGCCCATGTTCCAGGACAGCGCGTTCGACACCGCGTTCAGGTAGGCGCCGCGGTGGTGATAGACGACGCCCTTCGGGTTGCCGGTGGTGCCGGAGGTGTAGTTCAGCGCGATGGCCTGCCATTCGTCAGCCGGCAGGGTCCAGGGATGCTCGGTGCCGACATCGCTGATGAAGGCTTCGTAATCGCGGTCGCCGATCAGCTCGCCGCCGCTGTAGGTCGGGTCGTCGATATCCACCACCGGGATCGGCGCATCCAGCAGGGCCAGCGCCTTCTTGGCGACGCCGGAGAACTCTCGGTCGACGATTAGGATCTTCGCCTCTCCGTGCTTCAGGATGAAGGCGATGGCCTCGGCGTCCAGGCGGGTGTTGACGGCGTTCAGCACGGCGCCGGCCAGCGGTACGCCGAAATGCGCCTCGAACAGTTCCGGCGTGTTGGCGGCCAGCATGGCGACGGTGTCGCCGGTGCCGATACCCACATTCGCCAGCGCCGCGGCCAGACAGCGCACGCGGACGAGGGTCTCCGCCCAGGTCCGCCGGACCGGGCCGTGGACGACCGCCAGCCGGTCGGGCCACACGGAAGCGGCGCGCTCCAGGAAGGTCAGCGGCGTCAGCGCGACGAAGTTGGCGGCGTTGCGGTCGAGGTCGCGTTCGTACGGATTGGCGCTGGGATTGACTGCGGCGGCAGTTTCACTCATCGGACCGTTCTCCCCAGAGGTTCTTGTCGCGCGCCGGCATTGGGCGCGGCGGTGTTGGAAACAGCCTGTACCAGATCAGCTTTGCGCAACTTTCTCAGGATTATGACCAATTGTTATTGGAGTTGTTGCGGCGCCGGGCAAACGAGGTGCCCCGTCCATCGTAATCCAGGTCACCGTATCCAGGTCACGTCGCCGGCGAACAGGTATCCGGCGCCATAGACCGTCTTGATCAGCCGCGGCGCGCGGGGATCCTCCTCGATCTTCTTGCGGATGCGCGACACGCGGACATCGATGCTGCGGTCATAGGGGAAATCGTCGCGATCCTGGTCGGGGCCCTGCAGATGCTCGCGCGACAGCACCCGCTTGGGCGCCTTCAGCAGCGTCAGCAGCAGCGAGGCCTCCGCCGCGGTCAGGCTTTCCTGGCGTCCGTCGTCGGCGCTCAGCGTCAGGTTGCCCAGGTCGAACACCCAGTTGCCGAAACGCGCCCGCGCGGTTTCCGCCGGCGCCGCGGCACCGGTCAGCTGTTCGCGCCGGCGGATGGCGCTGTTGACGCGGGCGACCAGCTCCCGCGGCTCGAAGGGTTTCACGATGTAGTCGTCGGCGCCCAGTTCCAGCCCCAGGATCCGGTCGGAGGTGCCGCCGCGTCCGGACAGGATGATGACGCCGAAGCGCACGTCCTCCCACAATTCGCGGACCAGCGTCAGCCCGTCCATGTCCGGCAGGCCGAGATCGACAAGGCACAGGTCGGGCGCCTGGCGCTGGATCGCCGCCCGCGCCTCCCGCCCGCTGGCCCAGCAGGACACCTCGTAGCCGTACCCCTCCAGCACCTCGGTCACCAGCCGGCGGATGTCGGCCTCGTCCTCGACCAGATAGATGCGCTTTTTCTGCACCACGCGCGTTTCCCCTCGGCACTCGTCGCCCTGGTTTTCCAGGTGCATTTTCCAACTGCGTTCATCCGGCCGATCATATCAGACCGGCGCGGGTTGGGCGGCGTGGCCGATAGCCGCCACCAGATCCCGCTTGTCCCATGGCTTGTGCAGTATGACTGCATCGGCGGGGATGTCGCCATACTCGACGGAAAATCCGCTGACCAGCACCACCCGCATCTCCGGCCGCAGCAGCCGGGCGCGCCGCGCCAGCTCCACCCCCGACAGGCCGGGCATGACGATGTCGGAGACCAGAAGCGACAGCCCGTCGATCTGCTCCACCAGTTCCGCCGCCTCGTCGCCGCTCGCCGCCTCCACCACCGAGAAGCCGAGGTCGACCAGCTGCTGGCGCATCACCTGCCGGACGTCGTCGTTGTCCTCCGCCACCAGCGCCAGCTGGCCGGACCAGCCGCCGCCCTGCGGTTCGGCCAGCGCCGGGTCGGCATCGAGCAGGCGGGCCACCGGCTCGGCGCGCGGCAGCAGCAGGGTGACGGCGGTCCCCTCCCCCGGCCGGCTGTCGATGCGCAGATAGCCGCGCGACTGCTTGACGAAGCCGTAGACCATCGACAGCCCCAGCCCCGATCCCAGCGCCTTGGTGGTGAAGAAGGGCTCCACCGCGCGGGCCAGCGCCTCCGGCGTGAAGCCGGTGCCGGTGTCCGTGACGCGGATTTCCAGGTAATCGTCGGGGCGGACCGGTTCGTCGAAGGCCAGCGCCTCCTCCACCCGGCGGACGCCGACCGCGATGTCGAGCCGGCCGCCGTTGGGCATGGCGTCGCGCGCGTTGATGGCGAGGTTCACCAGCGCATTCTCCAGCTGGGTCTGGTCGGCGATGGTCCAGCATTCCCGCCCCTCCTCCGGCACGCCGATGGCGATGGAGCTGGGGAAGGAGCGGCGCAGCAGCACCGCCATGTCACGCAGCAGCCCGCACAGCTCGATCGGCTCCGGCTTCAGCGGTTGCTGGCGGGAGAAGGCGAGCAGCCGGGCGGTGATGTCGGCGCCGCGGCGGCCGGCCCGCTGGGCCGGCTCCAGATAGGCGTCCAGACCCTTGACCGCGGCATAGCGCTCCCGCGCCGCCGCAAGGTTGCCGATGATGATCGACAGCAGGTTGTTGAAGTCGTGCGCCAGCCCGCCGGACAGCTGGCCGACCGCCTTCAGGCGCTGTGCTTCCACCAGCTGGCGTTCGGTCTGCTTCTCGTCGGTGATGTCCAGCGTCAGCACGAACAGGCCGGTGACGATGCCCGTCCCGACGGCGCCCTCTTCCGCCCTCCTCTCGCCACCATGGCCCTCACCACGATGGGGGATCAGCGTGGTCTTGGTCACCATCTCGCGGCCGTCGCGCGGGAAGGCGTATTCGAAGGTCACCACCTCCCCCGACAAACAGCGGTCGAGATGGGGGCGCAGCACCGCCATGGCGCGCCGGCCGACGACCGCGGCGACGTCGCGGCCGATCACCTCCGCCTTGTCGCGGCCGACCAGCTCGCCCCAGCGCAGGTTGGCGAAGGTCAGCCGCCCGTCACGGTCCAGCCCGGCGATGCAGGCGGGAATGGCGTCCAGGATCACGCGCTGGCGCGTCTCCGCCTCCGCCAGCGCCGCGGTGCGGTCGCGCACCCGGCTGTCCAGCGTGGCGACGGTGTCGCGCAGCTGCCGGACCATGCCGTCGAAGGCCGATGCCAGCAGCCCGATCTCGTCGCCGCGGCGGATGCCGCTCTGCGCGCCGAGATCACCGGCCCGCACCTGCACCGCGGTGTCGGCCAGCCGGCGCAGCGGCCCGACCAGACGCCCGACCGCGATATAGCCCAGCAGGCTGCCCGCCGCCATCAGCGCCATGCCGATGGCGAGGATGCGGTTGCCCAGCACCACCGACGACCGCCGCAGCTCGTCCACATAGACCGACGAGGCGATGTACCAGTCGAACCCTTCGAAATGCCGGACCCAGCTGATCTTCTCGTAGGCGTAGTTGCCGGGATCGTCTGGCTTGTCCCACAGGTAGGTCAGCGGCTCCCCCTTCGCTGCGGCAGCCTTCAGGTCCTCGGCGATCGGGCGGCCGGTGGCTGAGTTCAGCCGGTCGCCGAAGGCGGTGCCTTCGATGTTCGAATTCGGGTGGATGATCATCCGGTTCGCCGAATCGAAGATGTAGAGATAGCCGGTGCGGGCGATCCGCAGCTTGCGCAGCGCCTGGCGCAGATCCTCGATGGCCTCGGCCTTGCGCCGCTCCACCTCGGCATCGACGTCGGCCAGATAGGCGCCGGTGCCGACGATGATGCCGCGCCTGGGCAGATCCTTGAAGAAGCTGAGCTTCGGCGCCCGTTCGTCGCCGTTGGGGCGCCACCACGGATAGGTCTGGAAGCCCTCCCCCTCCCGCTTGGCGGTGGCGACGATGGTGGGCAGGATGTGGCGGCCCAGATTGTCGCGCAGGTCGTCGGACTTCCGCCCCTGATAGTCCGGCGACGGATGCGACAGGATCACCGAGTCGTAGCCGATAGCCCAGACATAGTCGCCGTTGCCGTAGCGGAAGGCGTGCAGCCCGTCCATCGCCTCGCGCCGCGCCTCCTCCGCCGTGATCTCGCCGCGGTCGGCGCGGGCATGGACATGCTCGATATAGCCGACCGCCAGTTCGAGCACGTCGCGCAGGCGGGTCTTGTAGGACTCCACCGTGGTGCTCCGCTGCTCCTCCAGCCCGCCGCGGATGCGGCTGACCAGTTCGAACACGTTGTCGAGGATGGTGCGGCTGGCGTCGCGTTCGATCTCGTAAGCCTTCTCCTCGATGAAGGGGACGGAGAAGACATAGGCCGCCGCCGAGAACAGCCCGAGCGAGATCAGGATCGCCGAGAAAAGCCGGAGGAACAGGGGCGAGCGGATCATTTTCCGGACGGGGCGGCGGGATGCGGGGGATTGGAGGAAGCCCAGCCATCATTCCAGCTTCGTCGCCGCGGCTCAATCCGAATCGGTGGGATTGTTGCCCGAATCGCGTTGAAACAATTCGTCATATTTCCGGGAAATTTGCGAAACAGTGTTTTGTTAGCCGGAAAACCATAAGCCCGAACAGGGTGCCACAAGGACGATTAGCGTCTGGAGGAAACATGCACTCCCCCGCGAACACTCCGGTCTACGAACGGGTCCGCCGGAACCCGAAATTCCAGGAGCTGGTCCGCCAGCGCAGCCGGCTGGCCCTGATCCTGTCGGCCATCGTGCTGGTCGGCTACTACAGCTTCATGATGGTGGTCGCCTTCGCGCCGGACCTGCTGCACAAGCCGATGTCCGACGGTTCGGCGCTCAGCGTCGGCTTCCCCATCGGGGCGGCGATCATCATCCTGTCCTGGCTGCTGACCGGCGTCTATTCCCACTTCGCCAACGGCCGCTTCCAGGACCTGACCGACGAGATCACGCGGGAGACCCTGCAATGACCGCCCGCCGCATCCTCCCGGCGGCGGTTGCCGCCACCCTGTTCGCCCTGCCGGCGCTGGCCGCTGGCGACGTCGGGCAGCTGGAAAAGCAGCCGGTCAACCTGTCGGCCATCGGCATGTTCCTGGCCTTCGTGGTGCTGACCCTCGGCATCACCTACTGGGCGGCCAGCCGCACCCGCTCCACCTCCGACTTCTACACGGCCGGCGGCGGCATCAGCGGCTTCCAGAACGGTCTGGCGATCGCCGGCGACTACATGTCGGCCGCGACCCTGCTGGGCCTGTCGAGCCTGGTGTTCGCCAAGGGCTATGACGGCTTCGTCTACACCATCAGCTTCTTCGTCGGCTGGCCGATCATCCTGTTCCTGCTGGCGGAGCGGCTGCGCAACCTCGGCCACTTCACCTTCGCCGACATCGCGTCGTACCGGCTGGACCAGGGCAAGATCCGCACCTTCGCCGCCGTTGGCTCGCTGACGGTGGTCTGCTTCTACCTGATCGTCCAGATGGTCGGTGCCGGCCAGCTGATCAAGCTGCTGTTCGGGCTGGACTACAACGTCGCGGTGATCGTCGTCGGCGTGCTGATGGTGGTCTACGTCACCTTCGGCGGCATGATCGCCACCACCTGGGTGCAGATCATCAAGGCGGTTCTCCTGCTTGGCGCCGGTGTGATCCTGGCCTTCCTGGCCCTGTCGCGCTTCGGCTTCAGCCTGGAGGCCATCGCCCAGAGCGCCATCGCCTCGCACAAGGACGGCGTGAAGATCATGGGGCCGGGCACGCTGCTGGCCGACCCGGTGTCGGCGGTGTCGCTGTCGCTGGGCCTGCTGTTCGGCACCGCCGCCCTGCCGCATATCATGATGCGCTTCTTCACCGTCCCGAACGCGCGCGAGGCCCGCAAGTCGGTCTTCTACGCCTCGGGCTTCATCGGCTTCTTCTTCCTGATCGTCTGCGTGCTGGGCATGGCGGCGATCACCATCGTCGGCACCGACCCGCAGTTCTTCGAAGGCGGCAAGGTCGGCGGCAAGCTGATCGGCGGCGGCAACATGCCGGTGATGCATCTGGCCAAGGCGCTGGGCGGCGACCTGTTCCTGGGCTTCCTGTCGGCGGTCGCCTTCGCCACCATCCTCGCGGTGGTGTCGGGCCTGGCGCTGGCCGGCGCCTCGGCCATCGCGCACGATCTCTACGCCCGCGTCATCCGCAAGGGCGAGGCGACGGAGCGCGAGGAGATGCGCGTGTCGAAGATCGCCTCGCTGGTCCTGGGCGTGCTGGCCGTCGTGCTGGGCATCGCCTTCGAGAAGCAGAACGTCGCCTTCCTGGTCGGCCTGACCTTCGGCGTCGCGGCGTCGGTGAACTTCCCGGTGCTGATCCTGTCGATGTACTGGAAGGGCCTGACCACCCGCGGCGCGCTGGCGGGCGGAATCGCCGGCCTGATCTCCGCGGTGACGCTGGTGATCCTGTCGAACGCGGTGTGGGTCGTGGTTCTGAACAACCCGAAGCCGATCTTCCCTTACGAGCAGCCGGCCCTGTTCTCGATGACGCTGGCCTTCATCGTCACCATCATCGTGTCGAAGCTGGACAGCAGCGCGTCCGCCCGTGCGGAGCGCGAGGCCTTCGAGGACCAGTTCGTCCGTTCCCAGACCGGCATCGGCGCCGCGGCTGCAGCGAAGCACTGACAGCCTGACGCTCCGGCGGAAAGCGCCCTTCCCCATGGCCGGGGAAGGGCGCTTTCCTTTGTCAGCCCGCCGACACGCTGTTGTCCTTGCGGCGCGACAGCTGCACCTGACCGTCCAGGCATTTGACGTAGCCGGTCTTGCCCGGCTTCAGCCCGTCCAGGATCGTCACCAGCGCCCGCGGGATCGCCGCGAACTCCTTGGATCCGCGCGACTGGCCGTTGTAGACGGCGATGTGCTTGCGCAAATCCTCCTTGGACACCGGCTTTCCGTCATTCCCGATCATTCCGTCCGCCTTTCGCTCCGTTCACCGGGGACAGGCTTACGCCTGCATCCCACCGGCCGCAACCGGCCGGGCGACGCGGTCGGCGGGGAAGCGGATGGTGACGGTGGTGCCGCGGCCGGGCTCGCTGGCGATGGACAGGCTGCCGCCATGCAGGCCCATCAGGTCGCGGCAGATCGACAGGCCGAGCCCGGTGCCGCCGAAACGGCCGGGGATGCTGCTGTCGGCCTGCTGGAAAGGCTCCAGGATGCGGGCCAGCGCGTCGGCGGGGATGCCGATGCCGGTGTCGCGCACGGCGATGGCGAGTCCGCCCCCCGCCTCCAGCCCCGCCGTCACCGTCACCCGGCCGCCGCTCGGCGTGAACTTAACCGCGTTCGACAGCAGGTTCAGCAGCACCTGCCGCAGGGCCCGCTCGTCGGCCAGCAGGCCGGGCAGCCCGGGGGCGCAGTCGACCTCCAGCGTCACCCCGCCGGCGTCGGCCGGGACCGCCGCCAGCGTCCGGCAGGTATCGATGGCGTCGGCCGGGTCCAGCCAGCTTTCGTCCAGCGTGTAGCGCCCGGCCTCCAGCTTCGACATGTCCAGAACGTCGTTGATGAGGTCCAGCAGGTGCCGCCCGCTGTTCTGCACATGGCGCGCGTAATCGTGGTAGCGCGGGCTGCCCAGCGGACCGAACAGCTCGTGCAGCATGATGTCCGAGAAGCCGATGATGGCGTTTAGCGGCGTGCGCAGCTCGTGGCTCATGGTCGCCAGGAAGGCGCTCTTGGCCCGGTTGGCGGCCTCCGCCTGGTCGAGTGCCGCGGCAAGCCGTCCGGCCGCCTCGACCCGTTCGGTGATGTCACGCGCCTCGACCACCAGCACGCTCACGCCCCCCCGGTCGTCCAGGACCGGCTTGATCGTCACATCCATCACCCGGGTGACGCCGTCGGCGATCACGTCGGTCTCGTAGCGGACGAAGCGGCCCGAGGCCGCCTTCGCGATGGAAAGGCGGAAGGCCTCCGCCAGTTCGTCGGTGCGGGCCCAGCCGCGGAACTCCCAGGCGCGGCGTCCGATCAGCGCCTCCGCCGGCAGCCCGGCCAGGGCGCAGGCCGGCCGGTTCAAGGCCAGCACCCGGCCGTCGGGGGACAGCAGCCCCATGATCTGGAAACTGCTGTCGAACAGGGCCTGCGACCGGCGCTCGCTGGCGCGCAGCGCCTGGGTCGTCGTCTCCAGCCGGCCGAGCTGCCGCAGGGCCAGCAAGGCCAGCAGGGTCACCACCACCGAAACCGCGGCGGTTTCCAGGATGCGCTTCCAACGATCGGCATACCAGCCGGCCAGCACGTCGTCGGCGCTGATACGGACATAAACATAGAGCGGCTGGCCCGACACGCGACGGACCGTGCCGATGCGGTCGCGCCCTTCCGACGGATCGAACCCGGACAGCGTCCTCACACTTTCCCCGCCGGGTACGCGCGGAAGGACAGAGGCGAAGACGGCACGGTTACGGTCCAGCAACTCGCTCGGCCGTGAATAGGCCAGGACCACGCCATCCTCGCCATACAGCAGGATTATGCTGCGCGGGCCGATGTCCTGCGTGGCGTAGATCCGGGCGAAACGGTCGAGGTCGAGCATCGCCATGGCAACGCCGCTGCCGTCGGCCAGCGGCCGGACCAGGGCGGCGCGCCAGCCCCCGCCGGGGTCCCGGTAGGGGGCGACTAAGGCAGCCGATCCGGTGCGGGCCGCCTCGGCCGGCGGGGTCCCGGCAATGGAGGCGGGGAGTCCAGCCCGGCAGCCTCCCTCACCCGCCCGTCGGGCTCCACCACCAGCAGGCTGCGCAACGCCACACCCGGGCCAGCCTCCTCCCCCGCATATCCGGTCGTCTCGCTCAGCAGATAGCGTGGAATCCGCCCGCCTTCGGCCATCGCGTAGAGCGCGCGGCCGGCAACGACCATGACGCGGCGGGCATCCTCCTCCAGCAGGCGGGACAGGTTGGCGGTCTGGCGCAGACCGTCCTGGAGCGCCCGGTCGCGCGCACGCTCAAGGTCGGCGTAGGCCACCAGCCAGAAGCCGGCGATCACCGCCGCGAGCAGACCGGCGCGCAGACAGGCAGCCGGGGACAGGGACAAGGCGCCCGCTCGCCACCGCCGCCGCCACCACCGCCACCCATGAGAGCCGCTGGCCGGTTCGGAGAGATCCGTCAAAGGCAAGAGTCCGCCGCAACTGAATTCCAGAGAACGTCAAGCCGGTTCGGCCGGACGCGGCAAACTGTAGCACGCCAGCACGGACGATTTCACGCCCGCGTACTCCCGGTGCGGGTGGAAACCCTCGGGGCCGCGGCCGGCCGCGGAACAGCGGCGCGCAGAAAGTTTGGCTCGACAAAGCCGGCCGCCCGCGCTTCTCTGCCCCTCGAACCATGGGGAGGAGGGTGCGGGACGGCATGCTTGAGGATTACGTCAACAGCCCGCTGCTGGGGCTAATGCTGTTCCAGGTCGCCATCGTCTGGCCGATGGCGCGCATCCTGCGCCGGGCCGGCTTCTCGCCGCTGTGGGCCCTGTTCGCGCTGCTGCCGCTCGGCCATGTGGTGGCGATCGGCGTGATGGCGCACAGCCGCTGGCCGGTGCTGCCGGTGCGCGAGGCGCGCAAGGTCAAGGCGCGGAGGACGGCATGACGGACACCATCATCGAGTGGAACTTCTGGGCGCTGCTGATCGGGTCGATCGTCACGACCTACACGCTGATCGCCGGCGGCTGGGTGCTGGCGAAGGCCGGGCGCAGCCCGCTGTGGATCCTGCTGCTGCTGTTCCCGTACCTGAACGTCGTTGCCGTCTGGGTCTTCGCCTACATGCGCTGGCCCTTCGTCGACCGCCCCGCCCGCCCGGAGGGGACGGACAGCGCGCGCTGAACGACCGATCACTCTGAACGACGGCGGGGATCAGGCCGCGCCGTCGTCCTCGATCAGGCGGACAATCACGTCGACACGGGCGACGCGGGTGCCGGCCGGGGCGGCGGGCAGGTTCTGCACCATCAGGCGGTCGGCGGGGATATCCTCGAGCCGGCCGGTGGATTCGACGAAGAAATGATGGTGGTCGCTGGTGTTGGTGTCGAAATAGGACTTGCCGGCCTCCACCACCACCTCGCGCAGCAGGCCGGCGGAGGTGAACTGGTTCAGCGTGTTGTAGACGGTCGCCAGCGACACCGGCAGGTCGGCGGCCAGCGCCTCGCCATGCAGCTGCTCCGCGGTGACGTGCCGGTCGCAGCCTTCGAACAGCAGCCGGGCAAGGCCGAGGCGCTGGCGGGTCGGACGGAGCCCGGCACCGTTCAGCCGGTCGAGGGCTCGCTTGAAGGGGCGTTCGGCGGTCATCATGGGCGCGGCACCCGTACGGTCGACACAGGGGCGGACACGAAGGTCCGGGACAGGACCGCGGCACAAGGCCGCAGACCGTTCAACTGTAAAACCATTCGGAAAGACGGCGCAAGTTATTGTCGCACCGACGTCAACCGGACAGGATTCAATCGGACGGGCGGCAATCGGAACGGTTCAAAGCAAAGGCCGCCGGCAGTCACCCGCCGGCGGCCCTGTCGGTCCGGGATCGCAGCCGGTCAATAGCCGGTGGCGATCCGCTCCACGAGCTGCTTCACCGTCGGGATGAAGCCGTCATTGTAGTAAGGATCGCTGGCGAAGCGGTAGGCGTTGTGCCCCGCGAACATCAGCTGATTCTCGCAGTCGTCGGTGTGACTGACCGCCTGGAGCGTCTTCTGGATGCAGAAGGAGCGCGGATCGGCACGCTTGCCCGTCGTTCCTTCCTCGTTCTGCGCCCAGTTGGAGAAGCCGCAGGCCGACAGGCAGCCCATGCAGTCGACCTGATCGCGCAGGATCTTTTCCGACTGCTCGGGCGTGACGAACACCAGCGTGCTGTCGGGCGTCTTCAGCGCGGTGGTGAAGCCCTGCGACAGCCAGCCCTCGGCGCGCTGCTTGTCGCTTTCGGTCACATAGACAGGGCGGCCGCGCGGACCGACCGGGAATTCGGCCGAATGCTCGCCCACCGGCTTGGACAGATAGGCGACCTGTCGCTCCGACCGGCCCATCAGGTCCAGCAGGAAGGGGTTCTTCACCGCCGACGAATAGAAGCCCGTGGGCGAGAAGCGGTTGAGGAAGACGTCGCCCGGCTGAAGCGCCACCAGCTTGCGCTTCCACGCCATGGAGATCGGGCTTTCCTGCGTCAGCAGCGGACGGGTACCGAACTGGAAGGCGACCGGCCCCAGGTCGGGGTTGTCGATCCAGTCCTCCCACTCCGACAGCCACCAGACGCCGCCCGCCATCACGATGGGGGTGTCATTCAGGCCGAAGCTGTTCATCATCTGGCGCAGGGCCAGGACGCGGGGGAACGGATCCTCCGGCTTCTGCGGGTCTTCGGAGTTGGACAGGCCGTTGTGGCCACCGGCCAGCCACGGATCCTCGTAGACCACGCCGCCCAGATGTTCACGGAACTTGTGGTAGGCGCGCAGCCACAGGGCGCGGAAGGCGCGGGCCGACGACACGATCGGATAGTAATGGACGCCGTAGCGCACCGCGATCTCGGCAACCTTGTAGGGCATGCCGGCGCCGCAGGTGACGCCGTGGATCAGGCCCTGCGAGCCCTCCAGCACGCCGTGCAGGATGTGCTCCGCCCCGCCCATTTCCCACAGGACGTTCATGTGGATGCGGCCATTGCCGTTCGACGTCTCGTGCGCGATGCGCGCCTGGGCGATGCCGCCCTCGATGCCGAAGGCGATCAGTTCGTCGTGGCGCTCGCGCCGAGTCTTGCCCTTGTAGATCTGCGGCAGAAGGTTGCCGTTCTCATCGTAGCTGTCGGCGTTGACACCCGAAAAGGTGCCAATCCCACCGGCTGCCGCCCAGGCACCGGAGCTTTCGCCGTTGGATACGGCAATACCCTTGCCACCCTCGACGAGCGGCAAAACCTCCCGGCCGGACATCTGCAACGGCTTCAACGCCTTCAACGAACCCTCCAAAGACCGTACGTGGCGCCCAGCGGGACACCGGATCAAAAGCGGCGGACAACCAGACGACGAAAAGCTCCGCCGGAATCCACGTGGGTTCCGGCGGGATCGCCAATGCGGTCCTATATATGAGGAATTGGCCCGCCCTACGAGCGGATTCAGCCCCCCGCGCAAAAAACGTTCACGATTTGCCGCAGTCGCGAACGGAAGCGTCAGCCTGCCGGACGCTCCCCCGGCACACCGTCAGGCGTGCCCGTCAGGCATCCGGCCCCAACTCCCGCGCCAGCCGGCCCGGTGCGTCGGTGAAGACGGCGGACACGCCCCAGCCGAACAGCGTTCGCGCCCGGCCGGCGTCGTTGACGGTATAGCTCAGCACCGGCCGCCCGGTGGCGCGGTATTCCGCCACAGTCTCCGCGGTCTGACGCTTCTGGTCGACATTCAGGGTCGCCGCCCCGATGCGGTCGGCGATGGCAGCCCAGTCGGACGGCGGATCCCACAGCAGGTAGCCGCGCGGGATCTCCGGCCACAGCCGCTGCGCAACCTCCAGGCAGGGCACCTCGAAGCTGGACAGCAGAAGCGGCAGGCCCGACGGCCAGAGCGGACGCAGGCTGTTCAGCGCCACCTCCGCCGTGATCTCCTCCTGTCCCGGATAGGGCTTGATCTCCAGGTTCAGGCCGAGGCCGAGTTCGCGGACCAGCGCCACCGCCTCCTCCAGCGTCGGCACCCGTTCGCCGACGAAGCCGGCATCGAACCAGCGCCCGGCGTCGAGCCGTTGCAGTTCGGCCAGATCGAGGAGCGGCACCGGGCCGGTGCCGGTGGTGGTGCGGTCCAGCGTGTCGTCATGGATCAGCACCGGATACTGGTCGCGGGTCAGCATGACATCGACCTCCACCCAGCGGGCGCCCTGGCGGGCGGCCTCCCGGATCGAGGCGAGCGTGTTTTCCGGCGCATTTTCCTTGGCGCCGCGATGGCCGATCAGGCGGGGAAGAGTCGACAGCATGGGTCTCGCAGGAGTAAGAGCGGTCGCTTTCCTACATGACCCATTCCGTCGAGACGGGAAAGAGCGATGAAGGCCCTGCACAGCGTTTCCGATCTGGTGGCCGCCGGCCTGATGACGCCGGAGGCGGGCGACGCCGTGCGTACGGTGGCCGACCGCTACGCCGTGGCGCTGACCCCGTACCTGCGCGAGACGCTGGCCGGACGTACAGACCAGCGGGACCCGCTCTATGCCCAGTACGTCCCCTCCCCCGCCGAGGCGTACAGCACGCCGGAGGAGATGGAAGACCCCATCGGCGACGTGGCGCGCAGCCCGGTGAAGGGCATCGTCCACCGCTACCCCGACCGGGTGCTGCTGAAGCCGCTGCATGCCTGCGCGGTCTATTGCCGCTTCTGCTTCCGCCGCGAGATGGTCGGTCCGGGCGGGGAGGCACTGACCGCCGACGAGTTGGACGCCGCGCTCGCCTACATCCGCGATCATGAGGAGGTGTGGGAGGTCGTCGTCACCGGCGGCGACCCCCTGCTGCTGTCGCCCCGCCGGCTGCGCGGGATCGTCCAGGCGCTGTCGGCCATGCCCCATGTCGGCGTCGTCCGCCTGCACAGCCGCATCCCAGCCGCCGATCCCGACCGCGTCACGCCGGAGCTGGTGGAGGCGCTGACCGCGCCGGACCTCGCCACCTGGGTCGCCGTCCACATCAACCACGCCGACGAGCTGACCGCGCCGGTGCGGACGGCACTCGCCCGGCTGGTGGAGGCCGGGATTCCGCTGGTCGGCCAGACCGTGCTGCTGAAGGGCATCAACGACAGCCATGCGGCGCTGGAGGCGCTGTTCCGCGGCATGGTGCGCAACCGGGTGAAGCCCTATTACCTGCACCACCCCGACCTTGCCGCCGGCACCAGCCATTTCCGGCCGACCCTGGCCGAGGGGCAGGCGCTGGTGACCGGCCTGCGGGGGCGGCTGTCGGGCCTGTGTCAGCCCACCTATGTTCTCGACATCCCCGGCGGCCACGGCAAGGCACCCGCCGCTCCGGCCTGGATCGAAGAACAGGGCGAGGGTAGCTATCGCGTGACCGACTTCACCGGCCGGGTTCACGATTACCGGGGATGAGGCCGGCTCCTCACCACAAGGCCGGCGTGCCGAACAGCGGATCGGGGTTGATGAGGGCGTTGTGGATGCCGACGACCGACGCGAAGCCGGTCCACAGGATCAGCGGCGTCCAGATCAGCGCGATGCCGCGGTCGTCCCGCGCCACCAGCGCGATGCAGATGGACGTGATGATGAAGAAGGACACCGTCCAAACCGCGGCGAGGATCGAACTGCCCAGCGTGAAATAGACGAGGCTGAAGGTCGCGTAGATCACCCAGGTCACCGCCTGGAGCCCGATCAGCAGGCCGCGGTCTCGGATCCGGCGCGCCGGGTCGAGCAGTCGGATGTCGCCCCAGATCTGGAAGACGTTCAGCGTGAACCACATCACCGGGAAGGCCCAGCCCGGCGGCTGCAGCGGCGACGGCTGATGGCCGGGAAAGGGCTGGCCGCCGCGTTCGACGAAGCCCCAGGCGTTGACGATGACCCAGAACAGCAGGGGTTGCCACCAGCGGACCCGGAAGGGGGCGGGCGGTGGCGCGGTGTAGGTGGCGTCGCTCATGCCCGGCGAAATAGCGCGCGGGCCCCAACGGTCAAGTCAGCGCCCCTTCAGCGCCGCGCCCCCAGCGAGGCGAGCTGGAACAGCACGCGGGCGCACAGCGTCTCGTCCGGCATGTTGGTGCGCTTGCAGTCGGCCTCGGCGTCGACCAGCCGTTCCAGCGCCTGCCGGACATGGCCGGGCGACCAGTGGCGGGCCTGTTTGACCAGCCGGGTCTTCAGCTTGAAGAAGACCGGCGGGCGCAGCGACTCGACGGCGGCCTCAGGCGACTTGCCGGCGGCGACCTGGGCGCAGAGCAGTTGCAGGCGCTGGAAATGGCGCTGGGCGCCGCGCAGGATCGGCACCGGCGAGGTGCCCTCGGCGAACAGCCGCGCCAGCGAGCGGTCGAGCGTGGCGAAGTCGCCCTCCGCCGCCGCCCACACCGGCTCGTCCATCGACAAGGCGGCGCTGTCGCCGATGCAGGCCTGGGCGTCCTCCAGCCGCACGCGCTTGTCGGTGCCCATATAGAGCGCCAGCTTCTCCGCCTCGCCGCGCGCCACCATGCGGTCGCCGACGAGGTTGGCGGCGAGGAAGCTCAGCGCGTCGGGATCGGCGGTCAGCCCGTGGCCGTGCAGGATGTCGGCGATGACGCGGCCGAGCGACGCCTCCTCCTCCACATAGCAGGGAATGGCGGCGGCACCGTCGGCACCTTCGAACAGAAGCCGCAGCTTGGAGCGGGCCGACAGGTCGCCCGACTCGACGACCACGAGGCTGTCGCCCGGCGGCAGGTTTTCCAGGAAGGCGGTGAAGGCAGCGGTGCTGTTGTCCTCGGCGTCGCGGACGCGGATCAGGCGCCGGCCGCCGGTGAAGGAGATCGCCGCGGCCTCGTCGGCCAGCCGCGCCGGATCGTCGGCGATGGCGCGGCCCAGGAATTCGGCGACGCGGAAGGGATCGGACAGGTCCGGCACCACCGTCTTGCCCAAGGTCTGGGCACGGTCGCGCACGAGGCCCGAGTCGGGGCCATAAAGCAGCACCGCCCGGACCTTGGGGTCCGGGCTGCGCAGGAAACCGTCGATCGCCTTGGGCTGGAGCTTCACCCGACCATCTCCCGCCGGTCAGGATCCGCGGCCGAGATACATGGCGACGCGGGTGGTGATGTCGTTGGAGATGTCCTCTAGCGCCCGGTCATAGGCGCTCTGCACCGTCACGATGGCGGCGTAATGCTGTTCCAGCGTGTTGTAGCTGATCATCGACCGCGAACTCGACTGGAACACCACCTGCCCCGTCCGGGTGTCGGTCAGCCGGTAGGGCGCGTTGACCAGCAGCTGGGCGCGCACCGCGGTGGCGTCCTTCTGCAGGGCCAGCTTCTGCTCCGACGCCGACACCGACACGTCCAGCCGGTAGCGCGGATTGCTCGGCCGCTCCGACGGATAGAAGTTGTCGATCAGCAGGTTGCGGAGCTTCTGCCCTTCCCGGTTGGGGATCGACGCGATGTCGACCTCCATCAGCCGGTCCGCCGCCTCGGCCCCGACGCCCTTGCCGCCATAGAGCGGCTGGAAACCGCAACCCGACAGCGACATGGCGGACAGGCCGAGCGCGAGGGCGAACAGCCCCCGCGTCAAACCCTGACGGAACGGGGCCCGGCGGAGCGGGCTCCGGCTGAACAGACTGGGATCAGACGACGACATTGATCACCCGGTTCGGGACGACGATGACCTTGCGGGCCGGCTTGCCGTCCATGGCGCGCTGGACATTGGCATCGGCCAGCGCCGCCTGCTCCGCCGCGTCCTTGTCCATGTCGCGCGGCAGCTCCAGCGTGGCGCGCAGCTTGCCGTTGACCTGGACCGCCACCTTGACGCTGTCCTCCACCACCAGGGCGGGGTCGGCTTCCGGCCAGGGCTGATCGGCCAGCAGGTCGGTGTGACCCAGCTGGGCCCACAGCTCCTCGCCCAGATGCGGCATCATCGGGCCGACGAGGCGGACCAGCGACTCGAAGCCCTCACGCAGGACCCAGGCCTCGCCCTCGCCTTTGCCGTCCAGTTCGCCCAGCGCGTTGGACAGTTCGCGGACGCGGGCAACCGCCTTGTTGAAGCGGAACTTGTCGAGATCCTCCGACACGCCGGCGATGGTCTTGTGGACCAGACGGCGGGCGGCCTCGGCCTTGGGGCCGAACGACTCGGGTTTCGGCGTGCCGGCGGGCGGCAGCTCCACCGGGGCCTCCGTCACCATCCGCCACAGGCGGTTGATGTAGCGCCAGGCGCCGTCGATGCCGGCCTCGGTCCATTCCAGATCGCGTTCCGGCGGGCTGTCGGACAGCATGAACAGGCGGGCGGCGTCGGCGCCGTAGGTGCCGATGATGTGCGCCGGGTCCACCACGTTCTTCTTGGACTTCGACATCTTCTCGACGCGGCCGACATTGACCGGCGCGCCGGTGTCGGCCCGGACCCATTCGCCCTTGTCGTTCTTCGTCAGGTCGGTTGGGGCCAGCCAGGCGCCGGTGCCGGCGTCCTTGTAAGTCTCATGGTTGACCATGCCCTGGGTGAACAGGCCGGTGAACGGCTCGTCCAGGTTCAGGTAGCCGCAGGTCTTCAGCGCGCGCGTCCAGAAGCGGCTGTAGAGCAGGTGCAGGACCGCATGCTCGATGCCGCCGATATACTGGTCGACGCCCAGCCAGTAATCGACCGATTCGCGGGTGAAGGCCGCATCCTCGGTCTTCGGCGAGCAGAAGCGGGCGAAATACCAGGACGACTCGATGAAGGTATCGAAGGTGTCCGTCTCGCGCAGCGCCGGCTTGCCGCAGGTCGGGCAGCTGGTGTGCTTCCAGGTCGGATGATGGTCCAGCGGGTTGCCGGGCTTGTCGAAGGTCACGTCCTCCGGCAGAACGACCGGCAGCTGGTCGTCCGGAACCGGAACGATGCCACACGACTCGCAGTGGATGACCGGGATCGGGCAGCCCCAATAGCGCTGGCGCGACACGCCCCAGTCGCGCAGGCGGTACTGGGTGGTGCGCTCGCCCTGCCCCGCCGCCTCCAGCCGCTTGCCGGCCTCCTCCTTCGCCGACTCGGTGTCGAGCCCGTCGAGGAAGGCGGAGTTCCGCAGCACGCCGGGGCCGGTGTAGGCCTCGGTCCCGACCTCGAAGGCGGCCGGGTCGGCATCGGCGGGGATCACCACCGGACGGACCGGCAGACCATACTTGCGGGCGAAATCCAGGTCACGCTGGTCATGCGCCGGGCAGGCGAAGATGGCACCCGTGCCGTATTCCATCAGCACGAAGTTGGCGACATAGACCGGCAGCTCCCACGACGAATCGAAGGGATGCACGACCTTCAGCCCGGTGTCGAAGCCGCGCTTCTCCGCCGTCTCGATCGCTTCCTCGCTGGTGCCCAGCCGGTTGCATTCGGCGATGAACTCGGCCAGCTCCGGGCTGGACGCGGCCAACTCGGCGGCCAGCGGGTGATTCGGGGAGATCGCGGCAAAGGAGGCGCCGAACAGCGTGTCCGGACGGGTGGTGAAGACCTCCAGCTCCTCCTCACGTCCCTTGATCTTGAAGCGGAAACGGACGCCGGTGGACTTGCCGATCCAGTTCTCCTGCATGATGCGGACGCGCTCGGGCCAGCGGTCCAGCGTCTCCAGGCCCTTCAGCAGGTCTTCGGCATAGGCGGTGATCTTCAGGAACCACTGCGACAGCTTGCGCTTTTCCACCAGCGCGCCGGTGCGCCAGCCGCGGCCGTCGATCACCTGCTCGTTGGCGAGGACGGTGTTGTCCACCGGGTCCCAGTTCACCCAGGATTCCTTGCGGTAGGCGAGGCCCGCCTTCAGGAAATCCAGGAACATCTTCTGCTCGTGGCGGTAATATTCCACGTCGCAGGTGGCGATCTCGCGGTCCCAGTCGATGGACAGGCCCATCGTCTTCAGCTGCCCGCGCATGGTCGCGATGTTCTCGCGCGTCCAGGCGGCGGGATGGACCTTCTTCTCGAGCGCGGCGTTCTCGGCCGGCAGGCCGAAGGCATCCCAGCCCATCGGGTGCAGGACGTTGAAGCCCTTGGCGCGCTTGAAGCGCGCGATCACGTCGCCGATGGTGTAGTTGCGGACGTGGCCCATGTGGATGCGCCCCGACGGATAGGGGAACATCTCCAGCACATAGTATTTGGGCCGGGAGGCGTCCTCGCGCGCGGTGAAACAGCCCTTGCCGTCCCACACGCCCTGCCACTTCGCCTCGGTTTCCTTGACATTGTAACGCGACATGAGCGCGACGCCGTTTTCCGTTGTACCAGATGCTCGAAGGCCGGGAGGATCACCCCCGGGCCGGCCGCCGCGTCAGCGCGCGGCGGCGTTCTGCGACACGCGAAGCTGCCGGGCGCGGGTCAGCACCGCATCCTCCAGCTGGCCGGCGGTCTCCGGACCGACGTTGACGTCGCGCCAGTCGTTGCCGGTCCGCTGCTGCTTGAACACCGAAACCCGGACGCCGTCGGCGCGCAGCTGGCGGTCCATGATGTAGAGGTTGACCTTGAACCGCTCGTTCAGCGAATCGGGCGGGGTGTACCAGTCGGTCAGGATCACGCCGCCGAACGGATCGGCCGAGGCGATCGGCATGAAGGAGAGCGTGTCGAGCGAGGCGCGCCACAGGAAGCTGTTCACGCCGATGCCGCCGGCGCTGTCCTGGTCGCCGCCGCGCTTGTTCTTGCCGAACAGGTTCAGGCCGCCGTCGGTGCCGAGCAGGCTGCCGAACTTGTAGTCCTTGTTCTTCATCTGCTCTTCGACGGTTTCGGTCTTGCCGCCCCAGCTTGCGCAGCCGGCGATCGAGACGGAAGCCGCGAGCAGTACAGGGACAAGGCGAAGGGCGGTCGAACGGCGCATGGTCGGGAACCCGGTTCAGAAAAGGGGTTGCCGCGCGCGAGTCACGCGCGGAATGCCGGTGAACAGACCATAAGTGGACGGCCCCACGCAACAGCGGATGCGTCTTTGCCCCGCCCCGCCACAACAGGACGACAACAGTCCGCCCCTGCTCCGCTCGACTGTGGCGGGGAGGCCGGAGGCCCCCTTCTTAGTGTGCTCCGTGCGACACACTGTCCCCCCAATGCAGCAATCCCGGAGATTTGCCGCTTGCTGGCAAGGGCGGGGGTGCGTACGAAAGTCTCAGCCAGGACGTCAACCAGGCTGAAACATCTGCTGCCAGGATGGAGGCAACAATCATGAACCGTTATCTGCTGGCCGGCGCTGCCGCCGCCGCTCTCGCCCTCGGCGCTGGCGCCGCCAACGCCCAGGCCAAGTTCGAAGTCAAGGTTGGCGGCGACGCCTACTTCGAAGCCGGCTACGTCGATCAGGATCTGGACTCCGGCCTGCGTTCGACCGAATTCCGCAACCGTCTGCGCATCAACATCATCCCGTCCGCCAAGGCCGACAACGGCCTGGAGTACGGTGCCCGTCTGCGCTTCCGTGCGAACGCCGGTGCTTCGAACGCCCGCACCACCGACGCCGACCGCGCTTACATCTTCGCGCAGGGCACCTTCGGCCAGGTCCGCCTGGGCGTGACCAACTCCTTCAACGACGAGACCTACGTCTCGGCCCCGACCGACTACCTGCCGCTCGGCCTGGTCGATCAGGTCCAGAACTGGTTCGGCCCGAACACCAACATCGGTGGCAACGGCCCGGCCTCGACCGTTACCGGCAACAGCATCATTTGGCCGTCGCTGAACGCCGATGCCAACGCCACCAAGATCGTCTACTTCTCGCCGCGTTTCGCCGGTCTGCAGCTGGGCGCCAGCTACACCCCGCGTAACGACAGCTCGCACACCGACGTGAACCGTACCGACACCGTCGGCACCTTCGCCGCCGGCGGCAACGGCACCTACCAGGACATGGTGGAAGTCGGCGCGAACTACAACAACACCTTCGGCGGCGTGACCGTCAAGGCCAGCGCCGGCTACATGTGGGGTGAGGCCGTCGGCAACGTCGCCGGCTCCAACTACAAGGACCTGAACGGCTGGCAGGTCGGCGCCACCGTCGGCTACGCTGGCTTCAGCGTCGGCGGCAGCTACACCGACTACGGCAAGTCGGGCCTGAACGACCGCGCCGGTCTGTTCACCGAGAACACCCGCAACTGGGTTGTCGGTGCTCAGTACACCACCGGCCCGATCGTCGTCGGCGCCAACTACAAGAACGGCAAGGACGCCGGCTCGGTGGCCCTGCGTGGCGACCGCGAACTGCAGGTCTACGAAATCGGCGTCGGCTACACCGTCGCTCCGGGTCTGACCCTGCAGGCCCAGTACGACTACTTCGACCTGGACGCCGAGACCTCGGCTCTCAGCGACAAGGGCAACGTCGTGCTGGTCCGCTCGATCCTGGCGTTCTAATCGGTCTTCCGATCGGACGTCCGGTAACGGACAGAAAGGGCGGTGGCTTCGGCCACCGCCTTTTTTCTTGCCCAATTTCTGTGCAGGTCGCCCAAATCTCGGGCTGAGATTGCGCCAAAAATTCGGCATCTCTAAATTACCAATATATATCAACAGCTTAGCTGTGTGCTTTTGTTGCAACTGTGTTGCGGACACGTAGAAGCGCTGCAGTTTGCCTCTTGCCGGCCGAAACAGCGCGCGGTTAAGTCATAGCTACAAAGACAACCGCGCGCTCCCGGTCATACGGGGCGTACGCACAAGGATGGACAATCCATGAAGCGCTCTCTCGTCATCGGCTGCGCCGCCGTTGCCCTCGCCGCCGGCTGCGGCACCGCCTCGGCCCAGTCCAAGTCCAAGTTCGACATCCTGATGGGCGGCGACGCCTTCTTCCAGGGCGCCTACGTCGATCAGGACAACGACAACGGCCTGCGCAAGACCGAGTTCGCCAACCGCTTCCGTCTGACCATCACGCCGACCGCCAAGGCCGACAACGGCCTGGAATACGGTGCCCGCCTGCGCCTGCGCGCCTCCAACGGCACCAGCAACGTCCGCACCACCGACAGCGACCGCGCGTTCATCTTCGTGAACGGCACCTTCGGTTCGGTCCAGGCCGGCGTGGTCAACGGCCCGTCGGACGACTCGGGCGTGATCGGTCCGAACGTCGACGGCATCTCGGGCAGCCCGGACGGCTGGTACGGCTCCTACTACGGCGTGACCTCGCTGCCGTACGTGACCGGTTCGCTGCGCACCCTGGAGTCGGGCGACGCCAGCACGAAGATCGTCTACTCGACCCCGAGCTTCGCCGGCTTCAAGCTGTCCGCCGCCTACACCCCGACCTACGGCAGCAGCAACACCGACGTGAACCGTCGCAAGGACAGCACCGCCTATAAGGACATGGGCGAAATCCAGGCTTACTATAAGGGCGCCTTCGGTGGCTTCGGCCTGGAAGGCAGCGTCGCCTACCAGTTCGCCGAAGCCCGCAGCGGCCTGGAAGACCTGTCGTCGGTGCATGCCGGCGCCACTGTGACCTACGGTGCCTTCGCCATCGGCGGCAGCTACGCCTTCAGCGGCGACAGCGGTTACGCCAAGGGCCACCGTGGCGTCGACGACAACCAGATCTGGCTCGTCGGTGCGCAGTACACCCTGGGTCCGGTCATCCTGGCCGCCACCTACACCGATGCGAAGGGCGCCAATGTCGGCACCGGTGCCGCCACCGCGGCCGATTACGCCCGCGCCCACATCTACCAGGCCGGCGTGACCTATGCCGTGGCCCCGGGCCTGACCACGGGCCTGGAGTACAGCTACGTCGACAACAAGTCGGGCGGCCGCAACAACGACGCCAACATCGTTCTGTGGGACACCCGCTTCTCCTTCTAAGGGACGGGTTTCCTGGCAGCAAACGCGAGGGCGGCGGAGAAATCCGCCGCCTCTTTTTTTGTCCGCTCCGGCGGACTTTTTTGTATGCGCATTCCGGACGGCGGGCCTCCGCAACAGGGCGACCATTCGATCAAAGCAGAGCTTCCGGTTTGCCCAGATATCGACTCCTGCAGCAGCCACATAGATGCCATTATCCAAGTTGACTACCTCTTTCGAGTGAAATTGCGGTGATATCCACTCAAGTAGCAGCTTGAAGAGGGGCGGCTTCTTAGTATCCAAAGCAACATGATCCGGGATTCCGTGCTTTCCGCGCAACTCTGCTTGGAATGCGAAAACTGTCCGTCTCTTTGCCGCTTGCCGGTCTGTGGGGGCGGGATTAAGTCATGGGGTACAAAGACACCGCTGGCAACCCGGGATCGCAATCAGGACCGCCGGGATGCATGCACCAAGGATGACATCCATGAAGCGTTCTCTCGTCATCGGCTGCGCCGCCGTCGCCCTCGCCGCCGCCTGCGGCACCGCCTCGGCCCAGTCGAAGTTCGACGTCCTGTTGGGGGGCGACGCCTATTTCCAGGGCGCCTATGTCGACCAGGACGACGACAACGGCCTGCGCAAGACCGAGTTCGCCAACCGCTTCCGCCTGACCATCACCCCGACGGCCAAGTCCGACAACGGCCTGGAATACGGCGCCCGCCTGCGCCTGCGCGCCGCCGGCGGCACCGGCAACAACCGCAGCACCGACAGCGACCGCGCGTTCATGTTCGTGAACGGCAGCTTCGGCACCATCCAGGCCGGCGTGATCAACGGCCTGTCGGACGAATACGGCATCATCGGCCCGAACGTCGAAGGCATCGAAGGCTCGCCGGACGCCCAGTACCTGAACTACTACGTCAATGCCAACGGCGCCCCCTATGTGCTGGGCAGCCTGCGCACGCTGGAGTCGGGCGATGCCAGCAGCAAGATCATCTACCTGTCGCCGAGTTTCTCCGGCTTCCAGGTCGGCGCCGCCTACACGCCGACCTACGGCAGCAGCAACACCGACGTGAACCGCGTCAAGAACAGCACCGCCTACCGCGACATGGCCGAAATCCAGGCCACCTACAAGGGTGAGTTCAGCGGCTTCGGCGTGGAGGCGAGCGCAGCCTATCAGTTCGCCAAGGCGGCGAGCGGGCTTGAGGACCTGTCCTCGGTCCATGTCGGCGCCAACCTGTCCTATGCCGGGTTCAAGGTCGGCGGCAGCTATGCCTTCAGCGGCGACAGCGGCTATGCCACCGGCACCCGCGGCGTGGATGACCAGCAGATCTGGATCGTCGGCGTCAACTACACCATGGGGCCGGTCATCCTGGCCGCCAACTACACCGACGCCCAGGGCATCGACAGCGACTTCGCCGGCCTGAATTCCCGCGCCCATGTCTGGCAGGCCGGCGTGACCTACACCGTCGCCCCCGGCCTGACCACGGGCCTGGAATACAGCTATCTCGACAACAAGGTCGGCGGCGTGAGCAATGACGCCAACATCATCCTGTGGGACACCCGCTTCGCCTTCTGAGCGGCGGGTTCCGGACCGGACATGAAAAAGGCGGCGGAGCGATCCGCCGCCTTTTCGTTTTTCAGGCCGCTCACTTCTTCGGGGCGGACTTGGGCGGCTCCGGCTTGGCGTTCTTGTCCGCGGTCTCGCACATCATGAACAGCACCGACGATTCCAGCGGCGTCCAGACCAGCAGGTAGCGCGACTTCTCGCGGTCGGCGAGGAAGGCGATGGTCTCGGGATCGGTCACCGCCTTGGGATGGATTTCGCCCAGCAGGTAGCCGATGCGGCCATAGTTGGTCATCGTGCCCTGGAAGATGAAGTCCAGCCGCTCCTGGTCGTCCTTGGCGACCTCCCAGCCGAACTGCTCCTGGCGCACGCAACGGCGGCCGTATTCGTCCAGGATCTTGTCCATATAGCTGCGGTAGGTGCCGTCATCGGTCAGCGGATAGGCGGGCTCGCTGAAGCGGACCTTGGTCATCGGCGACCCCGCCATGACCTTGGCCTTCCCCTGCTTGCCGGCGGGCTTCGCCGGCGCTGCGGGCTTCGGCGCGGACTTCGCAGGCTCTTCGGCATGGACGGGGGTGGCGGCGATCAGGCCGGCGGTCAGCGCTGCCGGCAGGAGGGCGGCGGCGGCAAGCAGGCTGGCGGAGAGCAGGGAACGAAACGGACTCCGCATGCGGAGGTCTCCTCGATGTGCAGACGATGACGATGCCGGCGCCGCCATCCGGGTTCCCCCTTCCAAGTGCATTGGAGCGGGCGCGTTGGGGCGCTTGCGTTTCCGCGGACCGTCCGCTAACACGCCGCGGAAGCGCTGTACACCCGCAGCGACCGGATTGGGGGCGGCCATGACGACGACGCAGGGCACTGGCAAGGATACGCAAACCGGCGGCGAAACAGGCGGTTCCGCGGTTGCGGACGGCGTGACGGCACGGCTCGACTCGGTACGCCGCGCCATTGCGGAGACCGCGGCCTCCTGCGGGCGCGGCGAAGGGGCGGTGACGCTGGTGGCGGTGTCGAAGACCCACCCCGCCGAGGCGGTGGAGGAAGCGCTGTCGGCCGGCCAGCGCGTGTTCGGCGAAAACCGCGTGCAGGAGGCCAAGGCCAAGTTCCCGGCGCTGAAGGAGCGGTTCCCCGATCTGGAACTGCACCTGATCGGGCCGCTGCAGACCAACAAGGTCAAGGACGCCGTCGCCCTGTTCGACGTGATCCAGACCCTGGACCGTCCAAAGCTGGCCGAAGCGCTGGCCGACGAGATGGCGAAGACCGGCCGCCGGCCGCGCTGCCTGATCGAGGTCAACACCGGCGAGGAGCCGCAGAAGGCCGGCATCGCCCCGGCCGAGGTCGAAGCCTTCCTGGCCGACTGCCGCGACCGGCTGGGGCTGCCGGTCACCGGGCTGATGTGCATCCCGCCGGTGGACGAGGAGCCGGCCATGCATTTCGCCCTGCTGGCGGAGATGGCGCGCCGGCTGGGGCTGGCCGAGATCAGCATGGGCATGAGCGGCGACTACGAGACGGCGGTGCGGTTCGGCGCCACCCATGTGCGGGTCGGCACGGCGATCTTCGGCGCGCGCCCCTATCCCGCAGCGTAACCTCTGCCCGCATCATCCCGCCGGCGCGGCGACGCTCAACGCGCTGCCCGGCCCGCAGTCCTTCAGCAGGCGCAGCATGTCATCGGGCGCCAGCGCGACGCAGCCGGCGGTCGGCGCCCGGTCCGGCCGGGTCAGGTGCAGGAACACGGCGCTGCCCAGCCCCGGCACGACCGGGTCGTCATTGTGCCCCATCACCACCACGATGTCGTAGACATGGTCGTCCCGCCACATCGCCTCGTGGCTGGCGGGATAGGGGCGGAGGACAGGACGGTTATAGGCCGGATCCTCCGGCGCGTCGCACCAGCCGTCATCCTCGGCAATGGCACCGGTCGGCAGGCCGGTTTCCGGCGGCGGCAGCCGGTCGGCGCGCCACAGGACCCGGCGCAACGGAAAGCGGCCGACCGGGGTGGCGCCGTCGCCCTCCCGCTTGTCGGACCGCACGCCGCCGCGGCCGAGCACGCAGGGCACGTCGCCGCCGGGCCAGCGCAGGCGGCCGGTGGTGGCTTCCGGACCGGCGTCCGGCGTCACGGTGATCTCGATGCTCATCCCGATATCCGCGTGGTGCTGGCGGCGCTCTGGGCCGCCCGGCGTGACTGCTCATACTTCGCCAGATTGCGCATCATCGTTTCCGACAGCATGTCCGGCGACACCGGCGCCGAACCGGCGGCGGCATCGCCCGGCGCGGTGCCGGCGGGCTGTGCATTGGCGGGCTGGACGGGCGCAGCCTGGTTGCCGTTGGCGGGAGCGGCACCGGCGGCGCGCGCGGCGGCCATGACCGATCCGGGGACCGGCGCGGCGTTGCGGGGCACGCTGTGCTTGGCCAGGGCGGAACTGGCGAGCGGGGTGTCGCGCGCCGGCATCTTGCTGGGGTGCGGCACCGCACCACCGCCCGCCAGCTGCGCCACCAGGGCCGGCGACGCCTCGGCTGCAGGAGCGGACGCCGGAGCGGGTCCGGGAGCGGAGAGCCTGACCGGCTGACCGGTCGCCATGGGTGAATTCGCAACGGAAGCGGCCGACGGTGCCGTCGGGCCGGCCGCCGCCAGGGCCGCGGCGAGACCGCCGGCGGGCGGCGCGCCCTCCGCGGCCTTGGGCGGCTCCATGCGCGACGGATCCGCGGGGGAGCCGGACTTGACCGGCCCCCCGAGGCGTCCGCGACGGCCGTGGGGGTGGCGGGATGGTCACCGCCCCCAAAGCCGAGCGAGGCCATGACCGTGTCCCCGACGTCCTTGCCCGTCGACTGCTCGATCACTGCATTGGCGATGGAGGCCATGCCGCCGATGACGCCGCCATACAGGATGTCGCCCATGACCCGCATGGACGGCTGGATGGTGTCGCCGGTGATCTCGCGATAGACGGTGCTGACGATCGGGATGTGCTGCAGCGGGTTGATAATGTCCAGGAAGTCCCAGAAGGACATGTCTCCCTGGATTTCGACGGACCCGCCGTTGTGGCCGCCGTCGATGACCGGCGACGCCTTTTCGCGCGGCGCCGGACGATGGACGGCGCTGCTGTCGATGGTGGTGGCGTCGATGGCCATGGGCGGTCTCCCGGCTCGGTGGTCACGACAGGGTACAGCAAGCCCCGTGCCAACCCCTTCCGACCCATCCGCCGCGGAATCCCGCGATTCGCGAGGATCAGGGCAGGCCGAACCCGGAATCCGATTCCCAGTGCCGGGTCCGATGGCGGTGGGCGGCAAGAACTGCCGGGCCGGCAGGGCGATTCGTGCCCCGCCATTCCAGCCCGGAACCGATGGTTCAGAACATATGGCCGCTGCGTTCCGCCTTAGTGCGCAGATAGCCCTCGTTGTGGCCGTTGGCGGGGAAGATGTGGGCTACCCGCTCCACCACAGCGATGCCGCAGCGGGCGAGCTGGCGCAGCTTCTCCGGGTTGTTGGTCATCAGCCGCACGGCGGAGAAGCCCAGCTGGCGCAGCATCTCCGCCGCCGGCAGATAGACGCGCTCGTCCGCCTCGAAGCCGAGGATCTCGTTGGCGTCCACCGTGTCGAAACCGCGGTCCTGGATGCGGTAGGCGCGCAGCTTGTTGACCAGCCCGATGCCGCGCCCCTCCTGCGCCAGATACAGCAGCACGCCACTGCCCTGCCGGGCGATCTCGGCGATGGCGCCGCGCAGCTGGTCGCCGCAGTCGCAGCGCAGGGACCCCAGCAGGTCGCCGGTGAAGCATTCGGAATGCAGGCGGGCCAGCACCGGCTGATCCGGATCGGGATCGCCGATGACGATCGCCAGATGCTCCGGCCCGCCGTCGGCCGGGCGGAAGGCGTAGATGCGCGTGTTCTCCGACCCCACCAGCGGCACCCGCGCGTCGGCGACACGGCGCAGGGTGCGCACCACATGGACACGGTAATCGGCGACGTCCGACGCCCGCACCAGCAGCAGGTCGTGCTCCGCCGCCCAGTCCGCGGCGCTGACGCCGGCCGCCGGGCCGGAGGACGGCAGGTCGGCGGTGATGGCGGCGGGAAGCAGGCGGGCCAGACGGGCGAGATCGACGGCGGCGGCCTCTCGGCTGCCGGGCCGGGCCTCCGCCGCGGTCAGTCCGGCGGGCAGCGCGCCCTGCGCCTGCGGGTGCTGTTCGGGATCGGCCAGCGCGTGGGCCTGGTCGGCGGTCAGCCCGCCGGGACGGTCGAGCGCCATGGCGCCAAAGTTCTCGCTGGAGGAGCCCGGCGCCTGGTCGCCGGCGATGTCGCCGGCCGGCTGCGCCGCGTCGGCGGCGGCAAGCCCCAGCACCACGGCCCGGCGGCGGGTGACCACCAGCCGCGGCGTGCCGCCGGTCAGCGCCTTCAGCCGCTCCACCGCGTCGAGCGCCACCGATTCCACCGACACCGCCGCACCGACGGTGCCGTCGGCGGTCTCGATCGCCACGACCTCCCCACGGCGCAGCGCGGCCAGTGCCCGGTCGACGGCGCGCACCGCCGCCTCGTCGATCGGCGTCGGAGAGGCCGCGGGCGCGGACAGGGTGGCCATCGTGGTGGTGTGGGTGGGGTGTTCGGCTTGCATCGTCGGCGGCTTTGCGTAGCGGGAGCGCCGGTTTCGGCGCAAGAACGGGACATGGTGCGTTCGGCGGCCGAAGCAAAGCGCAGGTGGCGCGCCCCTGTCCAGCGATTCCCGCGCGCCACACCGTTGCCGAAGGCGCAACGATCCCGTTAGCCTGCCCTTATCCCGCCTCCATCCAGAGTTTCCGCCCCGTGACCATCCAGCCCCTGCCGCCTCAGGAACCGCCCACCGTGCTCCATGCGGTGATGCCAGCCGAGCTTCCCGCCGACGCCTACGGCCGCCGCATGGTCGAGGCGCTGCGAGCCGCGGGGGCCGGCATGACGGTCCACGCCCTGCCCGGTCCCTATCCGCAGGTCGATCCCTCGGCGGTGCTGGCGGCCGACATCGCCTTGGCGCGGCTGCCCGACGGCGCGCCGGTCCTGCTGGACGGCAACGCCCTGTTCAATCTGGCCGCCAGCCTGCCGGCGGACGACCGCCGCCTGCGCTTCGTCGCGCTGGTCGACCGGCTCCACTGGGCCGATCCGGAGCTGACCGCCGAAGAGGCCGCGGTGCGCCGCAACCTGGAACAGGGCGCGCTGTCCCTGATGCGCCGCGTCGTGGTGCCGGACGACGAGACGGCTACCGCGGTGCGGGCGCTGGGCGTCCAGCCGGACCGGGTGATCCGCGCCACCGCGGACGGCGGCGGAGCGGCAGCACTGACGGCGGCGCTCGCCACGCTGTAGGGGCCGTCCGGCGGCGCCCGGCCCCGTCCCTCTGCCCCGCCCTTCTGCCCCGCCCACAAGCCACCACGACAATCCGCCGCCGCCATGCTACTAAGGCGCGGCCCCGGCCTTGCGGTCCGGGGCCGTCCGCTTCCCGCTTCCGTGCCGCACCCCCATGACCCCTGCAAAGCGCATCCTCCTGGTCGATGACGACACCGCCCTGCGCCGGTCGCTGGCGGAACAGCTGCGGCTGCTGGAGGAGTTCGAAACGGAGGAGGCCGGCGACGGCGCGGGCGCCTTGAACGCGGTCCGGGCGGCTGCTGCGGCCACCGGGGGCGGCTTTTCCGCCATCCTGCTCGACGTCGGGCTGCCGGACATGGACGGGCGCGACGTCTGCAAGCTGCTGCGCCGCGAGGGCGTGCGCTGCCCCATCATCATGCTGACCGCATCTGCTACCGACGCCGACACCATCCTGGGGCTGGAATCCGGCGCCAACGACTATGTGACCAAGCCCTTCCGCCTGGGGGTGCTGATCGCCCGGCTGCGTGCCCAGCTGCGCCAGTTCGAGCAGACGGAGGACGCCGTCTTCGCCATCGGCCCCTACAGCTTCCGCCCCGGCGCCAAGCTGCTGCTGGACGAGGCCGCCAACAGGAAGATCCGCCTGACCGAGAAGGAAACGGCGATCCTGAAATACCTGTACCGGGCCGGCGATCTGGTGGTGGGGCGCGAGACCCTGCTGGGAGAGGTCTGGGGCTACAACGCCGCGGTCACCACCCACACGCTGGAAACCCACGTCTACCGCCTGCGCCAGAAGATCGAGGCCGACCCGTCCAACGCCCGCATCCTGGTGACGGAGCCCGGCGGCTACCGGCTGGTGCCTTAAGCGATAGCGCGCCCAGCGGGCCGCGGTTCAGCGCCGTCCGCAGGGGGCCAGCCCCCGCCGGCTTCCCCGTTCGGCGATGGTGACCTCGCCGGCGAAGCCGAGCCAGCGCTGGCGTTCGCGCTCCCCCGACGGATGCCGGCCCAGCCTTGCAGCAGCGCCCAAGCCGATGGCCGACGGCCCGCCCCACAGGCCGCGGCCGCGTGGCACCACCGGCAGCAAACGCAGCTTGCGCCCGACGATGGCCATCCGGCGGCGCCAATGGCTGACGTCGTGCGGCGACACGCCGACGCGGCGCGCAATCTCGCGGTCGGACAGCAGGGCGCTGCCGGGGTCCTGAAGCAGTTCCAGCACGGCGCGGCGCTTGTCGGTGTCGGCGTGGCGGGAGTGCTTTCGCTCCAGCGCCTTGCCCATGTCCCACAGCTTTTCCGCCGTCTCGCGGGCCAGGGTGCGCCAGCGGTCGGCCTCCTCGCGCTGGCGGTCGGCATCGCCCGACGCCTTGTCGAGCTGGCGGCGCAGGGTTGCGAGTTCCAGTTCCAGGTCCTTCACCTGCCGGCGCAAGCCCCGGACAAGTTCGTCCGGCGGCGGCGGCGGGGCCGGCGCCCCGGCGGGTTCGGCGGCGGGAGGCGGTTCGGGGACGGGGGGCACCGGCGTGCGCGCCCGTTCCGCAAGGTCGCGGAAGGACAGGCCGGCGCGGGACAGCATGATCCGGGCAGCGCGCAGCGCGGACAGCGCCTCGCCCTGATGCTCCGACTCGGCCATGGCGAGGACTTTGGCGAGCTTGTCAGGATCCATCCGCGTCGGGTTCCGCCGGAGCCGGTCCCCACCCGCGCGGGGACCCTGGTAGGTCATGCCGCGCAATGCGCGACGAGCCCCAACCTACCACATCTTATGGGTTTGGACAGGTGCCCATCGTGGGTCGGCGACCCGCGTCCCGCCCGTTCGAAAGGCGCGCCACCATCCAACATCCCGCCCGGAAGGGGAAGCCTCGGCGGGACGCCGGGGGTAAGAGATTTGCTAGACTCGGGCAAGCGGGACCGCCACCATGGCGCCGTCATGACCGTTCGCAATACGATCAATTCCGTTCCCCCGCCCGCCCGGGAAGAGGCCGGCGGCCCGTCCCCCTTCACCGTCCGCTTCTGGGGCGTGCGCGGCAGCATCGCCTCGCCCGGGCCGACGACCATCCGCTATGGCGGCAACACCGCCTGCATCGAGGTCCGTTGCGGCGGTGCCCACATCGTCTTCGACTGCGGCACCGGCATCCGCCCGCTCGGCGAGTCGCTGGCCAGGGGCGGCGGGCCGGTGGACATCGACCTGCTGCTGACCCACAGCCATCTCGACCACATCTGCGGCCTGCCCTTCTTCGCCCCCGCCTTCGATCCCGGCAGCCGGCTGCGGCTGTGGGCCGGGCACCTGCCGCCGGACCGGCCGTTCCGCACCGTGCTGTCGGACATGATGACGGCACCGCTGTTCCCGGTGCCGGTGGAGATCTTCCGCGCCGATTGCCAGTACCGCGACTTCCAGGCCGGCCAGACTCTGGAGCCGGCGCCGGGCGTGGTGGTGCGCACCTGCGCGCTGAACCATCCCGACGGCGCCACCGGCTATCGGGTGGAGCATGGCGGCCGCAGCCTGTGCGTCCTGACCGACACCGAACATCCAGCCGAAGGGCGCGATCCCGTGATCCTCGACCTGCTGCGGGGTGCCGACCTGATGGTGTATGACAGCACCTACACCGACGCCGAGTATCCGGCGCGCGTCGGCTGGGGCCATTCGACCTGGCAGGAGTGCCTGCGGCTGGCCGAGGCCGCCGGCGTCGGCCGCGCGGTGATCTTCCATCACGATCCCGCCCGCACGGACGACGAGCTGGACGTCATCGGGGCGGAGGCGGAGGCGATGCGCCCCGGATCGCTGGTGGCCCGCGAGGGGATGGAACTATCCCTGTAGCCCGCCCCTCCGCAGGGGTTGAATCGCGAAAATCCATTCCCTTCAGTGAAAGCGCTTGTGCGTGTCGAATGCGCCACAGGTTGCTTTGTCACACTGGCCTCGTGTGACATTCTTGGTATTAGATCGGACCTGCAACCCCGCCACGATTGGGGCGGGCGGGGATCGTTGGGGCGTGCAAAGCTTGGGGGAAAAGCGATGCGCATGACCGGTCGTGCCTTGGGTGTGCTTGCCGTCCTGACCATCGCAACGCAGCTTGGCGGCTGCGCCACCGCGCCGCCGCTGGAAAGCGCGAAGCTGGACGGCGCCCCGCGCAACGTGGTCCTGCACCACCCCGCCAGCGGCGAGACGGTATCCGTCACCTACTGGCGTCCCGGCGACGGCTATGACCCGGCGGCGATGCGCGAGATTTCCGTCCTGTTCCGCGACCGCCGCAGCGACGAGATGATCCCGATCGACCCAGCCCTGATCGACATGCTGGTCGAACTGCGCCAGCGGGTCGGCGCGCCGCCCGAGTCGCCGATCCGCATCACCTCGGGTTTCCGGTCGAGCGCCACCAACGCCAGCCTTTCCCGCAGCAACCCGAACGTCGCCGAGAACTCCTACCACCTGCGCGGTCAGGCGGCGGACTTCTCCATCCCCGGCATCCCGCCCGCACGGCTGGCGGAGGAGGCGGCGGCGATGCAGCGCGGCGGCTATGCGATGTACGCCCACACCGGCCATGTCCATGTCGACACCGGCCCCTTCCGCACCTGGGTGCCGAAGACCGGCGAGCCGCGCGCGCCGCAGATCCTGGAGGCGCAGGCCCGTGCCCGCGCCAAGGCCCAAGCCCAGGCGCTGGCGCTCGCCCAGAAGGCCAGCAACGCGAAGGCGCGCGTGCAGGTGGCCGACGCCGGTGCGAAGCCGTCCAAGGCTCCGGCAAAGACTCCGGCCACTCCCGCAGCCAAGGCACCGCCGCCCGATCTGGCGCGCGTCCGCGTCGCCCTGGCCCAGGTGAAGGAAATGCCGGTGCAGAAGCCGGCGAAGCGCTAAACTCCGGACGCGTCCTCAATCACCCGCGTCCCGGTATCCTCATGACCACCCTGCTGATCCTCCGCCACGGCCCGACCGCCTGGAACGCCGAAGGGCGCATCCAGGGCAGCATCGACGAGCCGCTGTCCGAAGCCGGCCGCGCACGGGTCGCCCGCTATCGCCTGCCGCCCGAGTCGGCCGGTTTGCGCTGGGTCGCCAGCCCGAAGCGCCGCGCCTGGGAAACCGCGCTGCTGCTCGGCCTCGATCCCACGCCGGAACCGCGGATCGTCGAAATGGACTGGGGCG
This sequence comes from Azospirillum sp. VT-I1, assembly GCF_055698305.1. Classification (NCBI taxonomy): domain Bacteria; kingdom Pseudomonadati; phylum Pseudomonadota; class Alphaproteobacteria; order Rhodospirillales; family Azospirillaceae; genus Azospirillum; species Azospirillum sp. VT-I1. The sequence continues at coordinate 2,108,943 of NZ_CP168800.1, read as the reverse complement.
AGTGGGAGGGGCTGCGCACCGAGGATCTGCGCGCCGACGGCCGCATGCCCGCCCGCCACGACCGGCTGGGCCTGGATTACAAGGCCCCCGGCGGAGAGAGCCCGCGCGAGGTGCAGGCCCGCCTGCGCAGCTGGCTCGCCGACCTTGCCGCCGACGGCCGACCGACCGGCGCCGTCGCCCACAACGGCATCCTAAGGGCTCTCTATTCGCTCGCCACCGGGTGGGACATGCGCGACGACCCGGCGGAGGATCTCCGCAACGGCTGCGCCCATCTGTTCCGGCTGGCGGAGGACGGCACGCCGTCGGTCGTCCGGATGAACATCGGGCTGCTGGAGTAGACGGAAGCGGAAGGGGGCGCGGCTGCGGAGCCCCCTTCCCCCATGCATCAGGCCCCATCCCTCAGACGTTCAGATCGACGATCACCGGCACATGGTCCGACGGCTTCGGCTCCCAGCCGCGGGCATCGCGCAGCACCTTGATGCCCTGCAGCGCGCCTTCCAGCGGCCGGGTCACCCAGATGTGGTCCAGGCGCCGGCCGCGGTTGGAGGCGGCCCAGTCCTTCGCCCGGTAACTCCACCAAGTGTAGAGCTTCTCCTCCGGCGGGACGAAGCGGCGCATGGCGTCGACCCAGCCGGCCGAAGCCTGCATCGCTCCCAGCTTTTCCACCTCGATCGGCGTGTGGGAGACGACGGACAGCAGCTCCTTGTGGCTCCAGACATCCTGTTCCAGCGGCGCGATGTTCAGGTCGCCGACCAGCACCATGGGACGGTCGGGCGTCCGCTCCGTGCCCAGCCAGTGGGTCATCTCGTCCAGGAACTGGAGCTTGTGGGCGAACTTGTCGTTCACCGCCGGGTCGGGGATGTCGCCGCCGGCGGGGATGTAGACACAGTGCAACTCGATCCCGCCCGGCAGATGGGCGAGCGCGTGGCGGCAGTCCTGCTTGCCGCACCAGTGCTGGACGTCGTGCGACTCGAAGGGCAGGCGCGACAGGATGGCGACGCCGTTGTAGCTCTTCATCCCATGGATGTGGGCGTGGACATAGCCGCGCTCCGCCAGGGGAGCGAGCGGGAAGTCGGCGTCCACCACCTTGGTTTCCTGCAGGCAGATCACGTCCGGCCGCTCCTCCTCCATCAGGCGGAGGAGGAGGTCCAGACGCATGCGGACCGAATTGATGTTCCAGGTCGCGATGCGCATGTCCGGCGGCTCAGGCGATGGTCAGGGTCAGGGTGCCGACGCCTTCGACCTCGCCGGTCAGCACGTCGCCGGCCACCACCGGGCCGACGCCCTCGGGCGTGCCGGTGTAGATCAGGTCGCCCGGCTGCAGGTCGACCAGCCCGGACAGGTAGGAGATCGTCTCCGCCACCGACCAGATCAGGTCGGACAGGTCGCCCTTCTGCCGCGGCTCGCCATTCACCTGAAGGGTGACGGCACCCTTGTCCGGATGGCCGATGTCGGCGACGGTGCGGATGGCGGAACACGGCGCCGACCGGTCGAAGCCCTTGCCCATGTCCCAGGGCTTGCCTTCCTTCTTGGCGGCGTTCTGCAGGTCGCGCCGGGTCATGTCGAGCCCGACGGCATAGCCGAACACATGGTCCAGCGCTCGGTCGACCGGGATGTCATGGCCGCCGGTCTTGATCGCCACCACCAGTTCGATCTCATGGTGCAGGTTGGCGGTGCGGGGCGGATAGGGGATGGTGGCGCCGTCGGCGACGATGGCGTCGGCCGGCTTCATGAAGAAGAAGGGCGGCTCGCGGTCGGGATCGGCGCCCATCTCGCGCGCATGGGCGGCATAGTTGCGGCCGACGCAGTAGATGCGGCGCACCGGGAACGGATCGCCGCCCACGACGGGGACGGCCGGCTGGGACCACAGGGGAATGGCGAATGCCATGGCATCGGCTCTCAAGGTTGGGACGCTCCCGAACAGCTAACCCGAAAGCCGGTGACGGACCAAGCGCCCAACCATCCGCCCTGCCCTGCAAAGCCGCATCGATTTCCCGGTTCGGGCAAGGCGACTCGGGAGCCAGCCGAAGCCCGGAAAACGAAGACACCCGGAAAACGAAGACGCCCGGTCTGGGGGGACCGGGCGTCGGAAGCTCCGATTCGCGGAACCCGCGCGCGGCAGGGGAAACCGCTGGGCGGGCGATCGGCGTCAAATCGGCGTCGACCACTTCTTGACTCTTCAAGATGGAATTTGTATGGGCGCCAACCAATACGTTTCACGCATATCTGGTATGCATATCATGTCCTCCGTGCGGTTCTTGCTGACAAACGAAAGCCTTGCCCGCATTTTATCCGTTCATCCGATAATTCATCCAAAACATGGCATCCACGGTGACTGACAACGAGCGTTCCACCCCCGCCGACCGGCGGTCGCGTCTGCGCCCCGGCAAAAACGGCAAGCTCGCCCTTGGCCCCCTTCCCGAACTCGTGGGTTACAACCTGCGCAAGGCTCAGGTCGCGGTGTTCCAGAGCTTTCAGAACGCGGTCGCTCCGCACGACATCACGCCCGGCCAGTTCGGCGTGCTGATCATGATCCGGGAGAACGAGGGGCTGTCGCAGTCCGACCTCGGCACGGCGGTCGGCATCGACCGGTCGACCATGGTCGCGGTGATCGACCGCCTCGAGTCGCGCGGCCTCGTCGTCCGCGCCCCCTCGCCCAACGACCGCCGCTCCTACGCGCTGCGCCTGTCGCCGGAAGGTCAGTCCCTGATGGACGATCTGATCCCGCGCGTCCAGGCCCACGACCAGGGCATGGTCAAGGACCTGTCCCCGGAAGAGCAGGCGCAGTTCATCGACTTCCTGCGCCGCGTGTCGCGGGCGAAGTAAGGGGCATCCCCCTTCCGTTCCAGGCACCGGAAACGACTTGAAGCCCGCCCCGCACCGGCAATTGCCGGATGCGGGGCGGGCTTTTCTATTGTGCGATGGGTTGGCTTGAGGCCGTTGGCGGCGTCGATAAACAGAAAGTCAGGATATCCCCGCCCCGATCTTGCGGAGCGTCAGTCCACTTCGTTGGCCGTCAGGAACATCGCCTTTGACAAGGCGGCAAAGAACTGTTGGTAGGGCTCCGCATCAGACACAGCAACCAAGTTGTACTGCGCACTCGCGCGCACCGCCATTTGGGTTTTGCCACGCGGGCGGACGGTAATCGTCATGCGCATGGCATAGCCTGACAGCTTGGTGCCGCTGACGATGCCCAGCTGTTCATCGGCCTTATCGATGACGAAGCCCAGGTCTTGAAGACTGCTGATTACTGTACGGATCGTCAGGTTACGGTCGGTGGTATCGAATGCGCGCGTCTGGATGGCGCGCAACTCGACCTGACTCTTGTCGGTTGCCATCACCTGCTGTTTCGAATCCGTTTGGCAGCCGCCAAGCGGCAGGATCAATGCCACTCCAAGAACCACGGTCCAACCGCGGACCTGCCAATTCCGGCGATCGGGCATGTTCATATTTGGTGTGCCTCAAGGAAAACCGATTGCGAGAGCTTGTCGAAAAACTGCTGATGTATCTCGGGCTTGTCGATCGTCTCGACGCGTGAGATCTGGTTCTTCGTGTTCCAAATCACACGCTGGAACGTCGCACGGACAATGATGCCGTTCCGATCAGCCGCAGGTCGCGTCACGATAGAGATTCTGATCTTCTGGTTGGCGTCCCACACAGGATCCGCCCGACCTCCCATGGCCGAAACCAGCAGAGCGAAAAAGACCTGCCCGGCAACCTGCCCAGCCTCGACGGCGTCCCGATCCTTGGAAGCGACGATCAGGCCGGCTTTGAGGTTGGTCTCTTCAGTGGTAAAGCCCAGATCCTGCAGCACACCGGCGGACGCAGCGAGGATGCTTCGTTCATCGGTCGTATCGAAACGCCGGGTTTGCATCTGACGCTGCCCCAGGTTTTCCGCTGCCAAGGTGAGCGCGGCGGCGTGTTGCTGCGTTCCTGAGGTCTGTTGGCAGCCGGCCAATGCGGCTAAGATCAAAGCAGATACGACAACCCGGCGTTTCATGCTGCCGCTCCGATCAGAAGCTGCTGGAGCGGTACGAGAAATCCCGGACCCGGCTGCTCTCGTCAAACTTGATGATCACCGTCAACGTACGCTGGGACGTGCTGCGTGCGCCCGCGGAGCCGCTTACGCCCGCGCTGCCCAAGCCACCGCCAAAGCCGGCGCCGATGGGGCCGCCACCGAGAATCAGCGCGCTCACGCCACCGCTGCTGGAGGAATACGCCGTGTCCGTCGAGATCTTGTCGTAGACCCAGTTCTCACGCCGACGGTCATCCGTCGTCACCATGTTGGGAGAACCAAGAACTTCGACGACCTCCGCACTGGTCATGCCGACGCGGATCTCGCGCTGCACCTTGCCGACGGTCATGCGGTCCGCATCCTGCATCTGACGGACGGCAGCCGCATGCTCACCGGCCGTCTGACAACCGGCCAGCAATACCGAGGCAAGCCCCATCAGAACCAACGTGCTGCTTTTGGAAAACATGGAGAGACCTCGATGTGAATAGGATTTACGGCTTGGTGGTGACTTTTGACGCAGCGTCAGGAACCGGCGGAACATCCTCCTCACTTCCCAACTCGAGGGCTGTCAGGAACATTGCTTTGGCCAGTGGTTCGAAGAACAGCTGCTGGTAAAAAGTCGGATCATCCACCTGACTTTCCATTCCAGGGCTCATAACCAGGGCATTGGAACGAACGATCATGCGGGAGGGGCCACGCGGATAAACTGTCGCGGTCACGCGGAGTTTGGCCAGTTTGCTTGCGGAAACGGTTCCGGCAGCCGGTTCGACCTTGTCGATCCCATAGCCGAGATCCTGGAAAGTGGCGATCACGGTTCGCAGGGTCTTGTTCTGATCTGAAGTTTCGAACGCACGTGCCTGCATAGCCCTCAGTTCGACGGGACTCTTCTTGCTGAGCACGACTTGCGATTGATTGGCAGTTTGGCAACCTGTGACGGCGAGCGCCATGGCGCCGAGAGCCGCAAAACGGATGCTCTTGCGCGGTGTCATATCTTGTGTGCCTCGAGGAATGCGCTGGCCGAGAGCTTTTCATAGAACTCCTGGTAGAGTTGCGGTTCCATGAGCAACTCCGCCTTCCAGGCATTTCCGTGATTGTTGATCAGGATTCGGTCGAAGGTCGTGCGCACTTCGGTCTGGCGACCGCCCGATACCGGATTGGCGATGAGCGTCACCCGAATGGTCTGCTCCTGGTCCCAAGTGGGGTTGTTTGCCACGCCAAGGAGAGCCATTGCGATCGTCAGGCCAATCTGTGCCGCGACCTGCCCACTCTCTTCCGCATTCCGCTGCTTGGAGGCCACCACCACCCCCACGTCGCTCGACGATTCGGAGATGGTGAAGCCAAGATCCTGGAGAGTCTGGGTTCCGGCCTCGAGCAGGAGCTTTTCATTCTCACTGTCGAAACGGCGCGTCTGGAGCGAACGCATCTCAAGCGTCTTCTCCGGTGGCTTGCCAACCACCTTCGCCACGTCATTCATGGTCTGACAGGCGGACAACATGCCAGCAGCAAAAATGGCTGCAGCCAATCCAATTCGTATACGCACGCGAACCTCGGAAAATCACTTAAACCGTGAATTTATGAAACCAAAAGTGGGGTATCGTTTCAAGGGGAAACGAAAACGGATTACCTTATTCGGATATAAGCCGGATTGCCATTCTGGCTTCGGGAAAAATACCACGCCCGCTCAGGAGCGGTTCCACAGGATTCACGGCCCCCGGCCGGAGCATCCTCTCTTCCGGAAAACCCACAGTCACAGGCTTGTTAAACGCGTGGATGCGCGAAGGGAAAAGTCAAAGCCTGCCAACTCGGATCGAGAATTCAGGCGACCTGCGCAACTCTCAAAGCAGCATGCATCATGCGCCCAGTTGCGGACGGTAAAACACCACCGACTTCGCTGGTACAGGTCTATTTGCTATTTCAAAGCTGAATAATCTGCCAGCAAAGCCATTTGAATTTGCCTTGCGCACTGGCGAGATTTAGTGGCGGAGGGAGAGGGATTCGAACCCTCGATACGCTTTTGACGTATACACACTTTCCAGGCGTGCGCCTTCAACCACTCGGCCACCCCTCCGCAGAGGCCCGCGTTATAGCCAGAGGTTCGCGGCGATGCAAGCCTCCGTTTCACGCGGGCGACGTTTTTTTGGCGGCGCGCCGAACCACCCCTATTTCATCCACAAACCTCGTCCACCAGGGCTCCGACGGTGCGGCACAGCAGGTCCAGATCCTGGGAACGGGACAGGCGGTGGTCGCCGTCCTTCACCAGGGTCACGCGGACGTCGTCGCCCGTCAGCGCCTCGGCGATGCGCAGGCTGAGCTGCCAGGGGACGTCGGGGTCGCGCTGGCCGTGCAACAGGCGGACGGGGCCGCCATAGGCGATGGGGCCGCGCAGCAGCAGGTGGTTGCGGCCGTCCTCGATCAGGGCGCGGGTGATCGGCTGCGGCTCCGGGCCGTACTCCGACGGGCGGTTCCACACGCCCTGTTCCATGATCTGCCGGCGGATGTCGGCGTCGAAGATGTCCCACATCAGGTCTTCGGTGAAGTCGGGGGCCGGCGCGATGCCGACCAGGCCGGCCACCCGCTCCGGACGGCGGAGCGCGGTCAGCAGCATCATCCAGCCGCCCATGGAGGAGCCGACCAGGATCTGCGGCCCCGTCGTCACCCGGTCCAGCACCGCCAGCGCATCGTCGGCCCAAAGGCCGATGGTGCCGTCGGCGAACCGGCCGCTGGAGGCGCCGTGGCCCTGATAGTCGAAGCGGGTGAAGGACAGGCCGTGCTCCACCGCCCAGGCCTCCAGCGTGGTCGCCTTGCCGCCGGTCATGTCAGACATGAAGCCGCCCAAGAACATTACCCCTGGCATGACGCCGGGCTTGCCCTGTCCGGACGGACCGGCAGGGGTGTGGTGATAGGCTATGGTCGCCGCACCGCGCGTTAGGCTATGGTGCGCGCCGCCCGGTTGGGCTGCGGTTTCGGTCATACGGTCACCTTCGGCAACGGATACCGGCATACGGTCGGACACCGGTTCGACGGACGCCGGCATGCCGGGGCCCGCGGCCGGTCCCGGGCCGCCCCTTGCGAAGCAGCCGGCATCATGGATTTCGACCCCCACCTTACCACCGACCCATCCCCGCGCAACGCGGACGCCCATCAGGACACCCGGCTCCCCCACTGGCCGGGCGGCCGGGCGCCGACGGTGCTGCAGGTGGTGCCGACGCTGGTCACCGGCGGGGCGGAGCGCGGCTGCATCGACATGGCGCTCGCCCTGCAGGCCGCCGGCGGCACGCCGCTGGTGGCGTCGGAAGGCGGGCCGATGGTGCGCGAACTGGACCGCGCCCGCATCACGCACCTGACCCTGCCGCTCGCCTCCAAGAACCCGCTGACCATCCGCCGCAACGCCCGCCGGCTGGCCGCCATCATCCGCGAGCACAAGGTGGACATCGTCCATGCCCGCTCCCGCGCGCCGGCCTGGAGCGCGTGGCTGGCCTGCCGGGAGACCGGCGCCCGCTACATGACCACCTTCCACGCCCCCTACAATTTCGGCAGCGGGCCGGTCGGCGGCCGGCTGAAGCGCTGGTACAACTCGGTGATGGCGCGGGGCGAGCGGGTGATCGCCATCTCCGGCTTCATCCGCGACCATGTGCTGGGCAACTATCCGGTCGATCCGCAGCGGGTGCGCGTCATCCACCGCGGCATCGATCGCAGCGTCTTCGCCCCCGACCGGGTCAGCCCGACGCGTCTGGTGACGCTCGCCAAGCAATGGAACCTGCCGGACGACCGGCCGGTGATCCTGCTGCCCGGCCGGCTGACCCGCTGGAAGGGCCAGATCGTGCTGATCGACGCGCTGGCGAAGCTGGGGCGCAAGGACGTGCTGGCGCTGCTGGTCGGCTCCGACCAGGGCCGTACCGGCTACCGCGAGGAGCTGGAGAACCGCATCGCCACCAACGGCCTGCGCGGCGTGGTGCGGATGACCGACCATTGCAGCGACATGGCCGCGGCCTACCTGTTGTCCACGGTGGTCGTCTCTGCCTCGCGCGAGCCGGAAGCCTTCGGGCGCGTGATCGTGGAGGCGCAGGCGATGGGCAAGCCGGTGATCGTCTCGGCCATCGGTGCATATCAGGAGACCGTCGTCCCCGGCGAGACCGCCTGGGTGGTGCCGCCGGACGATCCCGATGCGCTGGCCCGAGCGCTGGGCGAGGCGCTGTCGCTGACGCCGGAGCAGCGCGAGGCCATCGGCGCCCGCGCCATGGCCTTCGTCGCCGACCGCTACACCAAGGACCGCATGTGCGCCGACACGCTGGCGGTCTATGCGGAGTTGCTGCAACCGCGCTGAGACCGGCTTGTTGACGCAATCCGACCTTCACCTCACCATCAACCGACCGGACACCATGGCCGACATCCGACAGATTTCCGGCATCGCCGAGGTCATCGACCGCTACGACGGGTTCATCCTGGACCTGTGGGGCGTTCTGCATGACGGCGAGAGGCCCTATCCCGGCGTGCCCGACTGCCTGGACCGCATGCGCGCCGCCGGCAAGACGATTTGCCTGCTGTCCAACGCGCCGCGCCGCACCACCGGCGTGATCGAGAAGCTGGACGGCATGGGGCTGGGGCGCGACCGCTACAACCATGTCATGACTTCGGGCGAGGCGACCTACGAGGCGCTGCGCGACCGCGACGATCCCTGGCACGCGGCGCTCGGCCGGCGGCTCTACCACATCGGGCCGGACCGCGACACCGACGTCTATGACGGGCTCGGCTATCAGGTTGCGGCAACGCCGGCCGAGGCGGACTTCGTGGTCAACACCGGCATCGTGACCTTCGGCGAGACGGTGGCGGACTATCAGCCGCAACTGGACGCCTGCCTTGCCGCCGGCCTGCCGATGATCTGCGCCAACCCGGACCTGGTGGTGATGGTCGGGCCGATGCTGGTGATCTGCGCCGGCACGCTGGCCGCCCGCTACGAGGAGATGGGCGGCGACGTGCGCCAGCACGGCAAGCCCTATGCCCCGGTCTACGAGCGCTGCTTCAAGCTGCTGGGCATCGCGGACAAGAGCCGCATCCTGGGGGTGGGCGACAGCCTGCGCACCGATGTCGCCGGCGCCAACGCGGCCGGGATCGACGTGGCGCTGGTCACCGCCGGCATCCACCAGGAGGAACTGGGCGGGGCGGCCTGGGGTGAGGCCGTTGATCCGGTCAATTTGCGGGCGCTGGCAGATGCCACCGGCCACATGCCGACCTATGCGGTGCCCAGCCTGCGCTGGTAAGGGTTCGCCGCCGGGCGGGGCGCTCGCTGCGCCCCCGCCGCGTCAATCCATCGGAACGGCGTCGTCCAGCGCCTTGCGCAGGAGGGGCGACGGACCGTCTTCCGAGAAGCCACGGTTGCCGATGGCGGTGCGGAAATAGCTGACGATGAACACGCGGATGGAGGCGGTCAGGTTCGCCTCCCCCCGGCGCTCGTCGATCCGGCTGCAAATCTCGTTCAGGCTCAGCCGTTCACGCTCGCAGATTTCCTTCAGCGAGTCCCAAATGTACGGCTCCATCCTGAGGCTCGTTCGACGCCCGCTCACCTTCACGTTGCGGCAGAGCAGTCCCGGCCCTTCCTTACCTCCGCCCGTGCCCGCCATGGGAATTCCTGTTCCTCATCCGTTGCGCGTTCCACCCGCCCGCTCCGGCCAATACATCCATTTGTGTGACGATATTGCAAGCGGCGTGTGCCATCAAAGTCAATTTCGACCCATGGCTGCGGTTTGACGCGACAATCGGGCGCAGGCGGGTATCGCTTCCAATCGCAGATCGGCAGGTTGCCGGGAAAAGCCGCTTCCCTTGCCCTGTGCCTTCGCTATACCAGTGCCGAATCACTCCTGCCGGGATCGGGCGGACACCGACGGACAGGCGGGGCGGCGGAAGGGGAAGGATCGGCGATGAAGCGACCGGGGAACGGACGATTCGCGAACCGCATCGCGGCCGGCGCCATCGCAGCCCTGTTGGCCGGCGGCCTCTCTCTCGCCCAGCCTCTGCAGCAGGCCCGCTCCGCCGAAGCCGCCCCGACCGCAGCCCCGACCGCCGCCGAACAGCTCCCCGACTCCGCCATCCGCGCCCGCGTCGAGGCGGCGCTGCCGGCGCCCTGGCGCATCGAATCGCTGGCGGTGGAGCCGTTGCCCGCCCCGCCCGCCCAATCGCCGGAACCGCAAGCGGCGGCACGGGTGACCGCGCGGGTGGTGCTGGGCGCCCCGACCTATCTGGTCGACAGCCGCGAAGGGCCAGTGACCTTCCTGCGCCCGGCGGCCGAGGCCGGGCTGGCGAAGAGCTGGGTCGGGACCGCGCTCGGCACCCGCAATTCCGGCGGCTGGACGGTCACGCTGACGCCGCAGACGCCCGGCCTGCTCGACGGCATCGGCAAGCCCGCCGCGGAGCTGCCCGGCCGCACCGTGGTGCTGGGCACGGCCGAAGCCAGGAGCCTGCGCGAGCAGTTGGACCGTGATGCCGCGCAACGGCTGGCCGACGACACCGAACGCCGCCGGCGCGAGGAGGAACGGCTGGCCCAGCAGACTGCCGCCGCCAAGGCCGAGGCCGCCCGCGCCGAGACCGAACGCCGGGCGGTCGAGGCACGCATCGCCCAGCTGGCCGACCTGCGCGGCAAGCTGGCCGGCAACGACCGCGCGGTGCGGCTGGCCGCCTTCGAGGCGGCGCTGGGCGGCAACGACCCGGCGCTGCGCCAGACGGCGATGGAGGCGGCGCTGCAAAGCCGCGATCCGGTGGTCGCCAACCTGGCGCTGAAGGACTGGATCGCCCGCCGCCGCGCCGTGCCGGTCCAGCTGTTCGCCACCAAGGAGGATCCGAGTTCGGAAGTGGTGGTGCAGAATCTGGGGCCGATGACCCTGGAGATCGACGGCTTCAGCCCGGTCAACGGGGCGCTGGCCGGCAAGCTGGGCGCCCCCGGCTACAGCATCGCCCGCCCGTCCAGCATCGTCGGCACCCTGGCGCAGACCGAACTGGCGGTGAACTCCTTCGGCTGCGCCCTGACCCTGCGCCTGACCGAGCACCGGACGCTGGACGGGCTTCTGCGCTGCCAGACCCTGCCGACGCTGATCGCCCGCATCACGCTTGATTGAAGGGGGTGGGCCGATGGGCGACGCGTTTGCGAAAAGGCTCGCGCGGATCGCGGCGCTGACCCTGCTGCTGGCCGCCCCATCCGGCGGGCTGGCCGGCACGCTGGCCCAGATGATGGCTGAAGCGCCGGCCGAGCGCTTCACCCCGCCCGCGGCACCGATCGTCGCCCTGCCCCGCCTCACTCCGGCACAGCCCGTGTCTCCGCCGCCGAACCCCGCCGTGGTCTGGGAACATCCGCCCGAGGTGCCGGCCCCGCTGTCGCCGCACGGCCCGCAGGCCGGTCCCCTCCCCTCCCCGATCCGGACGCCGCCCCCCGCGGCGAGAACGCCGGAGCCGAAGCCGGCCGAGCAGCAAGACACCGACCGGAAGACTGTCGAAACGGGGCAGGCTCTCGCCACGCTTCCGCCCCTGCCGCCGGTGAAGCCGCAGCCCGAGCCCGCCTCGCAGCCGGCACCGACGCCAGCACCGACGCAGACACCGACGCAGACACCGACGGGGCAGGAGAAGGCCGCCGCCGCGCGGCGCACCATGGTCGCCACCGCGGGCATCTATCTGCGCGCCACGCCGGACGCCAAGGGCCGGGTTCTCGACACGGTGGAGAAGGGCGACCGGGTGGAGGCCATCGGCGCGCCGGTGAACGGCTGGCAACGGGTGGGGCGTGCCGGCAAGCCGCAGGGATATGTCACCACCACCTATTTGACGGAAGCCGCGGCCGAGCCCGCCTCCCCGCCCAAGCCCGGCCGCTATGCCAAGGCCGACCGGGAAGACCGCGGCTGCGCCCTGCCCGGCGGCCTGCCGGAGCGGGCACAGACCGCCCGCCTGCCGCAGGGGACGGTCGCCCGCCTGCGCGCCGCCGGCAATCTGCGCGTCGCCCCGGTCTGCGACGCCAAGGTGCTGGACGTGCTGGACGCCGGCGAGCGCGTGACGGTGATGGAGGCTGTCGGCGGCTGGTACAGGGTCGGTCGGAACGGCAAGGCGCTGGGCTATGTCGGGGCGGCGCTGCTCGCCCCCGCCAAACGCTGAAGGGCCTGTGCCGGAAAGCGGTACGGAGCTACCCGGAAGTCGCGCCGCGCCCCTCCGCGAAGGGGCTTGTTCGCCCGTGAAAAAGGATTCTACAACAAGGGGGAGGCCGAACTATCGCAGACTGACGCAGCCCCTTCACATGTGAGCCGGGGCGCGCCCGTTTCCTCCGACGGTTCGACCACCCCCGCCGGCCTTGCGGCGCCGGTCAGGCCGGGCGGGGGCGCGAAGCACGACCGGGACAAGGATCCACACGATGTCGACCCAACACAAACAAGCCATGGACGCGGTCCTGCAGGCCGCCGCGCACGACATCGTCGCCACCCTTCAGGAGCGGGATGTCGCCGACCGCCACAGCGAGGAAGGCGACCTCGTCGTCCTCGACGTCGCCATCCTGCACGCCTACCGCGTCTTCATGCGCATCTGCGAGGAGAACGGCCTGGACGTCGATGCCGGCTATTTCGCCGACCTCGCCGCCGACCTCGCCGAGGAAGTGGCGCAGGACCAGGACTACGAAGACTGAGTTCCGGGGACCGCGGTCGAGACCAGAATGCCCCCGCTCCTCCCCGCGCTGCATGGGACGGGCGGGGGCACTTCCTTTGTGAAAGCCCTGCCAAGTGCCCCATACCACCCCTGACGTGGCAATCGTCGGCGCCGGCCCCGCCGGGCTGATGGCGGCGGAGATCGCCGCGGGAGCCGGCCTGCGGGTCGCCGTGTTCGACCACACGCCCACCCCGGCGCGCAAGCTGCTGCTGGCCGGGCGCGGCGGGCTGAACCTGACCCATTCGGAACCGCTCGACCGCTTCCTGCCGCGCTATGGGGCGGCGGAGCCGCTGTTCCGCCGCCTGCTGACCGGCTTCACGCCCGACGACCTGCGCGGCTGGGCCGCCGGGCTGGGCATCGAGACCTTCGTCGGCAGCAGCGGCCGCGTCTTCCCGGTGCAGATGAAGGCCTCCACCCTGGTGCGCGCCTGGCTGCGGCGGCTGGACGGGCTGGGCGTCACCCTGCACAGCCGCCACCGCTGGACCGGCTGGGACGGGACCGGCGGCCTGACCTTCCGGCACGGCGAGGACACCGTCGCCGTCGCCCCGCGCGCCACCCTGCTGGCCCTGGGCGGGGCGAGCTGGCCGCGTACCGGATCGGACGGCGGCTGGGTCCCGCTGCTGGAGGGGCTGGGGGTGGAGGTGGCGCCGCTGGCGCCGTCAAACATGGGGTTTGAGGTGCCCTGGTCCGATCACCTGCGCAGCCGCTTCGCCGGCCAGCCGGTGAAGAGCGTCGGCCTGTCCGCTGCCGGCCGCTGCCTGAAGGGCGAGTTCGTCATCACGGAAACCGGGATCGAGGGCGGTGCCGTCTACGCGCTGAGCGCCCCACTGCGCGACGCCATCACCGCGGAGGGCTGGGCGACCCTGACGCTGGATCTGCTGCCGGACATGGCGGAGGCCGAGCTGGTCAAGCGCCTGCGCCGCCGCGGTGCGGAGTCGCTGTCCACCTTCCTGAAGAAGTCGCTGTCCCTGACCGGCCCGCGCGCCGCCCTGCTGCGCGAGTTCGCCCCCGCCGCCGACCTGTCCGATCCGGTGGCGCTGGCCCGCCAGATCAAGGGGCTGTCGGTGGTGCTGACCGGCGTCCGCCCCATCGAGCGCGCCATTTCCTCGGCCGGCGGCGTCCCCCTGTCGGAACTGGACGACCGGCTGATGCTGGCCCGCCGCCCCGGCCTGTTCCTGGCCGGCGAGATGCTGGATTGGGAGGCGCCGACCGGCGGCTACCTGCTGCAGGGCTGCTTCGCCATGGGCGTGGCGGCTGGCAAGGGGATGGCGGAGTGGCTGGGGATGAAGACGTCGGGCGCGGAGTGACCTCGGCTTCGAGGGTAATTCGGCATACCGAGGCAATATTCACACGGATTTCACGAATTTAGACACGGATTACACGGATTTTTCTTATGGCTTGCCGAAGCCGATGTTCGTTTGCCGGCGGCAGCCTTGCCGGACAACATCCGCAAAATCCGTGTTCAAATCCGTGTTCAAATCCGTGTTCAAATCCGTGAAATCCGTGTCGATCTTGCCTGACACTCCCGCTCCCCCCAAGAGACGGACACCCCAAAGAAAAAGGCCGCCCCGACGGGACGGCCCTTCTTTTTCGACGCCGCAGCCGCTTAGTAGCGGTAGTGGTCCGGCTTGTAGGGGCCGGCGGCGTTGACGCCGATGTATTCGGCCTGCTTGTCGGTCAGGGTGGTCAGCTTGGCGCCGATCTTGTCCAGATGCAGGCGGGCGACCTTCTCGTCCAGGTGCTTGGGCAGGACGTAGACCTTGTTCTCGTAGTTGGCGGCGTTGGTCCACAGCTCGATCTGGGCCAGCACCTGGTTGGTGAAGCTGGCGCTCATCACGAAGCTGGGGTGGCCGGTGGCGCAGCCCAGGTTCACCAGACGGCCCTGGGCGAGCACGATCAGGCGCTTGCCGTCGGGGAAGACGACCTCATCGACCTGCGGCTTGACCTCTTCCCACTTGTAGTTGCGGAGAGCCTCGATCTGGATCTCGCTGTCGAAGTGGCCGATGTTGCAGACGATGGCGCGGTCCTTCATGGCGCGCATGTGGTCGAGCGTGATGACGTCGACGTTGCCGGTGGCGGTGACGAAGATGTCGCCCTGCGGAGCGGCATCGTCCATCGTCACGACCTGATAGCCTTCCATCGCGGCCTGCAGGGCGTTGATCGGGTCGATCTCCGTCACCAGGACGCGGGCGCCCTGCGAACGCAGGCTGGCGGCCGAGCCCTTGCCCACGTCGCCATAGCCGGCGACCACGGCGACCTTGCCAGCGACCATGACGTCGGTGGCGCGCTTAATGCCGTCGACCAGCGACTCGCGGCAGCCATAGAGGTTGTCGAACTTCGACTTGGTGACGCTGTCGTTCACGTTGATGGCCGGGACCTTCAGCGTGCCCTTCTTCATCATCTCATACAGGCGATGGACGCCGGTGGTGGTCTCTTCCGACAGGCCGCGGACGCCGTCCAGCATCTCCGGATACTTGTCGTGCATGATCTGGGTGACGTCGCCGCCATCGTCCAGGATCATGTTCGGGGTCCAGCCGTCTGGGCCGCGCAGCGTCTGCTCGATGCACCACCAGAACTCCTCCTCCGTCTCGCCCTTCCAGGCGAAGACCGGGATGCCGGCGGCGGCGATGGCGGCGGCGGCCTGGTCCTGGGTGGAGAAGATGTTGCAGGAGGACCAGCGCACGGTGGCGCCGAGCGCGGTCAGCGTCTCGATCAGGACGGCGGTCTGGATGGTCATGTGCAGGCAGCCGACGATGCGGGCGCCGGCCAGCGGCTTGGCGTCGCCGAACTCGGACCGCAGGGCCATCAGGCCCGGCATCTCGGTCTCGGCGATGGTGATCTCCTTGCGGCCCCAGTTCGCGAGGCTGATGTCCTTGACCTTGTAGTCTGTGAATTCGGCGGCCATGAGGGATAACTCCTGGTGGGCGGTGACAATCGGGCAGCGGAGTTTCAGGCGCACCGGATCCCCGGCCCTGCCGCTGTAATTGGCCATGGGTGTATCAGCGGTCATGCAACCATGCAAGCATAAAGATATCTTTATGTTTGCGGGGTAGCTCCGCAAACCATGGAGCGGCAGGAGTTTGTTCCCTTTACGTTCCATTCGGCCAGGGCTAAGCTGCCGCCATGGATGAGATCAAGCGACCGCCGATCAAGGGCCGGGGCGCGGTGAGCAACGCCACCGGCCGCTTCGAACGCGAAACCCGCGTCCTGACCGACGACGGCTGGACCGGCTATCCGTCCGGCGGGAACGAGGCGCTGTCCGATCCCGTCCGCACCACCGTCTCCCCGGCATCGGCCAAGTCGATCATCGCCCGCAACCAGTCCCCCGACATCCCCTTCGACCAGTCGGTGAACCCGTACCAGGGCTGCGAGCATGCCTGCATCTACTGCTTCGCCCGGCCGACCCATGCCTATCTGAACCTGTCGCCGGGGCTGGATTTCGAGACGAAGCTGTTTGCCAAGCGCAACGCGGCGGAGTTGCTGGCGAAGGAACTGCGGGCGAAATCCTATGTCTGCCAGCCGCTGGCGCTGGGCGCCAACACCGACGCCTACCAGCCCATCGAGCGGACGGAGGGCATCACCCGGCGGGTTCTGGAGGTCTGTCGCGACTTCAACCAGCCGGTCAGCATCATCACCAAATCGGCGCTGGTCCTGCGCGACCTCGACATCCTGGCGCCGATGGCGGCGGAGGGGCTGGCCTCGGTGGCGATCTCCGTCACCACGCTGGACCGCGACCTCGCCCGCGTGATGGAGCCACGTGCCAGCACCCCGCCGCGCCGGCTGGAAACCATCCGTGCCCTGACGGAGGCCGGTGTGCCGGTGGCGGTGCTCGCCAGCCCGATGATCCCGGCGCTGAACGACCACGAGTTGGAGTCGATCCTGGAGGCCGCGGCCGGGGCCGGGGCGACTGCCGCCAGCTATATCCTGCTGCGCCTGCCGCTGGAGATCGCCGCCCTGTTCGAGGAGTGGCTGCGCACCCATGTCCCCAACCGCGCCGACCGCGTGCTGAGCCTGATGCGGCAAAGCCGCGACGGTGCGCTCTACCGCTCCGGTTTCGGGACGCGGATGAAGGGCACCGGCCCTTACGCGGAGTTGCTGCGCCACCGCTTCAAGCTGGCCTGCAGGAAGCACGGGCTGGGCGACCGGAGCTGGCGGCTCGACTGCAGCCGCTTCCGGGTGCCGCCAGCCGCCGGGGACCAGCTGTCGCTGCTGTGACCGTCAGGAGCGGCGGAGCATCCTGCTCCAGGGCGACAGCGGGTCGGCCGATGTGGGCAGGGCGGAATTGGAAACGGCGGATAGCGGAAGGCGGCCGGTCGCCAGCATCGCCATCACCAGCGCGGGATGAGCCGGGCCGCCGGTATCGCGGGCGGCATGATCGGCCTGCCCCGTGCCGGCATCCTCGTTCAGTGCCTCGTTGATGCGGGCGAAGGCTTCGATATCGTTGATGTGCAGCATGGTCCGTGCCCCTCGGCTTCGACTTTTGTGCGTCGCAGCAAAAACGAAGGTAACAGCTCTGCCCTCGAATGGTGTCATGTGCGGCGCTTTGACGCGGCCCGTTTTTTAGCGGGCCGGTTCGCGGACCGCCAGCATAAGCCCGAATCCGACCACGAAGAAAGCCAGAACCGTTCCCATGCCGACGCGCTGGCTGGCGAAGGCCTGGGTCGCCAGCCCGAACAGCAGCGGCCCGAAGAAGCCGACGAAGCGCCCGGTCAGGCTGTAGAGCCCGAACATCTCGCCTGCCATGCCCGGCGGGGCCAGCCGCGCCATCATCGACCGCCCGGCCGCCTGGGCCGGTCCGAAGAACAGCCCCAGCCCCAGCGCGAAGACCCAGAACCACAACCGTTCGGTCGCCAGCAGCAGCGGCACGCTGCACAGCGACATGCCGGCCAGCGCGATCAGGATCACCGGCTTGGCCCCCGCCCGGTCGTCCATCCAGGCGAAGCCGATGGCCCCCGCCCCCGCCACCACGTTCAGCACGATGGCGAAGACCAGGATTTCCTCGAAACTCATGCCGAAGGTGCCGGCGGCATAGATGCCGCCGAAGGCGGTGATGGTGTTGATGCCGTCGCGGTAGAAGGCGCTGGCGATCAGGAAGCGCACCACCTGACGGTAGCGCCGGGCCTCGCGCAGCGTGGCGAGCAGCGTCGCCACCCCGTCCCGCGCCGCCCGCAGCAGCCCCTGTCCGGTGGAGGGTTCGTCCGGCACCCACAGGAAATAGGGCAGCGCGAACAGCCCGTACCAGGCGGCGGCCAGCAACGCGGTGGCGCGGACGTTGGCCTGGTCGCCCCAGTCGGACCATTGCAGCCCGAACAGGCCGAACAGCGGGGCCGGCGCCTGGACGAAGCCGACCAGCGCCAGCACGAGGCAGGCCAGCCCGCCGAAATAGCCGACGCCCCAGCCCCAGCCGGACACCCGGCCCAAGAGCCGCGGCGGCACCAGCCCCGGCAGGGTGGCGTTGTAGAAGACGTTGGCCAGCTCGAACGAGACGGTGGCGATCACCACGCAGGCCAGTGCGAAGGCGGCATCGGCCGGATCGGGCCTGACCCACCAGAGCGCCACGGTGAAGGCCACGGTCACCAGCGTGAACAGGGCCATCCAGGGCTTGCGCCGCCCCGCCCGGTCGGCGATGGCGCCCAGCACCGGGCTGAGCAGTGCGATGGCGACGCCGGCCGCGGTCATCGCCGCCCCCCAGCGCGCGGTCCCCTCCACCGGGTCGCCGACCACGCCGCGGGCGAAATAGACCGAGAAGACGAAGGTCGTGATGATGGTGTTGTAGGCGGAATTCGCCCAGTCGTAGAGGCACCAGGAGACGATGGCGCGGCGGGAAGGCGGGTGGGAGGGGACGGCTTCGGTCACACGCCCTTACCCCCGGTCAACCCGTCCACCCCGAAGGAGATCTGGTTGTTGTCGTAGCGGGCGACGATGCGCAGGCGGTCGCCGGCCGACAGCGCGATCGGCTTTTCCAGGAAGGTCATCGCCTGCTTCCAATGGTTGGTGCGCGACCGGCTTTCCGACTTGTAGACCACCTCGTCGTCCATGAAGAGGTCGAACCAGAATGCGACGCCGTGGCAGGTGCCGGCGGTGACGATGGTCACGTCGATCACCCGCTCGCCCTCTTCCGGCATGTTGCGGGTGAAGTCGAAGTCGAGCGCGGTGAAGGGCTTGGACAGCGGCGTGTGGGCGTCGGCGCCGAGGTCGATCTGCTGGTAGCCGGGGGAGCGGAAGACGTCGAAGCTGCCCATGTCGAAGCCGTCGATGGTCTCCACCGGGTTGATCCGGGCCAGCTCCGGCGTCTCCACCAGCATGGCATAGACGGTGGAGGCGCGCGGGATGATGGCGCCGCCCGGCTTCACCAGATGGGTGCGGGCATGCTGCAGCACCGACAGCATGCGCGGGGCCAGCATGCCGATGTTGATGAGTTCCGACACGAAGACGTCGGCCTTCTCCGGCAGGTCGCCGCCCTCGCCCACCGTCAGCTGGGTGGACAGGCGCGGCACCACGTCGATGCGGTCGGCATAGCCGTTGCGCGCCACCGTTTCCTTGGCGACGCGGGCCAGGATCGGGTTGACCTCGCAGGTCACCACCTTCTTCGCGCCGGCGCGCGCCGCCATCATGGCGACGATGCCGGAGCCGGTGCCGATCTCCAGCACCAGCGAGTCGGGCGTCACCGCCCGTTCCAGCGACTGCTTGTAGGCCTCGTTCCGCTCGAAATCGTTGATCATCGGCAGGTGCCAGCCGGGCACCGCGTTGGAATAGATCAGCCGGCGGGTGAACTTCACCATCGGGTGGTCGGGCGCCTGCTCGCGCGCGGCCTCGATCACCTCGATGGCCTCGGCGGCGCGGTCCAGGCTCTGCAGCACATGGGCGAGCCCGACCTGGGCCGGGACGAAGCGCGGGGCGGCGGCCAGCACGACGCGGAACTCCGCCTCCGCCTCCGCCAGCCGGCCGCGGGTGGAGAGAAGCTCCGCCAGGCTGTAATGGACGTCGAGATAGTCGGGGGCCTGTTCCAGCGCGGTGCGGAAATGCCGTTCGGCGTCCTCAAGCTCGCCCAGCTCGCGCAGGGTGGCGGCGAGGAAATGGTGCATCTCCGGCGCTTCCGGCCGGAGGTCCAGCGCGGCGCGGAAACAGTCGGCCGCCTCGTCGAGCCGGCTCTGCGCCTTCAGCGCGTTGCCCAGGTTGCCGTGCAGTTCCGGCAGCCGCGGATTGACGGCGAGGCCGGCGCGGAACGCCTCCTCCGCCTCCGCCGCGCGGCCCTGCTGGAAGAGCAGGCTGCCGCGGCTGTTGTGGAAGGACGGGTCGTTGCCGTTCTCCGCGATGGCCTGGGCGAACAGGGTCAGCGCATAGTCGGGATGGTCGGTGTGGGCGGCGACCAGCCCCAGCAGATGCAGCGCCTGGGCATTGTGCGGGTCCGTCGCCAGGATCGCCCGGCAGACCTCCTCCGCCCCCGCCAGATCGTTGCCGCGGAAACGCTTGGCCGCGTCGAGCAGGGTCGGAACGGGGGTGTCGGTCATCACGGCGGCTCCAGAGGCGGCGGGAACGGGGGCGGCGGGAACACGAAAAGATCGCCGCACCATACCGGGAATTGCCGCCGCGCTACAGCCTTTCGATCCGTTCGCGGCAGTGGGCCGCGCCGGCCGGCCGCGCTTCTGCGAATGGAACGTTTGAAACGGCGTGAAACGGTTTCGGCCACCCTGTTCAACTGTTCACCGGACCGGCCGCCCGTCCGGCTGCCCGGCGTCAAGCTGCCGGGATGGAAGAGGTTTCCCGGCCGCAGAGGATGAAACATGCGACCGCAGCGGCGGTGCCGCAGGACGGCGGGGCCGGGGCGGCGGAAAGCGGCAAGAGAGCCGGCGGACGGGGACCATGCGAGGAAACTCCATGGTTGGGACGTTGGTATTTATTCCTACCACAGACGTCAGCGTCCGGCCAGAACAGCCCCGAACTCCCGGTTGGGGTCCGGAAGTGGCTCCCGTCGCAGACGACCGAGGGACGCTGTGGCGGCACGACCCTCGGGGAACTTTTCAAATAGTTCCAAGCATTTCTGCTCGGGAAGACGCGTTGGGAGCTTGAGCGTGGCGCAACACCAAGATGGCTTCAATGAGGCCCAAGCATTTCTGCTCGGGAAGACCGCTCGGCCGGTAGATGCCGGTGTTGGTCTCGTTCTGGCTTCAATGAGGCCCAAGCATTTCTGCTCGGGAAGACTCGCCCCATACCGGCAGGATCTCCGGATCGACCACGCCCATGCTTCAATGAGGCCCAAGCATTTCTGCTCGGGAAGACGGTCGCGCTCTTGGCGGCCGAGGACACGCCATCTTTGCTTCAATGAGGCCCAAGCATTTCTGCTCGGGAAGACTGCCCCCTCTCAACCCGCTCGGAAACAACGGTGATTCGCCGCGGATTCGAGCGGTGGGGGAAGTTGTCCGGATGGACAGGTTTTCTGGTCCGCTTTCGTACTGAACGATGTCAAAGATCCCTGCGAAAACAACGGGTCCGCTTTTTCGAGCGGTGACGGGGTTTTCGCGCGTGCCGGACCGCTCGCACGGACGGGCGGCAAACGCGAGAGTAGCATAAGGCTCGGGCCGGGGACCAGCCGCGCGGCGGCTCCCTCCCTACCCCTCGCCGGCATTCTCCCAGCCCCAGCGGTCCCAGGCGCCGTCGAGGAAGGCGGTCAGGCGCGGGCCGGCGGGAAGGCCGGGGCAGGACAGAAGCGACGGCGCGACGCGGCCGGCGCCGCGGGTCCACCACAGGCTGGACTCCCCGCCGAGCGGACCGGACAGGCGGCCGAGCAGGGCGCGGGTGGCGGGGCTGACGCGCTCCGGCTCCGGTCGGCCGAGGATGGCGAGGCGGGCCGGCAGGCCCTCCACGTCGGCACCGGCGCGGCAGGCGTCCGCCGCCAGCGCTTCGGCACGGGACAGCCATCCGGCGCAGGCGGCGGGTGCGTCGGCGATGTCGAAGCCGGCGGGAAGGCCGGCGGCGATGGTGAAGGGCCAATGGCGGCCGACCCGGTCGGCGCTGGGCATCCACACCCCCACCAGCGGGGCGGCGCCGCACAGGCCGGCGGACAGGGCGAAGCGCCAGACCGGCGCCTGGGCGAACAGCAGGTCCCATTCGCCGCCCAGCCGCCGCCCGGCCTCGCCCAAGGCGGCCGACAGCCAGCGGTCCCAGGGGCCGAGCACCGCCGCCGGCAGGCCGTGGCCGACGAAATCGCCCCGCGCCGGCACCTTGCCATGGAAGCCCACCACCGGATCGGTGCCGCGCGGCGTCCCGAAGACCCCCGTCATGGCAGGGCGGCCCGGTCAGGCTGGGGTGAGGATTGGGGTGAGGGCTGGAGGGCGGGCCGGGGGACCGATTGGGCCAGAACCTCCTCGACGCGGGCGACCAGCGCCTCGTCGGGCGGGACCGGGGCGAAGCCGACGGCGAACAGGGCGGCCAGATGGTCGCCCAGCGCGCGGCGCGCCGCCTCGTTGGCCGGGCCGGGCAGCGTGCGCTGCCAGTCCAGCGCCACCCATTCCGCCAGCGCGCCGGCATCCATCGGCTCGGCCCCGCCGACCATGCGGTAGATGCGCAGGGTGTGGCGCAGCTGGTCGGGCAAGGCCCAGTCGGCGCGCAGCCGCTCCTCCAGCCGCAGGGCGATGCGGGCCAGGAACTGGCTGCGCAGGGCGCGGCGGTAGGCTTCCTGCGCCGGGCCGGCGATGCGGGCCCCCTGGTACAGGCCGCCGGCCAGCGCCGGGTCTATCCAGCCGTGACGGTCGTCGAAGGCCAGCGGCAGGGCGCGCAGCGCGTCCAGCGCCGGCAGGATCGCCGCCGGGTCGGCGTCGTCCACCCGCGCGAGCGACCGCGGCGGCGTGTCGAGCGGGCGCAGCGCCGCCTCCACCGCCGCGGCGCCGGCGTCGGCGCGCTCCAGCAGGGCCGCGTTGCCGCGGGCGCTGACCAGCCACCAGCCGCCGGCCAGGACGCCGAGCGTCAGGGCGGCGGCGGCGGACAGGGCGCCACGGCGGCGGCGGGCGCGTTCCACCGTCCGGTCGACGCGGGCGAGGTTGGCCTCGGGGAAGACGATTTCGGGCAGCAGCCGGTCGAGGAAATAGGTGGAGGCGCCGGCGGCCGGATCGGGCTCCAGCAGGGCGAGCGCCCCGCCGGTCTGGGTGGCGCTGGTCAGGTAGAGGCCGCGCAGGCGGGGCGTCTCCTCGCCATGTTCGGAGCCGAAGACGGTGTCGACGATGTCGGCCAGCGCCGGCTCCAGCTCCGCCACGCGCAGCGGCAGGGCGAAGGCGTCGGCGCGGCGGCGGAGGTCAGGTTCCTGGTGCAGCCGGTCGAGCAGCCGTTCGTCCAGCCGCCGCACCAGCCCGGCATAGAGGTCGCGGAAGACCGGCAGCGGCCCTGCGGATGTCTCAGGGGCCCGCTCCTCCGCCGGAAGGGTCAGGCCCCACACCTGCGAGCGCGCCTCGCGGTCCAGCGGGTCGAAGAAGGTGGTGAAGCCGTCCAGCAGGTCGGCCTTGGTCAGCAGCAGATAGACCGGCAGCCGCAAGCCCAGCTGCACCCGCAGCTCGTTCAGGCGCTGGCGGATCAGGATGGCGTGGTTGCGGCGTTCCGCCTCGTCCCAGCTTGCCAGATCCGGCAGGCTCAGCGTCAGCAGCACGCCGTTGGCGGGCTGGAGCGGCCGATGCTCCTTCAGCAGGTCGAGCAGGCCGGACCACACCCGCCCGTCCACCGCGCGCCGGCTGTCCTGGGTGGTGTAGCGGCCGGCGGTGTCGATCAGCACGGCACGGTCGGTGAACCACCAGTCGCAGTTGCGGGTGCCGGCCAGCCCGGCCAGCGGCTCCACGACTCCGCCGTCCGCCGCGGTGGCGCCCAATCCTGCCCCCAGCCCGGCATTGGCCAGCGCCGTGGTCTTGCCCGAACCGGGGGCGCCGATCACCAGATACCAGGGCAGCTGGTAGAGGTAACGGCCGCCGCGCCGCTTGCGCAGCCGCGCCAGCACCGCGTCCATCCGCCGCCGCACCGTGGCGATCTCCTCCAGCGAGGCTTTCAGCTCCGGGTCGCGGGTGGCGGCCAGCGCCTCCAGCAGGCGGGCGTTGGCGGCACGCTCGCGGGCGTCGATGCGGCGGTTGACCGCGATCCAGACGGCCAGCGCCAGCACGAGCGGCAGCAACCGGACGCTCCAGTCGGCCTGGACGGTCGGCAGCAGATGGGGGGCCAGCAGATGGGGGATGAGGGACGCGGCCAGCCGCGGCAGCAGCAGCCATCCGGCCAGACCCAGCGCCAGCGCGCCGGCCAGCGACACCACCCAGCGGGCGCGGGCTGATCGGTGCGGCGACGGGACGGCGGCGGGCTTGCGGCGCTTCGGCTTCCTGGCGCCTGCCTTCGGGGGACGGGGATCGGCCATGCGGGCGCCCTATTGCGGATAGAGGCGGATGTCGATCCGCCGGTTGGCGTCGCGCCCGGCGGGCGTGTCGTTCAGGGCGACGGGCTCCTGGTCGCCATGCCCCTCGGCCGACAGGCGGGCGGGCGGCAGGCTGCGCTCCAGCAGCCGGCGCACCGCTTCGGCGCGGGCGTCGGTCAGCGCCTGGGCGGTGGGAAGGCGGCCGGTGGGCGGGGTCTGGTCGTCGGTGTGGGCGACCACCCGGACGCTGCCGGGCTCCGCCGCCAGGGTCTGGCCCACCCGTTCCACGATGGCGCGGTGGCGGGCTTTCACCGCGTCGCTGCCGGTGGCGAACATCGCCGCCGCCGGGATGCGGATCACCAGGGCGCCGTCCTCCCCCGCCAGCACCTCGACGGCGCCGATGCGGATTTCGGGGGCGAGCTGGCCGGTGATGCGGGCGATCAGGGCGGGGCCGGCGGTGGGCGGCGGCGGTGGGACCAGCCGCGCGATCTCGATGGGGCGGTCGGGCAGCAGCGCCGCGATGCGGGCGGCCACCGGCTCCGCCTGCCGGTCGAGGGTGCCGGCGAGATGGACATAGAGGCCGGACAGGCCCAGCGCCACCGCCGCCCAGAGCAGCCAGCCCGGCAAGCCGCCGGACAGGGTGCCGCCCAGCGGGCGGAACGGCTCCGTCACCCCGGCCCAGGCGGGCGACAGCTCCGCCGCCACGTCGCCGCGGGCGCGGCGCAGGATGCGGTACAGCTCGTCGCGCAGGCGGGCGAGGTCGTGGGCGCCGCCGGGCTTGTCGCGGAACCGCCCTTCGAAGCCCAGCGACAGGCAGGCGTAGAACAGCTCCAGCGCGTGGCGGTGGCGGCGCGGGTCGCCCAGCATGCCGTCGAGCAGGTCGAAGAAGCGCACGCCGGCACCGGGCTCCGCCACCGCCGCCCCGCCATGGCCGGCGGCGCGGGCGACGTCGTCCAGCGTGGCAGCCAGCGCGATGCGGGCGGCGCGGATGTCGTCCGGGTCGAGCCCGGCGGCGGCGGCCTCGCGGTCGAAGCGCTCCAGCGCGGCGGTGGCGGCGGCGCGGGGCGGATCGGCCAGGGCGCGGTCGCGCAGGCTCCCGGCCAGCGCCAGCACCGGGGCGGCGACGCTCAGCAGCGGGTTGAGGGAGTCGCGGCGGCGCGCAGGCGGATCGGGGGTGCCGGCGGCGGGCGGCGGGGCGGCCTCCGCCAGCAGTTCCGCTCCGTCCAATCTCTCGTCCGCCTGCATGTCTCGTCCGCTGTTGGGGAAAGTCGGGGGGAGGTATAGCAGCGTCGGGGCGGTGGGGGGAACCTGGGGGTGGAGAAGCCTTGGGTTGGAGAAGCTAGACCCCTACCGAACCCCGCTGTTGCTGTAGTCGTACTGCACCCTCGGCGCGGTCGCAGGAGTGCCGGCGATCTTTTCGATCAGGGAGCCGATGCCACTGGACCGGCCATCGGCGGAAGCGACCGGGACGCCGCCCGGCGGCACTGTTCCAGGCGGCACCGTTCCCGGCGGCGGCGTCCAGGCGGGGGCGCCGTCCAGGCCGGGCAGCGGGCGGGCGGGCTTGCCGGCATGGGCGTCCATCATGAAGTCGCGCCACAGCTTGGCCGGCAGGCTGCCGCCGGTGACCTTCCTCATCGTCTCGTTGTTGTCGTTGCCCAGCCAGACACCGGCGACCAGATCGGCGGTGAAGCCGACGAACCAGGCGTCGCGATACTCCTGCGTCGTGCCGGACTTGGCCGCCGCCGGGCGGTTCAGCTTCGCGCTGCGGCCGGTGCCGTAATCCAGCACGCCGCCCATCATCCGGGTCAGCTGCACCGCATGGGCGGGATCGACCACCGCCCCGCCGCCGCCGCCCTGGCGCCGGTAGAGGACGGTGCCGTCGCGGCTCCTGATCTCGGTGATGGCATAGGCCCAGACCGGGGCGCCGCGGTTGGCGATGCCGGCATAGGCGCGCACCAGCTCCAGCGGCGTCACCTCGCTGGTGCCGAGCGCCAGCGACAGGTCGCGGGTCAGCGGCGAGGCGATGCCGAGATTCGACGCGATCCGCCGCACCCGGTCGGTGCCGACCCGGTCGATCAGCCGCGCCGTCGCCGTGTTGGAGGAATGGGCCAGCGCCGCGGCCAGCGTGATGCTGCCGCGATACTTGCCGTCATAGTTGCCGGGGCTCCAACTGCCGAGCTGGACCGGGGCGTCGTCGATGGCGCTGTCCGGGGACCAGCCGGCCTCCAGCGCCGCCAGATAGACGAAGGGCTTGAAGGCGGAGCCCGGCTGGCGCAGCGCCTGGGTGGCGCGGTTGAACTCGCTGCTGTCGTAATCGCGGCCGCCGACCAGCGCGCGCACGGCGCCGTCGGGGCTCATGGCGACCAGCGCGCCCTGGCGGACGTTGGCGGCGGCGCCGGGACCGGCCAGCAGCGCCTCCATCCGCTGTTCGGCGGCGCGCTGCATCTTCAGGTCCAGCGTGGTGCGGACGATCACGTCGCCATGGTCGGGACCGGCAAAGCCCGGCACCAGTTCGGTCACCCAGTCGGCGAAATAGCGGCCGTCGCCGCCGGGTCGGCGCTTGGGAGAGGGCTTGGCGGCGCGCGCCGCCTCGTACTGCGCCTGGGTGAGGTAGCCGGCGTCCAGCATCGCCGCCATCACCACCCGCGCCCGCTCCGCCGATTCGTCGGGGTTGGAGCTGGGGGCGTAGCGCGACGGGGCCTTCAGCAGGCCGGCCAGCACCGCCGATTCGCGCACGTCGACCTCGGTCGCCGGCTTGCCGAAATAGGTTCGGGCGGCGGCGTCCACCCCGAAGGTGCCGGCGCCGAGATAGACGCGGTTCAGGTAGGCGGTGAGGATCTGGTCCTTGGTAAAGCGGCTCTCCAGCCACAGCGCCAGCATCGCTTCCTGGATCTTGCGCTTCAGCGACTTCTCCGGCGTCAGGAATAGGTTCTTGGCCAGCTGCTGGGTGATGGTGGAGCCGCCCTGCACTGCCCGGCCGGAGCGCCAATTGACGTAGACGGCGCGGGCCAGACCCAGCGGGTCGATGCCGAAATGGCCGTAGAAGCGACGGTCCTCGATCGCCAGCACCGCGTCGACCAGATGCGGCGGCAGGTCGCTCACGCTCAGCGTCGTGCCGTGCAGGTCGCCGAAGCGCGCGAACTCCGTCCCGTCGGCGGCCAGCACGGTGACGGAGGCGCGCCGTTCGAACTGCGCCACCTTGGAGATGTCCGGCAGGTCGAGCGCGAACCAGGCCAGCACCATGCCGAGGGCGATGCCGCACCAGATGGTGGCGACCAGCCCCCACTGCACCAGCCGCCTGCCCCACCCTCCCCCTTGCGGGGCGGTTGCGGCGCCCGGCCGGGACGCCCGGCGGGCGGGGCCGGCGGCTGCGGCGGCTGGGCAGCGCCGGAGCGGCGCGCGGGAGGCTTGGACGAGCGGAGCTTCGGCAAGGAAATCCTTGGAAGGGTGAAGGACGGCAACGTGAAGGACGGCAGCGTGAAGGAAGACCGGCGCGGAGGCCGCCGGACCGTCCCGTAGGGAGTCGGCGGCGGGGCGGCCGAGGGCGGCGGCGCCTTGCGGCGCGGCTTCCCGCGGCGGAGCGACGCCCGTGCCGCGGACGCGACGGTGCGGACGAGGCCAAGGGCGATGCCGCCGGCGGACAGCCGCCCCGACAGCGTGTCGAGCGGCGACGGGTCGTCGCGGGTGCGGACAGGGCGGGGGCCGGCATAAAGCTGACCCGTCCGGTGCTGCTCCGTCATGTGGTCCGGTCGGTCGGCGGTCACGGCGCGCTCGCAAAGCCCAGTAAGGTCGGTGTGCTGCCGGGGGGAGAACGCCCCCGCAACGGTCCTAATACGCCCACGCCCGCCTCGCCGAAAGACCGGCGGCGGCCCGGCGATTATTTGTCCCGCGACCGTGGCGAAAGAATGACGCTGTCCGCAATTGCGCGGTAGCCGGCGACGGCGGCGGGAGGGGCCGATATGACGGCTCTATGAAGTTTGTCGGGGGTCCGACTTCCGTCATGGACGGGGCGCTTTCGTCTCAGGCACACTTTGTGCCTTGAGCGGGGCCGCCTTGCCGGCCGGATCGCCAGCCCTTCAAACGCCATCCAAGAGCCAGGGAGACCGGACGTCATGTCCAAGATCGAGAACGCCCAGACCGATCGCGTCCAGACCGAAACCCAGCGGTCCAGCGCCGAGACCCAGCGCGCCGCCAAGAGCTTCACCCGCCGCCTGCTGCTGCAGAGCGCCGCGGCGGCGGCCGGCGTCGCCTCGGTCGGTCCCTTCGTGCTGCGGGAAGGCCGCGCGGCGTCGGGCACGGTGAAGATCTTCTCCTGGGCCGGCTACATCAGCCCGGACATGCTGGCCGATTTCGAGAAGAAGACCGGCGTCAAGGCGACCCTGACCGAATACGGCACCAACGACGAGCTGCTGAACCAGCTGAAGGCCACCGGCGGCGCCGGCTTCGACATCATCCACCCCACCGTCGACCGCGTTCCGAACTATGTCGAGTTCGAGCTGGTGCAGCCGCTCGACGAATCGAAGGTGAAGTGGGAGGGCTGCCTGAAGTCGTCGGTCGAGGGCTCCGCCGGGATGGGGGGCGTCGTTGGCGGCAAGCGCTATTTCGCCCCGGCCGACTGGGGGACGGAGGCGCTGGCCTATGACATGAAGAAGGCGCCGCTGGCCTACGGCACCGCCAGCTACGGCGATTTGTGGGCGCCGGCCAATGCCGGCAAGGTGACGGTGCGCGGCCATTCCTCGCTGATCGGCATCGCGCTGTGGCTGGAAAGCCAGGGCAAGCTGCCCCACCCCGTCCGCGACCAGTTCAAGGACGAGGCGAAGGCCCGTGCCAACTTCGACGCCATCCTGAAGGTGGCCGCCGCCAACAAGAAGTCGGTCGCCCAGTTCTGGACCAACGAGAACGAGGCCCAGGGCGCCTTCCGCACCAACGGCTGCGTCATCGGCCAGACCTGGGACAGCAGCGCCGTCGCCCTGCGCAAGGAAGGGCTGCCGATCCGCTTCGTGGCGCCGAAGGAGGGTGCGCTCGCCTGGATGGAAGGCTTCGCCATCCCGAAGAAGGCGGAGAACCTGGAGAACGCCTATGCCTGGATCAACTGGTTCTACACGCCCCAGGCCGGCGCGCTGTACACCAACCATTCCGGCATCGCCAGCACCTCGGTCGGCGCCGAGGCGCACCTGACCGAGCTGAACAAGCAGTTCTTCGCCGACGCCTATCCGGGCGACGCGCTGCAGAAGCTGTGGTGGTGGCCGATCCAGGAGGCGTGGTACGTCTCCATCCGCAACGAGTACCAGGATCGCTTCCTGGCGGCGTGATCGGCATACAGCAGGGGCCATGAGCCAAGACGTCCAACTCGACCACGTCACCATGCGGTTCGGCGACACCGTCGCCGTCCGCGACGTGTCGCTGACCATCGGGGCCGGGGAGTTCTTCAGCTTCCTCGGCCCCTCGGGCTGCGGCAAGACGACCATCCTGCGCATGATCTCCGGCTTCATGGAGCCGACGGAGGGCGTGATCCGCATCGGCGGCCGGGACATGAAGGGGATCGGGCCGAACAAGCGGCCGACCGCGCTGATCTTCCAGAACCTGGCCCTGTTCCCGCTGATGACGGTGGCGGACAACATCGGCTTCGGGCTGGAGGTGCGCGGCGTGCCGTCCGCCGACCGCAAGCGCCGGGTGCGCGAACTGCTGGAGCTGGTGGCGCTGCCCGACACGGCGGACAAGCGGGTGACCGACCTGTCCGGCGGCCAGCGCCAGCGCATCGCCATCGCCCGTGCCCTGGCGGTGGAGCCGGCGGTGCTGCTGCTGGACGAGCCCTTGTCGGCGCTCGACCTCAAGCTGCGCCAGCACATGCGCGCCGAACTGCGCGAGTTGCAGAAGCGCACCGGCGTCACCTTCATCTACATCACCCACGACCAGGGTGAGGCGCTGACCATGTCCGACCGCATCGGCGTGATGTCGCGCGGCGTGCTGGAGCAGGTGGGCGACGGCAAGACCATCTACGACCATCCGGAAACCGCCTTCGTCGCGTCCTTCGTCGGCGAGTCGAACCGCTTCGCCGGACAGGTGGTGGAGGCGGCGGAGGGCTGGGCGGTGCTGGACACCGCCTTCGGCCGCCTGCGGGGACGCAACCCGCGCGGGCTGGCGGCGGGCGACCGCGCCACCCTGTTCGTCCGGCCGGAACGTCTGGGGCCGGGAAGTCCGGAAGCTGGCGAGAGCGATAACAGCCTGAGCGCCCGCGTCAGCCACAGCGACTTCGAGGGCGCCTTCGTCAACGCCTTCCTCGACGGCGGGCTGACCGTGCAGATGCCGCATCTGGGCCAGGAACCGGCCTTCGTCCCCGGCGAGACGGTGCGGCTGGGCTTCCGCGCCACGGACGCGGTGGTGTTGCCGACGGGGTGAGGATCTCCGGAAAAATGCGCACAAACGAAAACGCCCCGGCCGAATGGCCGGGGCGTTTCGCATTGGGAAGACTGTTGCGTCAGTTCGCCTGCTGGATCGCCGACAGCTGCCACTGGCCGCCGCGCGGGCGGACGAAGGTCCACAGCTCCGTCGCTTCGGTCGGCTGCGAGGCGTTGCCCTCCACCACCCGGCCGCTGGCGCGGTCCACCGTGGTGTCGATCAGCGAGAAGCGCATGGCGACGGTGGCGTATTCCTGCGCCCCTTCGCGCCAGCCCTCGGCCAGATCGCCCTGCAGCAAACGGACGTCGCTGACCTTGTTGACCACGCCGCGGTTGCGGTTCTCGGTCAGGTCGTCGGTGAAGTAGGCCAGCATTTCCGGCGTCGTGACCGGGCGCAGAGCCTCCACATCCTCACGACCGTAGGCGGTCTGGACGGTGACCAGCAGACGCTCGAACGACTCGAAGTCGGCCGGCTGGATGCCGATCTCGTCGGACGCCTGACGGCGCTGGGCCGGTCCGGCATTGCCGCCGCCCATACCGCCCATCAGGCCGCCCAGCGGGGCGCCGCCGCCGACCGGGTTGTAGCGGACATCGGCCGAGTCGCGGTTCATCTGGCCGCCCTGGGGGCCACCGGCATAGGCCGGGTTGGAGCCACCCATATGCCCGCCCATCTGGCTGCCCAGCGGGCCGCCGGCCGGCGCGGTGTTCGCGGTCTGCGAGCGGCTGCGGAAGAAGCGGATGGCCAGACGGACCAGGAAGACGACCAGCAGGATCTGCAGGATGAAGCCCAGGATGCCGGCGAAGCTGCCGAGCCCTTCGAAGAAGCCGCCGCCGAACAGCATCGCGCCGATGCCGGCGCCGATCAGGCCGCCCATCAGGCCCGACATGAAGCCGCCGCCGAAGAAGCCGCGCGACGGAGCCGCCGCCGGGGCGGTGGCCTGCGAGCCGGGTCGCTGCACGCCCGGCGCCGCCGCCGGGGCGGCGGAGCGCTCCATCGGCGACACCGCGTTGGGCGCGGTGGAGGTGGCGGCCGGCGCATCATGGGTGCGGTCGCCGCGGCTGCCGGCGGAGCCGCTCTTGCCGGCGCGGGCGTCGGCGGTGCCGGCGGCCAGCGCCATCACCAGCGCAACCGCCACGGCGGTGGCGGCGCGGGCGCCGCGCTTGGTGGTGGCCCGCTTGGTGTTGGAGGTGGCGGAAAGGCTCGAAGTTCGGGTCTTCTCGCTCATGGTCGTGCTCGCTTGTCGCATCTGGTCGGTTATCCAGCCTTCCCAGATGGGGGTGGTGGTGCCCCCGTTTAAGAGGCGGTCTTACTTTTTTCCAGCAACAATCGGCACTGCCGCTCAGTCGGTTTCATTCTGCAGTGCAGCATCCATCAGGGGATCGCCCTTCAGCGCGTCGATGGCCCGCCGGTCGCGCTTGGTCGGCCGCCCGGCGCCGGGCTGCTGCGCCGGCGCGCGGTAGGGATCCTGCAGCCGCTCCTCCGGCACCGGCGGGGCGAGATCCTCGTACAGCGCCTGCGCCTCCGGCGCCGGGCCGCGGCGGCTGCCGAGCGCCACCACCTTGATGACGCGGATGTGGCGCCCCTGGGCGAAGGTCAGCACGTCGCCCGGCTTCACCGACGCGTGCGCCTTGGTCACCACCGTCCCCGACAGCCGCACCCCGTCGTTGCACAGCTTGGCGGCAAGGCTGCGCGTCTTGAAGAAGCGCGCGTACCAAAGCCACTTGTCGATCCGCAGCCGGCCGGGGGTGGAGTCTTCGGTGTCGGTGTTGCCGGCGGTGTTGCTCATGGGCGTTTCCGTCATTGGGTTCAGGTTGTTCAGTTCGCTGCGCTAGACCCCCACCTAGCCTCCCCGCTGGGCGGGGAGGGACTGCCGCCACTCTCCCCCAAAGCACTGGTCCCCTCCCCGCACAGCGGGGGAGGGTTAGGGTGGGGGTCTAAGCTTCCCACCAGAATACTCACATCCCCGACAGCTGCCGCAGCTTGGCGAACGGGTGGTCCTCGTTCGTCGGCCGTTCCCGCCGCTGCCTGTTTCCCTGGCGTTGCCCCTGCGGCCGCTTCCGCTTCCAGGTCACCGCCCCGTCCTCGCTTTCCACGCGCACATAGCCGAGCCCGGTCAGCACCGTCCCCAGCTCCTCCGCCGACAAGCCGACGCGCTGGCCGAGCGCCACCTCGCGGATCGGCGCGTTCGCCTTGGACGCGGTCAGCAGCTCCGTCTCCAGCCGGTCGAGCATGTCGACGCGCAACGCCCGGCCGCCGGCCAGCGGGTAGCCGATGGCTTCCCAGAAGGCGGGCGGCGCGCCGCCCTCCTTGACCGGCGGCGCCTCCACCGACACGCGGCCGGGCGGCGGGATCGGCACCGGCAGGGGATGGCCCTGCGAGACCGCCCACAGCAGCCCGCGCAAGGTGACCGCCGCCGGCTTGGCCAGCGCCGTCAGGTAGAGGTGCGACACGCCCAGCCGGACACCCAGCTTGCCCAGCGCCTTGCGGTCCTCGCGCTCCAGCTGCTCCACCATGGCGGCGACGGGGGCGCGGGGCAGCACGCCCAGCCCCTCCGCCAGCTGGAAGGCCAGTCCGCGGCCGGGGCCGGACAGCCCTTCGACGGCGGACAGCGCGAAGAGCGGCTTCAGCCGGGCGGCGATGTGGTCCTTCAGCCAGCGGTCCAGCCGCGCCCGCACCCGCTCGCGCTGGGCCTGGTCCAGCATGCCCTCGTCGAAGGGAACCACCAGCGGCGCCAGCACCGACGGCCCGGCGGCCAGCCGCGCCACCGGCAGGCTGTCGGCGGTCAGCACCCCATCAGGACCTAGGGCGAAGGCGTCGTCCGGCTCCGCCTCGAAGGCGCGCAGCCGCTTGGCCAGTTCGTCGCGCAGCGCCCGGCGGGCGGCGGTCAGCAGCGACTTCGCCTCGTCGGACCGGTCGGGCGCGTCGGGCACGAAGCGGAAGCCCTCCAACCGGCCGACGACATGCCCCTCCACCACCACCTCGCCGTCGGCGCGCACGCCGCCCAGCAGCGACCGTCCGTCCTTCAGCGTCCGCGCCAGCGTGGCGGAGCGGCGGTCGATGAAGCGCTGGGTCAGCCGTTCATGCAGGGCGTCGGACAGCCGGTCCTCGATGGCGCGGGTGCGCTCCTGCCAGTGCAGCGGGTCCTTCAGCCAGGTCGGCCGGTTGGAGATGTAGGTCCAGGTGCGGATATGGGCGATGCGGGCGACCAGCGCGTCGATGTCGCCTTCCGTCCGGTCGAGCCGGGCGATCTGTTTCGCCACCCAATCGTCGTCCAGCCGGCGCAGCGGTCCGCGCAGGCTGCGGAAGACCTGGGCCAGCAGCTTGGTGTGGGCATCCGACAGCACCTTGCGGAAGTCGGGGACCTGACAGACCTCCCACAGCAGCTTCACGGCGTCCCGGCCGCGCGCGAGGTCCATGATGTCGGGATCGCGCACCAGCGCCTGCAGGGCCAGATGGTCGTCGGCCTCGCGCACGCGGGACAGTTCCGGGATCGGCGCCCGTTCCTCCAGCGATTTCAGCAGGAAGCCCGGCGTGTCGAAGCGCAGCGCGCTGTTGCGCCAGGACAGCGCCTTGACCGTTTCGAACTCGTGGTTCTCGACGCGGGTGACGAGGTCGGCGTCCAGTTCCCCCACCTCGTCGGTGGTGCCGAAGGTGCCGTCGCGCATGTGGCGGCCGGCGCGGCCGGCGATCTGCGCCACCTCGGCGGGGCGCAGGCGACGCGGGGCGAAGCCGTCGAACTTGACGATGCGGGCGAAGGCGACATGGTCGACGTCCATGTTCAGCCCCATGCCGATGGCGTCGGTCGCCACCAGATAGTCCACCTCCCCCGCCTGATAGAGCCCGACCTGCGCGTTGCGGGTGCGCGGGCTGAGCGCCCCCAGCACCACGGCGGTGCCGCCGCGCTGGCGCCGGATCATCTCGGCGATGGCATAGACGTCGGTGGCGGAGAAGGCGACGACGGCCGAGCGCGGCGGCAGCCGCGTCAGCTTCTTGTAGCCGGCATAGGTCAGCTGCGAGAAGCGCGGCCGGCTGACGAACTCCGCCTTCGGCACCAGCCTGCGGATCATCGGCTGCATCGAGTCGGAGCCCAGGAACATCGTCTCGACCATGCCGCGGGCGTTCAGCAGCCGGTCGGTGAAGATGTGGCCGCGCTCGGGATCGGCGCAGAGCTGGATTTCGTCCACCGCCAGGAAATCGACGGCGCGGTCCAGCGGCATCGATTCGACGGTGCAGACCCAATAGGACGGGTTGGGGGGCAGGATCTTCTCCTCCCCCGTGACCAGCGCGACCGCGTTCTTTCCCTTGATCGAGACGATGCGGTCGTAATTCTCCCGCGCCAGCAGGCGCAGGGGAAAGCCGATCATTCCGGACCGGTGACCGAGCATGCGCTCGATCGCCAGATAGGTCTTGCCGGTGTTGGTCGGCCCCAGCACGGCGACCACACGGCCCCCCCGCCCGAGACCGCCGCCCGCCGAAGCGTGAGAGGCCGAAGCCATAGAGGAGATCATGGGGTTAAGCTTTGGGGTGCGGACGCCCGCAATGCAAGCGGCGGCTTGGCCGGGTTGCCGTTTGGGGGCATCGGCACCGCACATCCGGGCAGGAGCTTGCGGATCGCGCGTGTATAACGGCCAGCCGGAGCAGCGGAACCTGCCGCTTCACAGGGCGACCAAGCCGGATTGCCGATCAACTCACGCGAACGTATGATGGCTATGGAGAAGATCGAACGGGCGTGACCAATTGGCGGAAAAAGACCGCAGGTTGTTTTCTGCGAAGCTGCTCTGCCAATTGCCGGTCGATCCGATCAATCGCGCGCTGGGGACCGAGCTGGAGGTGGGCTTTGCATGGCTCAGTTCCATTGCGCACCGGCATATCGCAACCGACCACAGCGGCGACTACGACATCTGCATCGCCAATCTGGAACTCGTGATAAGCAGGCCGATGTATGTGCGGCAAAGCGACCGGCACGCCCGGACCTTCGAACTGATCCGCCGGATCGAGGTGGATGGAAGGCCGCTGATGCTGGTGGCGGTTTCCTTGGAGCGGAACGAGCAAGGAAACTACAATGTGCGATCTTCCTACCTGATCAAGGAAAAGGACCTTGAGAAGAAGAGACGATCCGGCAGCCTGAAGCTGATCATCTGGAGCTGACCAAAGAAAAGCCCCCTGCTGGAGGGGGCTGTGCCTTAGCCGGACGCTATCCCGGATCTCTTGACCTCCCCACCGGCCCCGCATAAGCGAGCCCGACGTGAAGGCTAATAACCTGTTTCCAGGCGTGTGAGGCAGCTTGTTCTCACCTCTAAGGCCTTCGGGAATTCTGGTCGTTCACAGGCTGAAAGTCAACGGGCCGCCGGAGTCGGTCCAAACGACGAGGGCCGCCGAACGGGAATTCGGCGGCCCTCAGTCTCACGGCGGCTGCGTTGGGGGGCTTGGGGTTGCCGCCGGGAGCCTGTCTGTTACGTCAGCCCTTGGGCTGCTCCTGCGGTGCCGGCGCCGGACCCTTGCCCGGGCCGTTTCCCGGACCCATCCCACCAGGCCCCATCCCACCGGGCCCCATGCCGTGATGGCGCGGGCCGTCATGGTCGCCCCAGCCGCCATGGTGGCCGCCCATGTGCTTGCCCATATGGCCGCCCATGCCGCCAGGCCCCTGGTTCAGCATGCGGTCGGCCTGCTTCTGCTGGTCGGGCGTCAGCTGGGCGTAGAGGTCGGTCAGGGCCGGGCGAACGGTCTGGACCTGCTGCAGGTGGGCCTGCATCATCTGCTCGGCGCGCTCAAGGCGCTGCGGCAGGGCCGCCGGGCGCGGGGCGTCCTTGAACTTCACGCACAGGTCCTGCGTCGGCTTCAGGCTGGCGCGGGCGGCGTCGGCGAACTTGGTCCAGGCGGCGCGCTGCTGCTCGGTGATGTTCAGCTTCTTCTCCGCATAGGCCAGCTTGCCGGCGAGACGGGCCTCCTGGTCCTCGCACATGCGGGCGAAGTGACGGTCGGGACCGCCGGCCGGGCCGGGACCGCCGGGCTGCGGACCACCTTGGGCGAAGACCGGAACGGCCACGCCGAGACCGGCGACCAGCAGGGCGGACGTCAGAAGGGCGCGTTTCATGGTGACGACTCCTCAGTGTTTGGCCCGTGGATCACGATGCGGATCACGGTGCTGTCTAAACCCCGGATGAAGGGGGCTTATTCCGTTGGGACGTTGGCGGCTGCGTCGCCGCCGTTGTCCCGATGACCAGACAATGGGCGCCGAACGTTGCGGTCGAATGTCCGCAAACCGGTCATTTGGTAACAGAGTGTAACCGCCGGCCCTCCCGTAACCGGGCGTTACACATTTCCCCTTCACGCCCGCGGCACCTCGCCCGATCATGGGGCCATGGACCGCACGCCCCACCTCCTCGTCGTCGACGACGACCGCGAAATCCGCTCCCTCGTCGCCCAGTTCCTGACCAAGCACGGCTTCCGGGTCACCGGCGTGCGGGACGGGGCGGAGATGATGCGCACGCTCGACGGCGCACGCGTCGACCTGATCGTGCTGGACCTGATGCTGCCGGGGGAGGACGGGCTGTCGCTGTGCCGCCGGCTGCGCGCGGCGCCGCAGACGGCGCAGACCCCCGTCATCATGCTGACCGCCATGGGGGAGGAGACCGACCGCATCGTCGGGCTGGAGATGGGCGCCGACGATTACCTGGCGAAGCCCTTCAGCCCGCGCGAGCTGCTGGCCCGCATCAAGGCGGTGCTGCGCCGCGTCTCCGCCCCGCCGGTGGCGGGCGCCCCGGCGTCGGCCGGCACGGTGCTGCGCTTCGAGGGCTGGTCGCTCGACCTCACCAAGCGGGAGCTGCGCTCGCCCGACGGGGTGCTGGTCCAGCTGTCGGCCGGCGAATACGACCTGCTGGTCGCCTTCGCCGAGCATCCGCAGCGGGTGCTGACCCGCGACCAGCTGCTGGATCTGGCGCGCGGCCGCTCGGCCGTGCCCTTCGACCGCTCCATCGACGTGCAGGTCAGCCGGCTGCGCCGCAAGATCGAACCCGACCCGGCCGAACCGGCCCTGATCAAGACGGTGCGCGGCGGCGGCTATCTGTTCACCCCGTCGGTGACCAGCGGCGGCGTGGCGCCATGACGGCCCGGCCGGACGACATCGCCGGCAAGCCCGAGACGTCGCGGCGCCCGTCGGTCCGCCGCAGCGCCTTCCGCCGCCTGGGCCTCCGCTTTCCCGACAGCCTCGCCGCGCGCATCGCGCTGACGGTGGTGTTGGCGCTGCTGCTGACCCAGGCGATCAGCGCGCTGGTCTATCTGACCGACCGCAGCGAGGGGCCGCCGATCCACGGGCCCAACGTGCTGGTCCAGCGCATCACCGCCATCGTCCAGCTGGTGGAAAGCACGCCGCCGCCGGGCCGCGGGCGGGTGGTGCGCGCCATCGACGATCCGGTCCTGCGGGTGGAATGGCGCCCCGACCGCCCGCCGCCGCTGCCGGGGAGTCCTATTCCGGCGGCCGGTTCGACGGGCTGAAGCGCCGGCTGCGCGAGTCGCTGGACAGCCCCGACCGCAACATCCTGGTGGAGGTCCAGCGCCCGCCACGCGATGACGACCACCATCACCCGCCCTTCGCGGGGGCCGAGGAGAACCGGCGCTGGGGGCCGCATGTCCGGCTGTCGGTGCGGCTCGACGACGGGTCCTGGCTGAGCTTCACCGGCGGCGACCCGCTGGCCGGCCCCTTCGGCATCGTCCGCTTCCTGCTGTGGATGGGGGCGGTGGTGGCGGTCATCCTGCTGGTCTCGCTGCTGGCCGCCCGCCGGGTGACGGCGCCGCTCGCCGGCTTCGCCGCCGCCGCCGAACGGCTGAGCGTCGACGGCGAGGCCCAGCCCCTGCCCGAGGAAGGCCCGCGCGAGCTGCGCGCCGCCACCCGCGCCTTCAACCGCATGCAGGCGCGGCTGGCCCGCTTCGTCGCCGACCGCACCCAGATGCTGGCGGCGATCAGCCACGACCTGCGCACGCCGATCACCCGCCTGCGCCTGCGCGCCGAGCTGGTCGACGATCCGGAGATGCAGCGGCGGATGCTGGCCGACCTGGACGAGATGGAGGCGATGATCTCCGCCACGCTGGCCTTCGCCCGCGACGACGCCCAGCGCGAGCCGCGCGTCCGCTTCGACCTTGCCGACCTGCTGCAGAGCCTGTGCGACGACCGCGTCGATGCCGGCCACCGCGCCGCCTATGACGGCCCCGCCCATGTGGTGGCGGAAGGCCGGCCGGTGGCCCTGCGCCGGGCCTTCGCCAACCTGATGGACAACGCGATCAAGTATGGCGGCGGCTTCACCGTCGGTCTGGAGACCGGCGCGGACGGATCGGGCGCCGGCCGACAGGCGCGCATCCACATCGACGACGACGGTCCCGGCATCCCGGAGGCGGAGTTCGAGAAGGTCTTCGCCCCCTTCTACCGGCTGGAGCGCTCCCGCTCACGCGATACCGGCGGCGTCGGGCTGGGCCTGTCCACCGCCCGCAGCATCATCCGCGGCCATGGCGGCGACGTGACCCTGTCCAACCGGGAGCGAAGCGGGGACGGGAGCGGAGGAGGATTGCGGGCAACCGTGACCCTGCCGCTGTGAAGCCGGCCGCCTCACATCACATAGAAGCGCGCGTTTACCGTCACCCCGTCCGCCCCGTGCAGGACGGTGCGGTTGCGGCCGCTGCGCTTGGCGAAATAGAGCGCCTCGTCGGCCTGGATCATCAGGTCGCCGACCGAGCCGGTGTCCTGCACCAGGCTCATGCCGATGCTGACGGTGAAGGCGAAGCTGCTGCCGGTGCCGGTCTCCACCCGGATCTCGGCGGTGGAGCGGCGGATCGCCTCCACCTGCGCCAGCGCCGCCTCCAGGTCGCCGGCAGGCAGGCACAGGCAGAACTCCTCCCCGCCCAGCCGGCCGAGGAAGCCGCCGTCCGGCACCTGGGCGGCGCAATGGTCGGCGAACCGCTTCAGCGCGAGGTCGCCGTTGCTGTGGCCGTGGGTGTCGTTGATCGCCTTGAAATGGTCGATGTCGAACATGGCAACCGCCATCGCGGAGCCGGTCTCCTTCGCGGCGCGGTAGGCCTGCTCCAGCCGTTCCATGAAATGGCGGCGGTTCGCCACCCCGGTCAGGTAGTCGGTGTTCAGCATCTCCACCATCACCCGGTGCATGCGGGTGATGCGTTCGCCGGCCCGCACGCGGGCGCGCAGCATCGGCAGGTCGATGGGCTTGGCCAGGAACTCGTCGGCGCCGGACTCGAAGGCCTCGACCCGCCGGGCAGTCTCGCTGTCGCCGGTCATCAGGATGGTGAAGGTGCGGTGCTGGTCGTCCGCCGCCCGGATATGCCAGCACAGCTCCAGCCCCGTCATCACCGGCATTTCCAGGTCGGTGACGACGATGTGGATGTCGTGGCTGCGGTAGAGCGCCAGCGCCTGCCCGCCATCCTTGGCAAGGAGAACCCGGTAACCGCTGCTTTCCAGCTCTTCCCGGATCAGTTCACGAAAG
This sequence comes from Azospirillum sp. VT-I1, assembly GCF_055698305.1. Lineage (NCBI taxonomy): Bacteria > Pseudomonadati > Pseudomonadota > Alphaproteobacteria > Rhodospirillales > Azospirillaceae > Azospirillum > Azospirillum sp. VT-I1. The sequence goes on along the minus strand of NZ_CP168800.1, from coordinate 2,068,994 downwards.
AAATTGGAATCGTCGGCGACAAGAATAGTCGTTTCCACCGCAACACCCATGCCGTCCGCGAAGAGTCCGTGTGCACGGACCGTAGCAGATTCCACGCCGCGATGGGATAGCGGCATGGTAAAACAGCGAGACTGCAGATTCGAACGATCGTCAGCTTTCGAGCATGCGCCGCAGCAGTTCCACATCCTCGGCGAAGGACGGGTCGGTGGCGCGCAGTTCGTCCACCTTCTTGACCGCATGCATGACCGTGGTGTGGTCGCGGCCGCCAAACTTGCGGCCGATCTCCGGCAGGGAGCGGGCGGTCAGCTGCTTGGCCAGATACATGGCGATCTGGCGCGGGCGGGCCACCGCGCGGGCACGGCGGGCGGAATGCATGTCGGCGACGCGGATGTTGTAGTGCTCCGCCACCCGCTTCTGGATCTCGTCGATGGTGACGCGGCGGTCGTTGGCGCGCAGCAGGTCGTGCAGCACCTCCTGCGTCGTCTCCAGCGAGATGGAACGGCCGACCAGCTCGGCATGGGCGACGATGCGGTTCAGCGCCCCTTCCAGCTCGCGCACGTTGGACGTGATCTTGTGGGCCAGGAATTCCAGCACCTTCAGCGGGATGCTGGCCTGGAGCGCGTCGGCCTTGGCCTGGAGGATGCCCAGCCGCAGTTCGTAGGTGGTCGGGTGGATGTCGGCGACCAACCCCCAGCCCAGGCGGGAGCGCAGACGCTCCTCCATGCCTTCCAGGTCGGACGGGCTCTTGTCGGCGGAGATGATGACCTGCCGGTTCTGGTCGACCAGCGCGTTGAAGGTGTGGAAGAACTCCTCCTGCGTGGAATCCTTGCCGCTGATGAACTGAACGTCGTCGATCATCAGCACGTCGACCGAGCGGAACTGCTGCTTGAAGGCCATCGTGTCCTTGAAGCGCAGTGCCCGGATGAACTGGTACATGAACTTCTCGGCCGACAGGTACAGCACCTTGCGGTTCGGGTCGTTCTTGCGGATCTGCCAAGCCAGCGCGTGCATCAGGTGGGTCTTGCCCAGCCCCACCCCGCCATAGAGGAACAGCGGGTTGAAGGTCACGGTGGTGGCGTCGGCGACGCGGCGGGCGGCGGCATGGGCCAGCTCGTTCGGCTTGCCGACGACGAAATTCTCGAAGGTGAAGCGTGGGTCGAGCGCTGCCGACAGGTCCGACCGGTCCTCCAGGATCGCCGGGACGGCGTTCGGCGACTCGTCCGACGCCCCGCCGTAGGAGGCGGAGGTGTAGACGGTCGAGGGCATCGGATCGGCGGAGAAGCCGGCATCGGACGGGCGCGGGGGCGGAGGGGCCGGACGGGGCGCCGGGCGCGACTCGGCGGTACGGGACTCGGCAACGCGCGGCGCCGGAGCGGCGCGGTCGTCGTCGATGTCGTCATTGTCGGCGACCAGCGCCGCCGGCGGGTTGGTGGAGGCGACGATGACGTCGATCGACTGGACTTCCGGATTCTCGCCGGACCAGAGGGCGCGGATACGGTCGGCGTAATGGGTCAGCACCCAGTCGCGCATGAAGCGCGTGGGCACGACGATGCACACCTCGCCGCCGACAAGGCTGGCGACGGACAGCGGCTGAAGCCAGCTCCGGTAGGCGATCTCGCCCACCTCTTCCTTCAGGCGTCCGCGAATGCGCGCCCACTGCTGATCCAACGACACGCCGACCGACATGCTCCCTTACTCCCGCTCCTTCCCCCGGCCAGCCCCCACCGCCGAGGCGGCGCGGGTTCGACCCCGCGACCGGAACCGCCGCGCACCGGGGCCGGCAAACCGAATGGTATGCCGACGGACCGGTGCCCTGGCCGCCCGTGTGGTCCCGCCCGGAAGTATCCGGACAAGTTCGACCCCGAACGGAACATTATACCCAAAACGCACACGCATGAGTCGACGGGATTGTAAATCCCGCCCCAAGCGTGACAGCTTGTAAGTAAAAGAAGATCGTGCGATCGACCGGGACTCAACAAGCCCTGATCCGGCGTAAGACCTTCAGTATTTCACTGCTGTGTTCGGCCGGACACAGAGTGTTGCATCACCCCATTTTGCCCCGCCGAATGGAGCAAAAGTCTAACCATACCAACAAAATCTGGCAATGGGACAGATGGCGAACGGCCCAAAAAGATAAAAACTGCCGCTCTGACCACAAGGCCGATCCCGAATCTCATAAGCACGCCTAACAACAATCTAAGACAATTGTCGAGTACCCATACATTTACTTTAAACGCAAAAAGCCGCGCCCCGAATCACGGGCGCGGCTTTTTGAAACCAGCGGATGAAAGCTCTATCAGAGAGCCTTGATCGCAGCCGACAGACGCGACAGCTTGCGCGACACGGTGTTCTTGTGCAGCACGCCCTTGGACACGCCGCGCATCAGCTCCGGCTGAGCGGACTTGAACGCCTCGGCGGCGGCGGACTTGTCGCCGCTCTGGATCGCGCCCTCGACCTTCTTCACGAAGGAACGGATGCGGCTGATGCGGGCACGGTTGACTTCCGTGCGACGCTCGGTCTGACGAATGCGCTTTTCAGCGGACTTATGATTGGCCATGGAAACCCTACTCCGAACGACACGGCTGTCGTGATGCGAGCGCGCCTTATACGCGGCAGCGCACCCCGAGTCAAGGCGTGGACGCCCGTTGATTTTGACTAATCGTACTCAGACGACATCTTGATGGGATCTGGTCCGTCCCCCGCAAGATGCAGGGGACGACCCAGGTGGCAGAGTCAACGCAGGTGCAGCGACTCAGCGGTTCTTCCAGCCGGGCTGGCGCTTCTCGGCGAAGGCGGCCATGCCTTCCTTCTGGTCTTCGGTGGCGAAGGTCGAATGGAACAGGCGGCGCTCGAAGCGGATGCCCTCGGCCAGGGTCGATTCATAGGCGACGTTGACCGCCTCTTTCGCCATGGCGATGACCGGCTGCGACAGCGAGGCGATCTTGGTGGCGACCTTCACCGCCTCCTCCACCAGCTCGGCCGCCGGGACGACGCGGGAGACGAGGCCGCAGCGCTCGGCCTCGGCGGCGTCGATCATGCGGCCGGTCAGGACCATCTCCATCGCCTTGGACTTGCCGACGAAGCGGGTCAGGCGCTGGGTGCCGCCGGCGCCCGGGATGGTGCCGATGGTGACTTCCGGCTGGCCGAACTTGGCGGTGTCGGCGGCCAGGATGAAGTCGGCCATCATCGCCAACTCGCAGCCGCCGCCCAGCGCGAAGCCGGCGACCGCGGCGATGGTCGGCTTGCGGCACTTGGCCAGCCGCTCCCACTTCGCGGTGATGAAGTTGGAATTGTAGACATCCATATAGGAGAAGCCGGCCATCTCCTTGATGTCGGCGCCGGCGGCGAAGGCACGCTCCGACCCGGTGACGACGATGGCGCCGATGGCGGCGTCGGCCTCGAAATCGTCGAGCGCCTGACCCAGCTCGGTCACCAACTGGTCGCACAGCGCATTGAGCGCCTTCGGCCGGTTGAGCGTGATCAGGCCGACCGGGCCGCGGGTCTCGACGAGGATGGTTTCATACGACATGGCTGCAGCACTCTCCCGATGGGGCGAGCCCGGTTGCTTCCGGGACTCGTGGTTGTTGAGGGGGTTCAGCTTCAGGCTGCGCGAGTATGGCGGGTGTTCCCGCGATCAGCGCGGCGTCAAAGTGAAGCGGACGGCGGTCGCCGCCTTGGACTTGGCCTGTTGCGGGAATTCCAGCCGCAGCTCCTCGCCCTCGCGGACGAAGAGGCGGTCGCCGGCCCGGCGCCAGCCCAGCTGCGGCAGGGTCTGGTCGTAAAAGGCCAGCACCGCCTGGCGCGGCACCTCCCCCGACAGCACGGCCTGGACGATCCGCCCGCCCGGCTTGTCGAAGACCAGCGGTTCCGATTCGGCGGTCGCCAGACCGGGCATCACCGGAACGTCGGCGGTGCCGGGGACGAATGGTCCGGAATCGGCGATCAGCTGGGCGGCGAATGCCGGAGGAATGGGAATGAGGAAGCTCCCCAGGCCCGCGACCGCGGGGCCGGCAAGGAGGAAAGCGGCGGACGCCGCCCGGAGCATGGCCGGTAGAGCCGTCATGCCCCAGCTATATCACCGTTGGCGCGCCGCACAAAAGAAAGTCGAGCGGCCTGACTGTACAATCCGCTGAACGCCCCCGTCCGCGCAGGATCGCAGTCGCAATCGGGGCAGCCCTCCCCCTCCCGGTCGTAGACGGCGAACTGGTGCTGGAAATAGCCAAGCTCCCCCGACGCCTGCCGGTAGTCGCGCAGCGACGAGCCGCCGGCGGCGATGGCACGCTCCAGCACCTCGCGCACCGCGGCGGCGAGGCGGTCGACCTCCTCCGCCGTCAGGCTGGCGGCGGTCCGGGTCGGCAGGATGCCGGACTGGAACAGCGCCTCCGACACATAGATGTTGCCGAGGCCGGCGACGACGCTCTGGTCGAGCAGGGCCGCCTTGATCGGGGTGATCTTCCCGGCCAGCCGGCGGGCAAGCTCGGGACCGGAGAACTCGTTGCCCAGCGGCTCCGGTCCCAGGTTGCGCAGCATCGGGTGGTCGCCCAGCGCATCCGCCACCGTCAGGTCCATCAGTCCGAAGCGGCGGGCGTCGTTGAAGGTGACGACGGTGCCGGCGTCGGTCTCGAACACCACATGGTCGTGCTTGTCGAAGGCTTCGGGGCGTTCCGGCGCGATGATCATGCGGCCGGACATGCCGAGATGGGCGATCAGCACGCCGCCGTCGTCCAGATGCATCAGGATGTATTTGGCCCGCCGCCGCACCGACTCGACCCGTCGGCCGGTCAGCCGCTCGCAGAAGCGCGGCGGAAAGGGGGTGCGCAGGTTCGGCCGCCGCTGTTCCACACGGACCAGCCGCCGGCCTTCGAGATGCGGGGCAAGGCCCCGGCACACCGTCTCGACTTCGGGAAGTTCAGGCATCGGCAGAGTGTGGGGTGGGTGGGGGACGGGTGCAAGGGTGGTTGTCGCGAACGGGGAACGCGGGAGCGGCGGGCAAGATGAACACGGATGTCACGGATTGAAGCACGGATTTCACGGATGTGGCGCTCCGAAGCGGTCGCTGTCGGCACAGTCCGGAGCCCCGCCAAGCACAGAAAAATCCGTGTAATCCGTGTCTAAATCTGTGACATCCGTGTCAGTCTTGTCCCCCTGCTCAGCGACTCCCCGAAGCGCCGGTTACCGATACTCCTTGAAACGCTCCGTCGCCTGGATCAGGGCGGCACGGATGCCGGGTTCCATGGCGGAATGGCCGGCGTCGGGGACGATGCGGTAGTCGGCCTCAGGCCAGGCCCGGTGCAGTGCGTCGGCGGAGATCACCGGGCAGACGATGTCGTAGCGGCCCTGGACGATCACCCCCGGCAGATGGCGGATGCGGTGGACGTCGCGCAGCAGCTTGTCCTCCGGCGTGAAGCGGTTGGAGCGGAAGTAATGCGCCTCGATCCGCGCCAGACCGAGGGCGTGGCGGTCCTCGCCGCTGGCGGCGATCAGGTCGGGCGACGGCAGCAGGGACGAACAGCTGCCCTCATAGACGCTCCACACCCGCGCCGCGGCCATGCGCACCATCGGGTCGGGCGAGTCGAGCCGCTTCCAGTAGGCCTCCAGCAGGTCGCCGCGCTCGTCCTCCGGGATGTGGGCGGCGAAGGCGGCCCAGGCTTCGGGGAACAGCACGCGCATGGAATAGAGGAACCAGTCGATCTCGCTCTTCCGCATCAGGAAGATGCCGCGCAGGATCAGGCCCAGGCAGCGCTCCGGATGGGTCTGCGCATAGGCGAGCGCCAGCGTCGAACCCCAGGAGCCGCCGAACAGGTGCCAGCGCTCGATGCCCAGATGCCGGCGCAGGGTCTCGATGTCCTCGACCAGCCGTTCGGTGGTGTTCTCCCGCGTTTCGCCGAGCGGCGTGGAGCGGCCGGCGCCGCGCTGGTCCATCACGACGATGCGGTAATGGGCGGGATCGAAGAAGCGGCGGTGGGTGGGCGAGGCGCCTGCCCCCGGCCCGCCATGCAGGAACATCACCGGCACGCCGCGCGGGTTGCCCGCCTGTTCCCAATAGACCGTATGGATCCCGTCGACGGCGAGCGTGCCGGTCTGGAACGGGTCGATGGGCGGATAGAAGTCGCTGCGGGGCATGGCCATGCATCCAGTGGTGCGGGCCACAAGTGTAGAGGAGCCACCGGGGCTTGCGCCAGAGCGACGAATTCCTGAAACGACAAAGGCCGCCCGGAGGCGGCCTTGCATGTCGATGCTTTCTTGGAGGATGGCGCGCCCGAAGAGATTCGAACTCCTGACCCTCAGATTCGTAGTCTGATGCTCTATCCAGCTGAGCTACGGGCGCCTTGTCCACCAAACGTCTCGCCGTCGAAGTATCCCCCCGGCGTCGAGGCGCGCAACCTACTCAAATCCGTCATCGAAGGCAAGCGCTTTTCGCGAAGAAAAACACGAGGCTCGCTGTGCGGATTCCGACGGCATCCCAGACGACAAAGGCCACCGCGGAGGTGGCCTGTTCTGTCGAACGGGAAGGATGGCGCGCCCGAAGAGATTCGAACTCCTGACCCTCAGATTCGTAGTCTGATGCTCTATCCAGCTGAGCTACGGGCGCATTATCCACCGTCTGTCCCGGCGTCGGCGGCAGGCCGTCGGCGTCGAGGCGCGCAACATACTCAAACACCCCCTGCCCCGCAAGCGCTTTTTTCACGAAATTTGAGCGGCCCTGCCGCGGATGGGAAAGTCACCAAATCGGGAGACAAGGCTGCCACGGATTTCACGGATTCGGACACGGATTACACGGATTTTTTTGAGCTTGACGACGCCCCCCGATTTTCGCGAAGGCCGCAGCTTCCGAATGCCACATCCGTGAAATCCGTGCTTCAATCCGTGAAATCCGTGGAGATCTTGCCTGCCACTCCCGAACCTCCCGCCTTGGAAAGGAGAGTTCGGATGCATCACCCGCTCCATACGAATCGCCCCCGATTGCCGGACGGCGGCGGCTGGGTTATACAGTCCCCTTGCTGTTTTTGGAGAGTCAGTACCGTGGCCGAAGCCCCCTTCAACAAGCATTTCCCGGTGTCCTGGGAAGAGCTGCACCGCAATGCCAAGGCGCTGGCCTGGCGCCTGATCGACCGTGGCCCGTGGAAGGGCATCATCGCGATCACGCGCGGCGGCATGGTTCCTGCGGCGATCATCGCGCGCGAGCTTGAGATCCGCATGATCGACACCGTCTGCGTCTCCAGCTACGACCACCAGCAGCAGCGCAACGCGACGGTGCTGAAGGGTGTCGAGGGCGCCAATGCCGGCGACGGCGAGGGCTGGCTGATCATCGACGACCTGGTCGACACCGGCAAGACGGCGGAAGTCGTGCGCAAGATGCTGCCGAAGGCGCATTTCGCCACCGTCTACGCCAAGCCGGCCGGCCGGCCGCTGGTCGACACCTTCATCACCGAAGTCAGCCAGGACACCTGGATCCACTTCCCCTGGGACATCGAGCTGCAGTTCTCGCAGCCGATCGCCAAGCTGCGGCAGAGCTGACGGCCGTTCACCGGCGCGGCCGCCCGCCATATGCGGGGGCCGCGCCGGTGCGCCTGATCCGGTTCATTACATAAAAATTTACCGTTTGCGTCCTAAATGGCGCGCGGCGGAGCCTTTGCGCCCGCCGACGCCTTACAACATCGCGTGGCGGCCCGCGCATGACCGACGACATGACAGGCGATACACGCCCGGACGATCTGCACCAGGAAGAGCTGCGGCAGAAGATCGACGCGCTGGTCGCGCGGCTGCCGGCAAGCCTCGTCTACAGCCTGCTGAGCGAGATCGAGGGCATGGACAGCGAGCCGACCGACCGGGTCCAGCTGGTCCGCCAATATGTCATCGAGTATCTGAACCGCCAGCGCACCAACCGCGCCCGGCGCCTGTTCACCAACCTGTTCGAAGCCTTCCTGATCGACGACGACGTGCTGTACCACGCCGGCCTGTCGATCCCCGGCATGCTGCAGCGGGTCGACGTCGGCGCCCTGTGGGAGGCGCTGAGCCGTGACGCCTTCCCGCTGCTGGCGGTGGAGGCGCAGGAGACGCTGGACGAGATGGCGCGCGGCGACGTGATCGACCGCGTCCTGCGCTCCCCCGTCGCCATGGTGATGAAGGAGCGGATGCGCGTCGCCTCGGTGAAGCATCTGGACGCCGTGCTGGCGAACAAGAAGGCCACGGACGAGCTGCTGGCCGGCCTGTCGCGCAACCGGCCGCGCCGCACCCGCCTGATGTCGGGGTTCCTGGAAAAGACGCCGGCCATCGACATCGGCACGCTGCGGCTGATGCATCTGGTGCTGGCGAACGCCGAAGGGCCGGTGAAGCCGGTCGCCGACCGGCTGGAGGATTTCCCGGCCTCCTGCAGCGGCGAGGCGGAGGCGAACCGGCTGGCCGACCTGCTGCTGGACGCGACGGAGCAGCTGCGCGACCGCTGCGGCGACGATCTGGCGAACCTGCTGCCGCTTTCGGTCCTGACGGTGAAGCGCAACTATCCGGTCGCGGCGCTGCATATCCGGCAGAGCGGCGTCGATCCCGGCCGTGGCGACGCCATGACGGCGGCGCTGACCGGCCATTTCGTCGGCGTCACCCGCGCGCTGACCGCGGCGCTGACCGTCGTCCTCAAGCTGAACGACCGGGTTCCCGGCTCCGCCATCCGGCCCAGCGCCAAGGAGAAGGCGCGGCTGGAGGCGCTGGTGCAGCGGCTCGACCAGCTGGTCCATGCCGCCACCTCCGCCGGGCTGATGGAGGACCGGCGCAGCGAGCCGGCCTTCCGCAACGCCTGGACCCAGGCGGCCAAGATCATCGGGTCGCGCGTGGCCGCGGTGGCGATGGAACGCTCCGCCCAGGCCGCCGCCGCCCGGCGCCAGCCGGTGATCGACCATGCCGACGTCGTCTGGCTCGACCGGCTGCTGTGGCGCTGGCAGGCGATGTCGCGCGATTTCGGGTTCGAGACCTACGATCTGGTGAAGTGGCGCGAGAACCTGCTGGAGGAGCTGCGCGCCAATGTCGAGAAGGCGATGAAGTTCGAGGATGCCGACCCGCTGGACGAGCGGATGGAGCATCTGCTGCGCATCAACGCCATCGCCGGCGTGTTCGGCCAGCGCGTCAGCGCCTGGATCCCCACCTTCAGCCACAACATGACCCGCCTGCTGTCGCACCGGCTGGAGCGCGGCGGCGCGCTTGGCGCCGACGAGCAGGCGATCATCGACGACCTCGTCGCCACGGCGCGCACGGAAGTGGGCAAGTCGCGCTATTGGAAGAGCAACGAGCTGATGGACCTGATCGAACTGTCGGAGCGGACGCGGACGGTGGGGTGAAACGTCGCCGCTCCTTGCGGAGCCAGCTCCCCCACCCCCAACGAAAAAGCCCCGCCGCGGCGACCGCGGGCGGGGCTTTTCCTTACCTGAATCTATCGGACCGCTTACAGCGCCGAGTCGACCCACTGGAACAGCGCACCCTTGGGCAGGGCGCCGATCTTGGTGGCGGCGACGCTGCCGTCCTTGAACAGCATCAGCGTCGGGATGCCACGCACGCCGTACTTGCCCGGGGTGCCCGGGTTCTCGTCGATGTTCAGCTTGGCGACGGTGACCTTGCCCTCATAGTCGCGGGCCAGCTCGTCGAGCGCCGGGGCGATCATCTTGCAGGGGCCGCACCATTCCGCCCAGAAATCGACCAGGACCGGGCCGGTGGCCTTCAGGACGTCCTGCTCGAAGCTGTCGTCGGTAACCTTGATGGTGGTGCTCATGTGACCTCTAGCCTGGATTCGGAAGCGCCGCGGACCGGTTGTGGAAGGCCGGCGGCCATCGCCCCGTCAGTGGAATTGAGCAAAATGTAGGGCGGAGGCGCCCGGCCGGTCAAGTCACCCCATCTTTCGGGGGACCCGCCGGCCGCCTCTCACCCCGCCCTTGGGCCCAGTCCGGCCGCCGCCGCGTCCAACACCGAGGGCGGCAGCTCCATGGTGTAGGGGCCGTCGGTCCACAGCAGCACGCAGCGCACCCGCCGCCCCGGATAAACGGCGCGCAACGCCTCGCGGTAGGCCGCCATCTGGCGCCGGTAAACCATTGGCACGTCTTCCAGATCCCGCGGCGGCGGCCGGTTGGTCTTGTAGTCGGCGATCCACACCGTATCGCCCGTCAGCGCCAGCCGGTCGATGCGGCCGGCCAGCGCGCGGCTGCCGTCGCCGAGCGCCACCACGCCGACCAAGGGCACCTCCGCCCGCGAATCCGGGCCGAACAGATGCGCGAACTCCGCATGGCTCAGCACCGCCAGCGTCTCCCGCGCGATGGCGTCCTGCTGCTCCGGCGTCAGCTTGTGCGCCGGCCGGCCCAGGAAGCGGCGGCAGGCGGCCTCCCGCGCCCCCTCGGCCAGATTGGGCAGGGTCTGCAGCAGCCGGTGGACCAGCAGGCCGCGGCGGAAGCGCTGGCCGTCGTCGTTGCCGAGCGGAGAGCGCACCGCCGGCTCCTCGCCGTCCGGCCGCGAGGGGGTGAGGGGGCGCGACGGCTCCGGCTCGCCCGGCGGCGGCTCTCCCACCCAGGGCGGCGGTGGCTCGGCCGACGCGCTCTCCTCCGTCTCGACATGGCGCGGCACCGCGGCGGTCTGGGCGCCGACCAGCCGCCAGCCCTCGCCCGCCCATCCGTCGGGACACAGGCCGGTGAAGTCGAAGCCGTGCGGCACGCCGTTCTCGCGCATCGCCTCTTCCACCAGCCGGTACCAGCAATCGTCGGACGGCTCGCGCTTGCCCTGGTGGCCGCAGATGTAGAGCCGGTCCTCCGCCCGCGTCAGCGCCACATACAGCAGCCGGCGATATTCCTGGTCGCGCCGCCGGTTGGCCCGTGCCCGCGCCTCGGCGCACAGCGCGTCCTCCTGGGACCGCCGGGCGGCGAACAGCGGCACCGGGCAATCCTCGTCCGGCCACAGGATCGGCGGGCTCTGGGTCGGGCTGCCCAGCGTGTCGGGCAGGAAGACGATGGGGGCCTGCAACCCTTTGGAGCCGTGGACCGTCATGATCCGTACGGTGCCGCCGCCCTGTTCCAGTTCGCGCTTGATCTCCGCATCGCTGGCCGCCAGCCAGGCGAGGAAATTCTGCAGCGACGGCGGCTCCGTCTTCTCGAAAGCCAGGCAGACGGCCAGGAATTCCTCCAGCGGGTCCTGGGCGTCGGGGCCGAGCCGCTTCAGGATCGCGCGCCGCCCCGACCGCCCGTCGGCCGGGCATGGCCGGTTCAGCAGCCCGGCGAACAGCTCGTAGGGTGCCGAGAAGTCGGTGCGCGCCAGCAGGTCGCCCAGATAGCGCCGGGCCGGGCGGAACTCCGGCTCCGTCTCCGCCAGTGCCACCAGGGAGCGCCACAGCGTGCCGCGCCGGCCATGGGCGACGCGGAACAGGTCATCCTCGGTCAGCCCGATCAGCGGCCCCTTCAGCACAGTGGCGAGCGTCAGGTCGTCGTCGGGCAGCAGCAGGAAATCGGCCAGCGCCACCAGATCCATCACCGCCAGCTGTTCCGTCAGCACCATGCGGTCGACGCCGGCCACCGGCACGCCGCGGTCCTTCAGCGCGCGGACCAGTTCGGTGACAAAGGCGGTGCGGCGGCGGACCAGGACCATCACGTCGCCGGGCTGCACCGGCCGGCCCTTGGCCTCCAGCCTCTCGCCGCCGTCGATCCAGCGATGCACCGTCGCAGCAATGACCGCGGCGAGGCGGGCCGACGGCGAATCGGCGGATTCGCGTGCCACCGGCGGCGCCCAGGCCGGCGTCTCGACGGCTTCGGCCGGCTTCACCGGTGGCCACAGCTCGACCAGACCGGCCTGTCCGCGGCGGAAGGCGCGGTGGCGGATGACCGGGCTGGCATCGGACGCGACACCGTCGCGGGCGCGGTCGATGGCGAAGACGGCGTCCACCGTCTCCAGCACCGCCGATGTCGAGCGGAAGGAGATGTCGAGGTCCACCCCGGCCCAGAGCCGTTCGGCCGACTCCGCCTTTTCCTGGAAATGGCGGCGCATGCGGGCGAATTCGGCGGGATCGGCGCGCTGGAAGCTGAAGATCGACTGCTTCTCGTCGCCCACCGCGAAGACGGTGCGGATCTTGCCGTCCGGGGCGGCGGCCTCCAGCTCGGCGAAGAACTCGCCGGCCAGCGAGGCGACGATGGCCCACTGGTCGGGGTTGGTGTCCTGCGCCTCGTCGATCAGGATATGGTCCAGGCCGCCGTCCAGCTTGTACAGCACCCAGGGCACACGCGGCGTGCCGTCCTTGCCGCTCAGCAGCCGGTTAGCCGCCAGGATCAGATCGTCGTAATCCAGCAGAGCGCGCGCCGCCTTGCGCTCGCGGTAAGCGTCCAGCATCGCCTGCGCCAGCGTCAGCAGCGCGGTGGTGGAGGCGGCGACGCCGGCGGCCTTCACCCGCTCCGCAATCTCCACCAGCCGCTCCGCCTCCTTCTGCAGGGACAGCAGCGCCTGCGGATAGGCGGTGGCTGGCTTCTTGGTCATCAGCGTCTTGCGCGGGCTGCCCTCCGCGGTCAGGAACAGGCGCTTGTAAGCCTCGAAGGCGCGCACCCGGCGGTCGGCGGCATCCAGCCAATGCTGGATGGCGATGCCGCGCTCCTGGTCGCTGGCGCTGCCGCCCGACAACGCCCGGCAGGCCTCGCGCAGGGAAGGCGGGTCGCAATGGTCGTCGTGGCAGGCGTGGGTGAGGATCGACTCCTCGGTCACGCCCGGCGGCACCTTGAGGGTGTCGTGGATGGCGTCGATCAGCCCGTCCAGCCCGTGGAAACGCTCGAACAGCTTCTCCACCTGCCCGCGCTGGCTGGCCAGCTCCGCCAGCAGGTCCGCGAAGTCTTCGGCGTTCAGGTCGCCGGTCAGCCGGCCCATGGCGCGGCCGAGCGGGCTGTCCGGCTCGGTCCGGCCAGCATGCAGCACGGCGTCGCGCGCCTCGGTCAGCAGCCCGTCGGCGGTGCGGTCGTCCATCACGTCGAAATGCGGCGCGAGTTCCGCCTCCAGCGGGAAGCGGCGCAGCAGCGACTGGCAGAAGGCGTGGATGGTCTGGATCTTCATGCCGCCGGGGCAATCCACCACCTGGGCGAACAGCCGCCGGGCATTCAGCCGCGCCTCCATCGACGGCCGCTCGCCGCACAGATCGGCCAGCCGGTCTTCCAGCGCGTCGTCGGGCAGGGTGGCCCACAGGCCGAGCGTCCGGTTGATGCGGATCGCCATCTCCGCCGCGGCGGCCTTGGTGAAGGTCAGGCACAGGATGCGCGCCGGCGGCGTGCCGGACAGCATCAGCCGCAGCACCCGGTCGGTCAGCACCTTGGTCTTGCCCGAGCCGGCGGACGCGCCGACCCAAACCGACGCGGTCGGATCGGACGCCCGCCGCTGCGCCACATTGGGATCGAGCGGCAAGCTGCGGGGAGACAGGTCGGTCATGGTCATGAACAGGGCTTCCGGTGCCGGGGCAGGGCCGGATGCTCGTCCAGATGCCGGGGGCGGGGCAAGAGCGAAAGATCAGGTGGCCGGGTCGGGTGCCGAAAGGGCAGGGTTGCCGCCTTTCATCACGGTGCCGCGAGCAAACATCTCGTCAGTGACTTCTGGGATTTCGTCGTATTCAGCAGGCTGGATGACATGCTTATCGATTTTTTCCAAATCACTTCCCAGAATAGGCTTACTCTCGGTCATTGGGCTTCCTCATCAGAGTAACGCGATACCTGCCAAGATCGAATCACCTGTCGGAAATGTCGATGATCCAGTTGGCGAACAAGGGGCCAGCGTTTCCCACTCCCTCTCCCGCCCCGGGAGAGGGAAGGGGCCCATGGCATCGCCATGGGAAGGGTGAGGGGTAGTGCAAGGAACCAAGCGCTTCTAGACCCTTGGATCACCCCTCACCCTCCCCGCGCCTGCGGCGCGGGTCCCCTCGCTCTCCCGGGGCGAGAGAGGGCGATTTCATGGCGGTTCCTATTAACATCACTCTCCCTCTCCGCCGCCCGACGACCATTCCTGGACGCGGGCCAGATGGGCATAGTCGGTGTAGCGCGGCGCCATCGCCGGGCGTGGGCGGGAGCGGTAGGGGGTGTTCGGGTCGTCGAACTGCGCGATCAGCGCCTCCAGCCCGGCCCGTGCCTCCTCGCCCAACGCCGCCGGGTCGCCCTTTACCGGCTTCTCCTCGCCGGCCGGGTCGCCGCCGGACAGGCGCCAGAAGGTCAGCTCGGCCACCGCGCCCTTGTCCACCCCGCTGAACCCGCCGGCTGCGGCGATGGCGGCCTCCAGCGGCAGCTGCGGGGCGAAGCCAAGCTCGATCTCGCGCGGGCTCGGGGGGTGCCGGTCTTGTAGTCGATCACCACCAGCCCGTCGGGGCCGCGGTCGATGCGGTCGGCCTTGGCGGTCAGGGCGAAGGGGCCGCCGGGGCCGGACAGCTCCAGCCGGCCCGGCACCTCGGTCGCCAGCGGGCGGATGCGGGAGCGGCGCTCGCGCTCCAGATCGACGAACCAGCCGGCCACCCGCTCGAACCGCGGCCACCAGAAGGCCCAGACGTCGGGATGGCTGCGCAGCAGCGGGCCGAAGCGCTCCCGCCCCAGCGCGATCAGCCGGTCGAGCGCATAATGGGGCAGCGGTCCGGGATACTCGCGAACGAAGGCGTCGAGCGTGTCGTGGATGATCTGGCCGCGGTCGGACGCTCCCGGATCGGCGGCGATGGGGTCGAGCGCGCGCAGCCGCAGGGCGTGGCGGGCATAGATGGCGTAGGGATCGCGCATCCAGGTCTCGATCTCCGTCACCGACAGCTTGCGTGGTCGGGCGGTCAGCGGCGGGCGGGGTTCGGGGGCGCTCACCGGCTGCACCCGGTCGGGCTCGTCCAGCCCGCGCGCCCAGCCGAGCCAGCAGGCCCCGCGCTCCTCGATCAGGCCGTCCAGATCCAGTGCCTTCAGCACGGTTTCCAGCCGCAGGAGCCAGCGCGACGGCACGGTCGGCGTGCCTTCCACCCGGGCGGCGCGGGTCAGCACCACCTCCGGCGCGCCGCAGGCGTGGGCAAAGTCGTGGGCCGACATGCCCACCAGCCGTTCCGGGCTGGGCAGGCCGAAATCCCGCCGCATCGGCCGCGACATCCAGGGATCGGCGGATGCCGCCGGCGGCCATGTTCCCTCGTTCAGCCCGCCCAGGATGGTCAGGTCGAGATGCTGGAGACGCGCCTCCATCGGACCCAGGATGAACAGGCGTGGGTGCAGGCCATAGCGGGGACGCACCGCCCGCGCGCTCATCAGCGCGTCGAGCAGCGCCGGGTAATCCTTGGCCGGAATCGCCGGGAAGCCTTCCGCCGCGTCCAGCAGGTCATGGACGAAGCGCGCCGCCTCTTCGCCGTCGTCCTGGCGCCACAGCCGCTCCGCCCCGGTCAGCGCGTCGTCGGCGGCCAGCGATTCGCAGAAGGCGACATGGGCGCGCACGAGGTCGGCCAGCGGAGTCTCGTTGTTCAGCGCCTCCAGGAAGGGTGCTGCGCGCTGGCCGATGTCGACCAGCCAATCGCGCAGGAACGCCTGCTGCTCCTCATGGTCGAAGCGGTCGGTCTGCTCCAGCGCCGCCAGCACGCCGTCGAACCCTTCCGCCGGGCGGGGGCCGCGCAGCACGACGCGCTCCAAGGCACGGGCGGCGGCGCGGAAATCCGCCGAGTCGCGGCCGCCCGCCGCCATCGGGTGCTTGGCGAGCGCCAGCAGGGCCAGCGGATGGACGCGGCTCGCCGCCAGTTCCGCCGTCAGCCGCAGATAGGTGCCGACCGCGGTGTGGGCGAGCGGCTGGCCGCCGGAGTCGTTGACCAGGATGCCCCAGCGCGCCAGCGCCATGGCGACCCGGCGGCCCAGGTTGCGGTCGGGGGTGATGAGGGCCGCGGTCCTGGTCGGCGTTTCCAGCGCATGGCGCATCAGCAGCGCGATGACCTGCGCCTCCTCCTCCGACGTGGCGGCGTCGATGCGGGTCAGCCCGTCCAGCGCCGAGGCATCCAGCCCCGACAGCTCGCGCCAGCCCTCGGTGGTCGCCGCCGGGCGCATCGCCTCGGCGATCAGGCGGGCGCGGGCGCCGCGCGGCTCCGGCGCGTCGGTCCAGGGCTGCACTTCGGCGCGCTCGACGCCCAGAAGGCGGATCAGCTGCGACAGCCCGTGCTGCGGGTGGGATTCGTCCCCGGCGATCGCGTCCCAGATGGCATCGTCGGCACCGGTGTCGAGTCCCGGCAGCACCACCGCCCCCTGCGGCAGCCGGGCGATGACCGCCAGCAGTTCCGTCGTCGCGGCGATGGAGCCGGTGGAGCCGGCGGCGATCACCATGCCCGGCGGCGGGGCCGCCTGCCACAGAGCGGCCTGCGTCTCCAGCGCCAGATTGCGGCGCTTGGCCGGGTCGGTCTCGCCGGTCGACTCGAGGATGGCGGGCCAGACCTCGGTGATGATGCGCAGGAACCTCAGCGTGACCTGCCAATGCTCGGCATAATCCTCCGGCACCAGCGACTCGAGCTTCTCGAAGCCGGCACGCTCGGTCCACACCGCGTCGATCAGCCGGCCGAGGTCGGCGCCCAGCCGCACTGCCTGCGCCGTGGTCGCCGACAGCCCCTCGGCGCCCAGGATCAGCCGCGCCAGCGTCATCTGTCGGTTGAGCGGCGAGATCGCCTCCGGCAGGTCGAGCGGGACGTCGGGCAGCTCCTCCTCGGTCAGGCTGAGGTCGCCGGCGTCGAGTTCGCCCAGCGGCGCCATCCGCGGCAGCAGCGTCGGCTGCCCGCCGGAGCGCCGCAGGAAGGCCGCCTGCAGGGACCGGCAGGCGCGCCGCGTCGGCAGCAGCACGGTGACCCCGGCCAGCGCCATCGGGTCGCCGCCGACGCGCTCCATGATCCCCGCCGCCAGCATGTCGACGAAGGGCGCGCCCGCGGGGATGCTGTAGACCTTGGGGTGGGGAGAGCTATCGGGAAGCATGGAAGGTCCGTGTGTCGCTTGCCCGCACCTTAAACCCTCGTGTGTCTGCGTTGGTGTATAATACCTGGGTCCATTGATGATGACCGCCGGCATCCGTGCCGACCGGCGCGGCGGCTGTCCTCCTCACATCACCCCCCTCACATCACCCCCGAAGACCGGTGCCGCGGGTCGAGCCAGTCCCTCAGCCCGTCGCCCAGCATCGTCAGCCCCATCACGCTGAGCGCGATCGCCACCCCCGGAAAAACCGCCTGCAGGGGTGCGGTGAACAGGTAGGTCTGCGCATCGCCCAGCATCTTGCCCCAGCTGGGGCTGGGCGGCTGGATGCCGAGGCCGAGATAGCTCAGCGCCGCCTCGTTGACGATGGCGACGGCGAACAGGACGGTGGCCTGGACCACGACGATGCCGGCGATGTTGGGCAGCACATGCACCAGCGTCACCGACAAGGGCCCCCGCCCCAGCGCCAGCGCCGCACCGACGAAGGGCCGCCGCCACACCGCCAGCGCCGCGCCGCGGGTGACGCGGGCAAGCACGGCGGCGTTGAACAAAGCCAGCGCCACCACGACGTTGATCGCCCCCGCCCCCAGCGCCGCCGTCAGCAGGATCGCCGTCAGCACGGCGGGAAAGGCGAAGACCAGATCGCCCAGCCGCGCCACCACCTCGTCCCCCCAGCGCCCCAGCGCCGCGGCCAGCAGCCCGAGCGGCACGCCGCCCAGCAGCCCGAGCCCGACCGCCGCCGCCCCCACCGCCAGCGAGTTGCGGGCGCCGACCATGATCATCGACAGCACGTCGCGCCCGAAATGGTCGGTGCCGAGCCAATGGGCGGCATTCGGCGGCTTCAGCCGGGCGATCACCCGCACCTGCTCCGCCGGATAGGGCGTCCACAGCAGCGACAGCAGGGCCACGGCGACCAGCAGCAGCGTCAGGGCGGCGCCGAGATGGAGGGAGAGGGGAAGGCGCCTCATGCGGAGTGCCATCGGCGATGCCCCCACCTAACCTCCCCCGCTGGGCGGGGAGGGACTGCCGCCACTCTCCCACCCAAGCGCTTGTCCCCTCCCCCGCCCAGCGGGGAGGGTCAGGGTGGGGGTAGAACCTCCCCCCCAACACCCCGCCTCACGACGACACCCCCTTCGGCCGCGGGTCGGCCAGCGCGCAGGCGAGGTCGACGAGCGCGCTCACCACCACCACGAACAGCGCCAGCAGCACGACCACGCCCTGCACGACGATCAGGTCGCGCTGGCCGATGGCCTGATAGAGCAGCCGGCCCAGCCCCGGCAGGGTGAAGACATTCTCCACCACCACGGCACCGGCCACGAGGAAGGAGATCTGCAGCCCCAGCACCGTCGCCACCGGGATCAGGGCATTCGGCAGGGCATGGCGCAGCAGGACCGCGGTGCGGCCCACCCCCTTGGCACGGGCGGTGCGGACATGGTCCTCCCCCAGCGTGTCGAGCACGGCGGTGCGGGTGACGCGGGCGAGGATGGCGGCCTCCGGCACCGCCAGCGCCAGGGCGGGCAGCACCAGCGCGTGCAGGGCCGGGCCGATGCCGGCGTCCCAACCGGGAAAACCGCCGGCCGGGAACCAGCGCAGGGTCAGCGAGAACAGCAGGATCAGCAGGATGGCAATCCAGAAGCTGGGCATCGACACGCCCAGCTGCGAGAAGCCCAGCACCGCCCAGTCCCCGCCCCTGCCCCGCCGCGCCGCGGCATAGAGGCCGAGCGGCAGGGCCAGCACCGTGCTGATGGCCAGCGACAGCAGGGCCAGCGGCAGGGTCACCGTCAGCCGCTCCGCCACCAGCTCCGCCACCGGGCGGGCGTAGGTCAGGCTGACGCCGAGGTCGCCGCGGGCGAGCCCGCCGGCCCAATCCAGGTAGCGGGTAAGGATCGGCCGGTCGAGCCCCATCTGGCTGCGCAAGGCGGCCAACGTGTCCGGCTGGGCATTCACGCCCAGCATCAACAGCGCCGGGTCGCCGGGAACCAGCTGCAGCACGGTAAAGACCACGATGGTGGCCAGCCAGACGGTGACGATCAGGCTGACCAGCCGTCGCAGCAGGAAAGCGGACACGCGGGGGCTATCCTTACTTGGCTGACGCTATTTCCAGGCCGCACCGGTGACGTCGTTGGCCTGGACCGGGCGGTTCACCCACATGCCGGTCAGCCCCGCCTTCTGCACCGTCACCGACGGCAGCATGAAGAGGAAGCCGTTGACCGCATCCTCCGCCAGAATCTTCTGCTGCTCGTCATAGAGCGCGTTGCGCCGGGCCGGGTCCTGGCTGCGGTTCAGCTCCTCGTTCAGGGCGTTGAAGCGCTCGCTCTTGTAATTGAAGTAGTAGTCGGGCCGGGCATAGATGTCGATGTCCAGCGGCTCGGTATGGGCGATCATGGTCAGGTCGTAATCCTTGCCCTTGAACGTCTTTTCCAGCCAGGCCGCCCATTCCACCGGCTCGATCTTCGCGCGGATGCCGACCTCGGCCAGCATGGCGGCGACTAGTTCCCCGCCGCGCCGCGCATAGGGCGGCGGCGGCAGGCGCAGCGTGGTGTCGAAGCCGTTCGGGTAGCCGGCCTCGGCCAGCAGGGCCTTCGCCTTGGCCGGGTCGTAGGGATACATCCCGGTCAGATCGACATAGCCTTCGCGGTGCGGCGGAAAATGGCTGCCGATGGCGGCGCCGTTGCCGTACAGCACGCCGTCGATCAGCGTCTTGCGGTCGATGGCATGCGCCATGGCGCGGCGGACGCGGACATCGTCGAAGGGCTTGCGGGCATTGTTGGTGGACAGGACGGTCTCGCCCTCCGTCGAGCCGACCGTCACCGCGAATTTCGGGTCGTTGCGGAACTCCGTCAGCGCCTCGTAGGTGCTGAACAGGGTGAAGGCGTCGATGTCGCCGGCCTTCAGCGCCGCCACCTGGGCGGCCGGGTCGCTGACGAAGCGGAAGGTCACACGGTCGAGCTTGGGCTTCACCCCGTCATAGTCGGGGTTGCGGACCAGCACCACCCGGTCGCCGGCGACCCAGCGGTCGAACTTGAAGGGACCGGTGCCGACGGGCTTCTGCTTGTTGGTCGGCGCCGATTCCGGGGCGACGATGGCGGCGTCGCCGCTGGCCATGTGGAAGAGGAACAGGCCGTCGGGGCGCGACAGGGTGACGACCACCGTCTGCGGGTCCGGCGTCTCCACCTGGGCGATGGGGGCGAAATAGGCCTTCTGCGCGTTCACCGACTCCGCGGCGCGGGCGCGGTCCAGGGTGAACTTGACGTCGGCGGAATCGGCGGCGGTGCCGTCGTGGAACTTCGCATTCGGGCGCAGGCTGAAGCGGTAGGTCAGCCCGTCTTCGGAGACGGTCCAGCGCTCCGCAAGGCCGGGCACCAGCTTGCCCTCGCCATCGACGCGCAGCAGCGGTTCGAACAGGTTGGCGTAGGTGACTTCCTTGATGGCGCCCGCCGCCCCGGCGGTGGGGTCGAGGTGCGGCGGCTCCAGCGCCATGCCGACGACGAGGTCGGTGCGCGGCTGGGCCAGTGCGGCCTGGGAGGCGGCGGCCAGCGCCAGTCCGGCGATGGCGGCCAGGGTGGCGCGCTGTGTGACGCGCTGCTTGGCGGTCGACATGGTTGGCAAACTCCCCCGTCTCGTCGTTGGCGACGTTTTCGTTGCCGCGATGATGCGGTGCGGCGCGGGAGAGCGCAAGCGAAGCGGCTTCGGCGGCGGTCTGGATGCCCTCTTCCCGGAAGCTGTGGAGACGGGAGGCGGGATCCGCACGGATGCCACGGATTTAGACACGGATTACACGGATTTTTCTTGAGCTTGGTGGTGCTCCGAACTTCCGGAGAAAGCGATGCTCAGGCAACGCCACATCCGTGCAATCCGTGTTCAAATCCGTGACATCCGTGTCGATCCTGTTCCCCGTCCCCAATACCTGAGCGGGGTCGGGATCAGGCCGCGCCGGGCACACCCTTGGAGGTCGAATACTCGAAATGCAGCGCCTCGCCCGGATAGACCAGCGGGCGAATGGAGTGGGCGGCCTGGGCCGCTTCGGCGAAGCCGCAGAGGATCAGCTTCAGCTTGCCCGGATATGTCGCGATGTCGCCGATGGCGAAGACGCCCGGCACGTTGGTGGCGCAGCCGGGCTGGGCCACAGAGATGTGGCTGCGCTCGAGGTCCAGGCCCCAGTCGGCGATGGGGCCGAGATTCATCGACAGGCCGAAGAAGGCCAGCAGCGCGTCGGCCGGCAGCGCCTTTTCCTCGCCGTCCAGCGTGGCGACGCGCACGGCAGTCAGCCGGCCGTCCTCGCCGTCCAGGCCGGAGAGCTGATAGGGCACCACCATCTCGATCCGCCCCTCGCGCACCAGGGCTTCCATGCGGGCGACGCTTTCCGGGGCGGCACGGAATTTCGGGCGGCGGTGGACGACATAGACGCGCTCTGCCACGTCGGCCAGAGAGATGGCCCAGTCGACCGCGCTGTCGCCGCCGCCGGCGATCACCACCTTCTTGCCGGCGAAGTCCTGGCGGCGGCGCACCATGTAGAAGACCGACTTGCCCTCATAGGCCTCCAGCCCATCGAGCGGCGGGCGGTTGGGGCCGAAGGCGCCGCTGCCGGCGGCGATGATGACCGCCTGGGCGTCGATCTTCGTGCCGATGCTGGTCTCCACCAGCCAGCGCCCGCTGTCCTGGCGGGTCAGCTTCTCCACCTGCTGGCCCAGGTGATAGGTGGGCGAGAAGGGGGCGGCCTGCTCCGCCAGCCGGTCGATCAGGTCGGCCGCCTCGATGGAGGGATGGGCCGGGATGTCGTAGATCGGCTTTTCCGGGTAGAGCGCCGTGCACTGGCCGCCGACCATGTCCAGCGCATCCACCACATGGCAGCGCATCTTCAGCATGCCGCATTCGAACACGGCGAACAGGCCGACGGGGCCGGCGCCGACGATGACGACATCGGTGGTGAGGACGTCGTTGCTGGATGCGGTCTGCGACATGGAAGCCAATTCCTTGAGACGGGGTGCCGGATGGAGAATTCCGGGTGAAGGAGGAAGGTGGACGAACGGTCCTTCCATTGTCCGCATTTCCCGGCCGGGTCAACCCCCAGCAAGGAGATGGCGGTGCTGTGTCGCGCTTGGGGCCGGATAAGGGGCCGGACAAGGGGAAAGCATGCAGCGGATCGGCGCGGCCGCCTTTGTTTTACAATTTCGCATAAATTCGCTTAAATTTGTCGATTGCACGCGGGGGATGCAAGGCCGACAGTAGGGGCATGCGGCGGATGGCCGGGCTGCGCAGCCCGGAGGCCGGTCCGGACGCCAGTCGGGTGGAGGCCCGGAATGAAGGAACTTCGCTGTCTGGTCTTCACCGACCAGGAGGTTGTGCGCGCCGTGCTCGACCGCCGGCGCCGGGTGAAGGATTCGCTGCCGGTCGGGACCGTGTCCAAGGTCGTCTACCACCGCAACGAGGGGCCGGAACAGGAGGGCATCGAAACCCGCCTGTCCATCACCGACGACAACGGCGCGGTGACCGAACTGGTTCTGGCCGATACTGAGGTAACCGCGGCGCTGGTCGGCTATTGCATGGGCCGGCGCATTCCCCTGCCGGTGGCATCCGACAAGATGCTGCACCTGATCAACGGCGCGCTGACGCTGATGATCACCATGAACTTCAACAAGGCGCCGCGGCTGGTGATGGCCGGTGCTGCGGAAGGAGCCGCACCCGGAGCGGGTGCGGCGGACCGGCTGTCGCCGAAGCGGCGGGTCGGCCGCTGACCTATCCTTCTTTGCGGCCCCTTCTTTCCGGCTTGCGGGCGGGCGGCGGCTTCGCACAGTATCCGCGCCATGTCGGACATTCCCCTCCATACCGTCGTTCTCCCTCTGCCGGATGAGGCGGCCACCGCGGCGCTGGGCCGCCGGCTGGGCGGCATCCTGCGGCCGGGCGACCTCGTGGCGCTGCGCGGCGATCTCGGCGCCGGCAAGTCGGCGCTGTCGCGGGCGCTGATCCGCAGCGTCACCCATGAGGACGCCGAGGTGCCGTCCCCCACCTTCACCCTGGTGCAGACCTACGACACCGCCATCGGCCCGGTCTGGCATTTCGACCTCTACCGCCTGTCGGGTCCCGACGAGGTGTATGAGCTGGGCTGGGACGAGGCGCGGGCAGAGGCCGTTGCGCTGGTGGAATGGCCGGACCGGCTGGGTCCGCTGCTGCTGCCCGACCGGGTCGAGGTGACGATGGAACATGACGGGCCGGATGCCCGCCGCGCCACGCTGACCGGCCACGGCGCGCTGGCGGCGCGGGTGGCCGCCGCCGACTGGACGCTGTGATGGTCCCCTCGATGTCCGCCGTTTCCTCTGGGCGGGAGGCGGAGATCGCCGCCTTCCTCGCCGCCAACGGACTGGCCGATGCGGTGCGGGAACCGCTGGCCGGCGATGCCTCCGCCCGGCGGTACGAGCGCATCCGCAAGCCCGACGGCGGCACGCTGATCCTGGTGGACACGCCCGCCCCGGCCGACGACCTGCTGCCCTTCATCGCCATCGGCACCGAGTTGGCGGCCATCGGCCTGTCGGTTCCCGCCGTGATCGCATCGGATGTGGAACGAGGCTTGGCAATCCAGGAAGATTTCGGAAGCGAAACATTCTCCCGCCTGCTTGCCGACGGCACCGATCCGCGGCATCTGTACGAGATGGCGACCGACGCGCTGATCGTCCTCCATCGCGGCTGGCCGGAGGGGGCGGAGCGGCGCCTCGCCCTGCCCGTCTACGACCCGGCGCTGTTCGTGGCGCAGACCCGGCTGTTCATCGACGCCTATGTGCCGGTGGCGCTGGGCCGTCCTTTGAGCGAACAGGATCGTTCCGACTTCGATATGGCTTGGCGGACGGTGCTGGAGCCGGCCTGCGCCGGGGCGCCGTCGCTTCTGCTGCGCGACTATCATGTCGACAACCTAATGCGGCTGCCGCGGCCGGGCGTGAATGCCGCCGGACTGATCGATTTCCAGAGCGCCGGCTGGGGGCCGCGGGCCTACGACCTCGTGTCTCTGCTGGAGGACGCGCGGCGCGACGTGGCGCCCGATCTGGCGGACGCGATGGTCGCGCGCTACCTCGCCGCCTTCCCCGAGACCGATGCCGCCGCCTTCCGCCGCGCCATGGCGGTGCTGGGGGCGGCGCGCCACACGCGGATCGTCGCCATCTTCGTCCGTCTGGCGCTGAGCCAGGGGCGGCGGTCCTATCTAGTCCATCTGCCGCGGGTCTGGCGCCTGCTGGAGGCGCAGCTGGCGAAGCCGGAGCTTGGGCCGGTCGCCGCCTGGTTCGACCGCCATCTGCCGCCCGGCGCCCGCGCCGCCTTCGTCGTTCCGGAGACGATCTGAGATGACCGTGACCATTCCCCAAACTGCGATGGTTCTGTCCGCCGGCCAGGGCCTGCGCATGCGCCCGCTGACCAACCACATGCCGAAGCCGCTGATCCCGGTGCTGGGCAAGCCGATGCTGGACCATGCGCTGGACCGGCTGGCCGAGGCCGGCGTCGGCCGGGCTGTGGTCAACAGCCACTATCTGGGCGCGATGATCGGCGATCACCTGAAGGACCGGACGGCGCCGGCCATCACCCTGTCGCCGGAGGACACGCTGCTGGAGACCGGCGGCGGGGTGAAGAAGGCCCTGCCCCTTCTGGGCACGGCGCCGGTCTATACGGTGAACGCCGACATCTTCTGGCTGGACGGGCCGGTTCCCGCGCTGCGCCGCCTCGCCGCCCACTGGAACCCGGCGGAGATGGACGCGCTGCTCCTGCTGATGGCGACGACCAAGTCGGTCGGCTATGACGGGCTTGGCGACTACCACATGGACCCGCTGGGCCGCCTGACCCGCCGGGGCGAGCGCGAACTGGCGCCCTTCGTCTATGCCGGGCTGCAGATCGTCAAGCCGGAGCTGTTCGCGGCGGATACGCCCGACGGCGCCTTTTCCACCAACCTGATCTGGGACCGCGCGCAGGCGGCGGGGCGGCTGTTCGGCCTCGCCCATGACGGGCTGTGGTTCCACATCGGCACCCCCGCCGGATTGAAGGAGGCGGAGGACCTGCTGGCCATCGGCGGCGTGCGGGCGGTGGCTCATTGAGGGTGGGGCAGCCGTAGCCGCCCCATCGCCCTCACGGCGCCTTCTTCTCCTTCGCCTTGTCCTTACCCGCGGCCCCGGCGACCTCGGCCGTGCGGGCGAGGTTGTCGGCGGCGGCGCGGCCCCATTCGCTGTCGGGGGCGACGCGGCGGGCCAGCGCCCAGTCGTCGCGTGCCGCCGGCAGGTTGCCGCCCATCGCCTTGACGTTGCCGCGCAGCAGGATCGCCTCCGGATCGCCGGGCTTCAGTTCCAGCGCATGGTCGATGTCGGACAGCGCCTGCCGGTAGTTGGACAGCGCCTTGTGGGCGGTGGCGCGGTATAGATAGGCGTCCGCCCGGCGCGGGTCGCGGGACAGCGCCGCGTCCAGGTCGGCGATGGCGTCCCAGAAGCGTTCGCCCTCGGCACGGGCGAAGGCGCGGTCGATCAGCAGATCCACGTCGCCCGGCGTCTTGTCGAGCGCGGCGCCGTAGAGCCGCTCCGCCCGGCCCTGGTCGCCGGCCCGCAGCCATGCCCAGCCGGCGCGGCCGAGAAGCGAGGCGGCGGCCTTGGGGTCGTCCTTGCCCAGCGTCGGCACCAGCGCCTCCATCTGGGTTCCGGCCGTCTTGAAGTCGCCGGCATGGAACAGCGCCAGCGCCTGGCAGAGCTTGGCATAATCGCCGCCGCCCTGCTCCTGCCAGCGTTTGGCGTCGGCCCTGGCGCCGTCGGGATTCGCCTCCGCCTTGGCAGCGCAGGCCTGAAGCTCGCGGTTGCGGTCGAGGGCGGAGGTGGGGGCGGAGGTGGGGGCTGAGGCGGGAGCGGCGGCATGCGCCGCCGGCAGGGCTGCGAACAGTCCGAGGGCCAGCGCGCCGGTAAGGTAAGGATTGCGTCGGGTCATGGTGCCTTTACACTCCGCCATCGCCGGGCAGGGCGCAAGCCCGCAGGCCGATCCGAAAAGCCGAACCCGGCATTACGCATTCCCCTCCTGCCCCAACGGGAACCGCCCGCGATGACCGATCCCCGCCTGTTCGTCTTCGGCCCCGGCTACAGCGCCCGCGTCTTCGCCGACGCGCTGCGCGCCGACGGATGGCGCGTCGCCGCCACCTGCCGCAGCGAGGAGAAGAAGGCGGAGCTGGAGGCCCAGGGGATCGAAGCCTTCCTGTTCGACCGCGGCCGGCCGCTGGCCGACGCCAAGGCGGCGCTGGCCGGCACCACCCATCTGCTGGTCAGCATCCCGCCGGACGCCAAGGGGGATCCGGTGCTGGACCAGCATGCCCGCGACCTGGCCGACCTGCGCACGCTGGACTGGGCCGGCTATCTGTCCACCACCGGCGTCTACGGCGACACCGGCGGCGGGTGGGTGAGCGAGGCGGCGTGGCTGAAGCCGACCGGCGAGCGCCAGAAGAGGCGGGTGGAGGCGGAGCGCGGCTGGCTGAACCTGTACCGCCAGTACGGCGTGCCGATGCATCTGTTCCGGCTGGCCGGCATCTACGGCCCCGGCCGCAGCGCCATCGATTCGGTGCGCGACGGCACCGCCCGGCGGGTCGACAAGCCGGGTCAGGTGTTCTGCCGCATCCATGTCGAGGACATCGCCCGGACGCTGCGCGCCTCCATGGCGCGGCCGACGCTGGGCGCCGTCTACAATGTCGCCGACGACCTGCCCAGCCCGTCGCACGAGGTGGTGGAGTATGCCTGCCGCCTGCTGGGGGTGGAGCCGCCGCCGCTGATCCCCTTCGACCAGGCGGAGATGTCGCCGATGGCCGCCAGCTTCTACGCCGATTGCCGCCGGGTGAAGAACGACCGCATCAAGCGCCAGCTCGGCGTCACGCTGTCCTATCCCGACTATCGCGCCGGGCTGGAGGCGCAGCTGGCCGCCGGGCTGTAACCGGAAACCGATGAAAAAGTAAAACTAAGATTACAAAGCAAATGATCGGCATATGCCGGTAATCATAATATTTAGCCAAAGACACGCATGGAAAAGGCAAAACTTATTTAATAATCTCGCGGGATCATAAGAGTCCGGGCGACGACTATCCCGCGAGGTGTTGTGCGCATGAACGGCACGCCGACGGTCACGACCTCCCTCCCCTCCGCCACCCCTCCGGCGGGGCCGGACGGCATGGACTCCACCGTCTTCCGCCGCCAGATGGACGAGGTCGTCTCCCGCATCCCGATGCACGCCATCCGATCAGTTCTGGACGCGGTGGAGGGGGCGGCCAGCCCCAACGGCGAACGGGCGCGGCATCTGCGCGACGCTCTGGTCGAGCATTTCAACCGGCTGCGGCCGATGAAGGCGCGCCGCCTGTTCACCAGCCTTTTCGAACCCTTCCTGGTCGACGATCCCATCCTGTACCGCGCGCCGGAGTCGGTGCCGGCGCTGATCCAGCGGGTGGACATGGGCGGCATCTGGGCGGCGCTGGCCCGCTACGCCTTCCCCGGCCTCGCGGCGGAGGTGCAGAGCCGGCTGGACGCCATGGCGCGCGAGTCGATGCTGGACGCCGTGCTGGCCAGCCCCGACGCGATGGTGATGCGCGAGCTGATGCGCAAGGAAGCCCTGGACTTCCTCTATGCCATGGCCGGCGACCGCAAGCTGACCGACCGCTTCCTGGCGCTGGCGAATGACGAGGCGCGGCACGACGCCGGGCTGCGCACCCAGTATCTAGGCCGCAAGGCGCCGATCGACGGCGACCTGCTGGGCTTCGTCCGCGCCCTGCTGGAGCACAACGAGGTTCTGGTGCCGCTGACCGAGCGGATGCGCCGCGACATCGAGGAGATGCAGGGCGCCGACGACCCGCGGTCGGCCGAGGTGGATTGCCAGTCGGCGCTGATGGTCGGCTTCGTCCGCCGGGTGCGCGATCTCGGCCTGCCCTTCCGCGACCAGTCGCAGGTTCTGGCCTGGTTCGCCCCGCTCTACGGGCTGAACGTCAAGCGGCGCTACGACGTGTTCCTGCGCCATGTGCGCGAGCATGGCGGCCCGGCGGTGCGCGAGTCGCACCCGCTGCTGCGCGCCCTGCTCTGCCACTTCAACGCCGCCTGCACCACCATCCGCGAGGTGGTGGACGGCATGTTCGGCGACATGGAGATTCAGGACGGCGGCGTCCTGTCGGCCCCCGCCGCGACCCGCGTCCTGCTGGGCGAGGCGGTGGAGCGGTTCGACCGGGCGCTGACGGCGCTGTCCGGCACCGGCTTCCTCGCCAGCCGCTCCACCGGCCCGGCCCTGCGGGCGGAACTGGCGGCGGTCAGCCGCGACCTGACCGGCACGGTGATGCCGGCGCTGGCCGCCCGGCTGCAGGCGGCGATGAACGCCCGCCACGCCCCGGTGCCGGACCATGAGGACATCGTCTGGCTGCTGGAACTGGTCTGGCGCTGGGGCCGCTATCTCGGCAATGCCGGCTACGCCAACCCGGAGCTGAAGTCGCTACGCCTCTATGCGGTGGAGACCGGCCGCCTCGCCTTCCTCCAGGCGATGAAGGCCGAACCGCAGGAGAAGCCGGGCCACCGCATGGCCCACATGCTGCGCATCCGCCGGCTGATGGCGGCGATGGGCGAGACGGTGGACGGCTGGATCAGCCCGGTCAGCCAGGGCCTGCACCGGGTCGTCCACAGCTATCTGGAAGCGGTGGAGGAGATCGCCGACGAGGAATGGGCGGTGATCGACGCCTTCGTCGCCAGCGTCCGCAGCGAGCTGAGCCGGTCGCGGAACTGGCAGAGCGCCGATTTCGTCGACATCCTGCGGCTGCATGAGGGGAGGCGGCGGGGGAATCGCTTTGAGGGAAAGCTAGACCCCCACCTAACCTCCCCCGCTGGGCGGGGGAGGGACTGCCGCCGATTTACTGAGCAAGCACTTCTCCCGCACAAGCACTTGCCCCCTCCCCGCCCGGCGGGGGAGGGTTGGGGTGGGGGCATCGGGCGAGAACTCCACACCCTCGGCCGATGGCCTTAGCCGCAACAATTTGGTTCGACGCACCCTTTGATGTGGTATGATGCGCGCCCGCTCGGGGCGGGACGGCCGGACAACGGCCCGCAACCCCGGTGGACCCGTTTTCCAGTCACTCCTCCCGCCGAGACGACGCCAGCATGAACATCACCATCGAACGCGCCGCCCTTCTCCGTTCCCTGGGTCACGTGCAGAGTGTGGTCGAGCGGCGGAACACCATTCCGATCCTCTCCAACGTCCTGCTGCGCGCGGGCGACGGCGAACTCTCGCTGGCCGCCACCGACATGGACCTGGAGATCGTGGAGACCGTCCCGGCGACGGTCGGGCGCCCCGGCGGCACCACCGCCCCCGCCCACACCCTGTTCGACATCGTCCGCAAGTTGCCCGACGGCAGCCAGGTGGAGCTGGACATCGGCGGCGACGGCACGATCCTGACGCTGCGCGCCGGCCGGTCGCAGTTCAAGCTGTCCTGCCTGCCGGTCGAGGATTTCCCGCAGCTGTCCAGCGGCGAGCTGAAGCACAATTTCTCGGTCGCCGCCGCCGACCTGCGCGGGCTGATCGACCGCACCCGCTTCGCGATCTCCACCGAGGAGACGCGCTATTACCTGAACGGCATCTACCTGCACGCCGCCAAGAGCAAGATGGGCAGCCTGGAGACGCCGGTGCTGCGCGCGGTCGCCACCGACGGCCACCGGCTGGCCCGCGTCGAGATGCCGCTGCCGGACGGGGCGGACGCCATCCCCGGCGTCATCATCCCGCGCAAGACGGTCACCGAAATCCGCAAGCTGGTCGACGAGGCCGCCGACCGCATCGAGCTGTCGCTGTCCGACAACAAGATCCGCTTCGGCTTCGACAGCGTCGTCGTCACCTCCAAGCTGATCGACGGCACCTTCCCCGACTATGAGCGGGTGATCCCGGTCGGCAACGACAAGGTGATGGAGGTGGACGCCAAGCTGTTCGCCGCCGCCGTCGACCGCGTCGCCACCATCTCCACCGAGAAGAGCCGGGCGGTGAAGCTGTCGCTGGTCCGCGGCGCCCTGACCCTGTCGGCCACCAGCCCCGAGTCCGGCAGCGCGACCGAGGAGCTGGAGGTCAATTACGCCGAGTCCCCGCTGGAAATCGGCTTCAACTCTCGCTATTTGCTGGACATCACGCAGCAGATCGAGGGCGAGGGCGCCCAGTTCACGCTGGCCGACGCCGCGTCGCCGACCATCATCCGCGACGTCGCCGACTCCACCGCGCTTTACGTCCTGATGCCGATGCGTGTGTGATGGGGCTGCGGGGATCCTCCCCGCCCCAGGCGGAACGGACCAGTTGCAGCACACGGCAGTTTCGATGAGCGGCGGCACCCCGGTGTCCGCCTCAACCCCGGCTTTGGCCCCGGCGCTTGCCGTGCGGCGGATGACGCTGACGCGCTTCCGCGGCTATGAGTCGGCACGCCTGGAGCCCGACCGCCGGCCCGTCGCCCTGATCGGCCCGAACGGGGCCGGCAAGACCAATCTTCTGGAGGCCGTCAGCTTCCTCGCCCCCGGCCGCGGCATCCGCGGCGCCCGGCTGGCCGAGGTGGAACGGCTAGGCTCGGCTCCCGGCGCCGGCTGGGCGGTGGCGGCGACGCTCGACACCCCGATGGGTCCGGTGGAGATCGGCACCGGCCGCGAGCCGCATGACGGCAATAGAACTTCCGACCGCGACCGCCGGCTGGTCCGCATCGACGGCCACCCGGCCAAGGGCCAGACGGCGCTGGCCGACCATGTCGCCATGGTCTGGCTGACCCCGCAGATGGACCGCCTGTTCATCGAAGGGTCGAGCGGACGGCGCCGCTTCCTCGACCGGCTGGTCTTCGGCTTCGATCCCGCCCATGCCGGGCGGCTGTCGCGCTACGAGCATGCGCTGCGCGAACGCGCCCGGCTGCTGCGCGACGGCCGCTTCGACGAAGGCTGGCTCGGCGCGCTGGAGGACCAGATGGCGACCGCCGGCATCGCCGTCGCCGCCGCAAGGCGCGAGGTGGTGCAGCGGCTGCGCGCCGCCTGCGCCCGCTCGGTCGGCCCCTTCCCCGGCGCCGACCTCGCTGTCGCCGGAACGGTGGAACGCTGGCTGGACGAGGGGCCGGCTTTGGCGGCGGAGGATGCGCTGCGCGAGTCTTTGCGCACCGGACGCCGGGCCGATGCCGATGCCGGCGGCGCCACGGTGGGGCCGCACAAGAGCGACCTCGCCGTCCGCCATGCGCCCAAGGACATGCCGGCGGCCCTCTGCTCCACCGGCGAGCAGAAGGCCCTGCTGATCGCCATCGTGCTGGCCAACGCCCGGCTGCTGGCGGCCGAACGCGGGGCGGCGCCGATCCTTCTGCTGGACGAGGTGGCGGCCCATCTCGACCCGGAACGCCGCGCCGCGCTGTTCGGCGAAATCCTGGCCTTGGGCGCCCAAGCCTGGATGACCGGCACCGACGAAGGGGTTTTCGACCCTCTCGGCGAGGATGCCCGCCGCTTCCGCATCGAAGACGCCCACATCCGCCCCGGATAGGGGTGGAAATTCGGGCAGAGACCCAAAAAAAGCCGTGTTCACGCACGCTAAACCGCCGAATCCGCAACCGAATCTGTTATAGTCGACGCATGGCACAGGAAGCACTGAAGAACGACCTCCCGCAGTCGGAGCCCCAGCAGGCGGACTATGGGGCGGAGTCGATCACCGTTCTGCGCGGGCTCGATGCCGTGCGCAAACGCCCCGGCATGTACATCGGCGACACCGACGACGGGTCCGGCCTGCACCACATGGTGTACGAGGTGGTCGACAACGCCATCGACGAGGCGCTGGCCGGCTATTGCGACAAGGTCGAGGTCCTGCTGAACGCCGACGGATCGGTCACGGTGCGCGACAACGGCCGCGGCATCCCGACCGACATCCATCCGGAGGAAGGCGTCTCGGCGGCCGAGGTCGTGATGACCCAGCTGCATGCGGGCGGCAAGTTCAACCAGAACAGCTACAAGGTCTCCGGCGGTCTGCACGGCGTCGGCGTCTCGGTGGTGAACGCGCTGTCCGAAACGCTGGATCTCCGCATCTGGCGCGGCGGCCGCACCTGGACCATGCGCTTCCGCCACGGCGTCGCCGAGGCGCCGCTGGCCGACGTCGGCGAGGCGCCGATGGTGCCGGAGAAGGGCAAGCAGCTGTCGGGCACCGAAGTCACCTTCATGCCCTCGGCCGAGACCTTCACCAACATTGAGTTCGATTTCGCCACGCTGGAACACCGGCTGCGCGAGCTGGCCTTCCTCAACTCCGGCGTCCGCCTGGTTCTGACCGACGCGCGCGGGGTGGAGCCGAAGGTGCATGACCTGCATTACGAAGGCGGCCTGGAAGCCTTCGTGAGCTGGCTCGACCGCTCCAAGGCGCCGCTGCACAAGCCGGCGATCACGCTGAAGAGCGAGCGCCCGACCGAGCATGGCGGCGTGGTGACGGTGGAATGCGCGCTGCAGTGGAACGACAGCTACCACGAGACGACGCTCTGCTTCACCAACAACATCCCGCAGAAGGACGGCGGCACGCACCTCGCCGGCTTCCGCGCCGCGCTGACCCGCGCCATCAACAACTACGCGACCGAATCCGGCATCGCCAAGAAGGAGAAGGTCAACCTGTCGGGCGACGATGCCCGTGAGGGCCTGACCTGCGTCCTGTCGGTGAAGGTTCCGGATCCGAAATTCTCCAGCCAGACCAAGGACAAGCTGGTCTCGTCGGAGGTCCGCCCCGTCGTCGAGGCGGTGGTGGGCGAGGCGCTGGCCCAGTATTTCGAGGAGCATCCGGCCGACGCCAAGCGCGTCGTCCAGAAGGTGGTGGAAGCCGCCGCCGCCCGCGAGGCTGCCCGCAAGGCGCGCGAGCTGACCCGCCGCAAAGGCGCGCTGGACATGGCGTCCCTGCCCGGCAAGCTGGCCGACTGCCAGGAACGCGACCCGGCGGCGTCGGAGCTGTTCATCGTCGAGGGCGACTCGGCCGGCGGCTCGGCCAAGCAGGGCCGTTCGCGCCAGTTCCAGGCCATCCTGCCGCTGCGCGGCAAGATCCTGAACGTGGAGCGGGCGCGCTTCGACAAGATGCTGGGGTCTGCGGAGATCGGCACGCTGATCGCGGCACTCGGCACCGGCATCGGCCGCGACGAGTTCAACGCCGACAAGACGCGCTACCACAAGATCATCATCATGACCGACGCGGACGTGGACGGCAGCCACATCCGCACCCTGCTGCTGACCTTCTTCTTCCGCCAGATGCCGGAGCTGATCGAGCGCGGCTATCTCTACATCGCCCAGCCGCCGCTCTACCGCATCAAGCGCGGCAACGCCAAGGAACGGTATCTGAAGGACGACCGGGCGCTGGAGGAGTATCTGGTGGAGGCGGCGCTGGGCGACCTGTCGGTCCAGCTGTCGGACGGTACCCTGCTGATCGGCGATCAGCTGTCCGGTCTGGTCGATCAGGCCCGCACCGCGCGTCCGGCGATCGACACGCTGTCGCGCAAGGTCGGCAATGCCATGGTGGTGGAGCAGGCGGCGGTCGCCGGCGCCCTCTCCTCCTCGCTGGCCGACGACCGTGCGGCGGCGGAGGCCGCGGCGCAGGCGGTGGCCCAGCGGATGAACACGATGGACGCCGACGGCGGCTGGCGTGGCGAGGCCCTGCCCCAGGGCGGCTATGCGGTGATCCGCGCCCGGCGCGGCGTCACCCACCGCCACCTGTTCGACGTCGACCTGCTGAAGAGCGGCGAGGCCCGCCGCCTCGACGCGCTGGCCGCCGACCTGAAGCGGGTGTTCGGCACCGCCGGCAAGGCGTTCGAGAAGCAGAAGGAAACCCGCGCCCTGACCGGCCCCGTCGCCCTGTTCGATGCGGTGATGGAACTGGGCCGCCGCGGCGTCACCATCCAGCGCTACAAGGGGCTGGGCGAGATGAACCCGGACCAGCTGTGGGAAACCACGCTGGACCCGACCAAACGCTCGCTGCTGCAGGTCCGCGTCAGCCACGCCGATCAGGCGGAGGAAGTCTTTTCCACCCTGATGGGCGACATCGTCGAGCCGCGGCGCGAGTTCATCCAGGACAACGCCCTGAAGGTGTCGAACCTGGACGTTTGATCCGGGCGTGTTGGTCAGTTAAGCAGAAGATGAAAACAGAGGGCGGAGCCGCAAAGGCTCCACCCTTTCTCTTTGCACCCACGGATTCGCCCCCTTAAAGTGCGATCGCCGCAAGCGTGGCGAGTTTCTTCTTGGCGCTCATCGCGCGTCTCCTTGTTCTGGGTGGCATGAAGCGGTGATCCTCATGCCACCCATAGGGTCTCAGTGACCCGCGTGGCCTACTTCAAATCGGGCCTGAACCGGCTTCTGGCCGGGCATGGTCAGGGCGGTGACAACCTTCACGCTGTCGTGGGACTCGCCCAGGTTTGCCTTTCCCTTGAGCGCATTGGCGCCTGCCGGCTCCAGCGCGACCTTCTGGGTCTGCTTGTTGGCCAGGATGGTGGCCTCGGCCTTGGCGCCGGTCACGTCGACCGGCTTGTCCGCGCCGTCGGTCACGTACAGGACGACATCGTTGCCCTGGAGCACGAGCTCGGCATGGTACGGACCGGCATCGACGCGGGGACCGCCATGGGTACCGGTCTTGGCACCGTCGGCAAATGCCATGGCCGGGGCGACGAACAGGGCGGCGGCGACGAGGAGGGTCGAGACCTTCACGATAGGCTTTCCTTCTGGGTTGGACAGGGTGAACGGGTGGATCAGTAGGCTTCGGCCGGACGCAGCGAGCTGGCTTGCGCATCGACCAGATGCCTGAGCGGCTTTTCGCCAAGCCTGAGGAAAAGGACGGGGGTAAGGACCGTATCGAGCAGGGTGGCGCTGACCAGACCGCCGAAGATGGTGACGGCGACCGGGTGAAGGATCTCCTTGCCCGGCGCGTCGGCACCGATCATCAGCGGTACCAGGGCAACGCCAGCCGATAGGGCCGTCATCAGCACGGGGGTCAGCCGCTCCTGGCTGCCGCGGATCACCATGGCCTTGCCGAAGCTCTCGCCTTCGTGCAGGACGAGGTTGATGTAATGGCTGACCTTCAGGATGCCGTTGCGCGTGCTGATGCCGGTCAGGGTGATGAAGCCGATCATCGAGGCGACCGACAGCGGCTGTCCGGCGATCCACAGGGCGGCGACGCTGCCGATCAGGGCCAGCGGGACGTTGCCCATGATGATCAGCGTCAGCACCGCGGAGCGGTAGCGGCTGTAGAGCACCAGGAAGATCATCGCCAGCGACACCATCGACAGCGCCGCGATGGTCTTGGACGCCTCCTCCTGC
The DNA here is from genome assembly GCF_055698305.1 of Azospirillum sp. VT-I1. Classification (NCBI taxonomy): domain Bacteria; kingdom Pseudomonadati; phylum Pseudomonadota; class Alphaproteobacteria; order Rhodospirillales; family Azospirillaceae; genus Azospirillum; species Azospirillum sp. VT-I1. Next base: position 2,033,785 of record NZ_CP168800.1, on the reverse strand, counting down.
GCCTGGAAGGTACCCTCCAGGCTGGTGAAGTAGCCGGGTGGCAGCGACGAGCGGCCGACCACGTCGCGAATGCCCGCGACGATCTGCGCCATGTCCGTCCTGCCGTCGCTGTTGCCGAGGATGACGATGCGGCGCTTGCCGTTCTCCCGCAGGATCTGGTTCGGGCCGTCGGTTTCCTCGACGCTGGCGAACAGGCTGAGCGGCACCCGCCCCGCCGGGGTCTCGACCAGCAGGTTGGCCAAGCCGCTGGTGGTGCGGTCCTCGTCGGACAGCCGCAGCACCACGTCGAAGCGCCGGGTGCCGTCGACGATCTCCGACACCACCCGCCCGTTGGACAGGCTCTCCAGCGCGTCCGTCGCCATCGCCGGGGTGACGCCGTAGAGGGAAGCCCGCTCGTAGTCGATCACGACCTGCACCTGCGGGATGCGGACCTGCTTCTCGATCTGCAGGTCGACCAGCCCGGGAATCGACGTCAGCGTCTGTTGCAGTTGCCCGGCGAGGCTGCGGAGGGTGTCCAGATCCTCGCCGTAGATTTTCAGGGCGATCTGGGCGCGGACGCCGGACAGCATATGGTCGAGCCGGTGCGAGATCGGCTGGCCGATGTTCACCGACACCGGCAGCGCCGCCAGCCTTGCCCGCACGTCGGCCAGCACCGCGGAGCGGCTGCGCGCCGACGGCACCAGATCGACGTCGATCTCGCTGGAGTGGACACCCTCGGCGTGCTCGTCGAGCTCGGCACGGCCGGTGCGGCGGCCGACCGACTTCACCTCCGGCACCTGCATGATCAGCCTTTCGGCCGCGAGACCGACGCGGTTGGACTCGGCCAGCGAGATGCCGGGGTTCAACACCATGGAGATCGTCAGCGTGCCCTCGTTGAAGGGCGGCAGGAAGGCGCGCGGCAGGCTCGGCACCGTGGCCGCGGCGATCACCACGGCGGCGCCCACCACGGTGAAAAGGGTAGCGGGATTGCCGAAGGCCCAGTTCAGCAGGCGGGCATTGCCGGCTTTCAGCCGCCGCACCAGCCAGCTGTCATGCTCATCGAGCCGCTTCAGCCTGGGCAGCAGGTAGTAGGACAGCACCGGGGTGACGGTGATGGCGGTGAGCAGGCTGGCGAGGATGGAGACGATGTACGCCACGCCCAGCGGCGCGAACAGCCGCCCCTCGATGCCGGACAGGGCGAACAGCGGCACGAACACCAGGATGATGATGATCGTGGCATAGACGATGCCGGAGCGCACCTCCTGCGAGGCCGCCGCCACCACCTCCAGAACCGGGCGCGGGTTGCCGGCCCGCCGGTTCTCGCCGAGGCGACGGTAGATGTTCTCCACATCGACGACGGCATCGTCGACCAGCTCGCCGATGGCGATGGCGAGGCCGCCCAGCGTCATGGTGTTGATCGACATGCCGAATGCCTTGAACACCAGCACGGTGATCAGGATGGAGATCGGAATGGCGGTCAGCGAGATCAGCGTCGTGCGGACGTTGAGCAGGAACAGGAACAGGATGACGGCGACCACCACCACCGCCTCCTGCAGCACCGTCATGACATTGTGGATCGAGGTGTCGATGAAGTTGGCCTGCTTGAACAGGATCTCGTTCGCCTTCACCCCCTTCGGCAGGAACTGCGCCAGATCGGCCAGGGCCTTCTCGACGTCGGCCGTCAGCGTCGTCGTGTCGCTGCCGGGCTGCTTCTGCACGGACAGGATGACGGCCGGCTTGCCGTCCACCCCGGCGTCGCCACGCTTCACACGGGCGGCGAAGTCGACGTCGGCCACTTGGCGCAGATGGATGGGCTGGCCGGCCTTGTAGGCGACCACCAGGTTGCGCAGGTCCTCCAGCCGGGTCGTCCGGCCGATGTTGCGGATCAGGTACTCCTCGCTGTGCTGGTCGATGAACCCGCCGCCGGTATTCGCCGAGAACTGTTGAAGCGCCTTCACCAGCTCGTCGGTTGTGATCTCCAGGTCGTGCAGACGCGCCGGGTCGGGGGCGATGCGGTACTGACGGATCTCACCGCCGATCGGGATGACCTGACTGACGCCGGGGATGGCGAGCAAACGGGGACGGACCACCCAATCGGCGAGTTCGCGGACATCCATCGGCCCGACGCCGGTTCCCGGCTCGGCAGACATGGCGAGCAGCATGATCTCGCCCATGATGGAAGAAATCGGCCCCATCTGCGGCCGGACGTTCGGCGGCAGCTGGCCCTGGACGATGGCCAGACGCTCGGCCACCTGCTGGCGGTTGCGGTAGATGTCGGTGCCCCAGTCGAACTCGACGAAGACGATGGACAGGCCGACACCGGAGACCGAGCGCACGCGGGTGATGCCCGGCATGCCGTTCATCGACGTCTCCAGCGGGAAGGTGACCAGCTGCTCGACCTCCTCGGGCGCCAGACCCTCGGCCTCGGTCATCAGCGTGACCGTGGGCTTGTTGAGATCGGGGAAGACGTCGACCGGCAGACCCTTGAGGACGAAGGAGCCGTAGACGACCAGCAGCACGGCGGCGGCCAGCACGAACAGGCGGTTGCGCAGGCTGGTGTTGACGAGGATGTTGAACATGGCCGCCTCACCGGACCTGATTCAGCAGGCCGGCGCCATCGGTGACGATGCGCGCCTCCGGTTCGATGCCGGCCAGGACCAGCACCGTGCCGCCATCGACTGGCTGGGTGCGCACGGGCCGGGCGACGAAACGCTGCGGCGACTCGTGCTGCCAGACGATCGGCTGACCGCCGGCGCCGCGCACCACGCTGTGGCGCGGCAGCACGATGCCCGACGCGGTGCCCTGCACCTGGGCGACGAGCCGGACCGGCTGGCCGACGCCAAGTCCCGCCGGCGGATTGGCAATCCGGAAGAGCAGCGGGATCGCCTGCTGGCGCAGTGCCAGACTGGAGCCGAGGAGTTCCAGGGACAGGGTCATGCCGTCGGCGGTCGTCGCCGTGGCCGCCTTGATGGCGTTCGCCACCCGGGGATCGAAGGCGACCGCCTCGACCATCAGCCGCGACGGGTCGACGATCTCGAACAGGACCTGGTCCCGGCCCTCGATGACCTGCCCGGCCTTGATGTTGTTGGCGGTGACAACTCCGGCGATGGGCGCGCGCAAGGCTTCCTTGGTGGTCAGGGTTGGCGACAGCGCCGCGCGGCGCTTGCGCAGGCCGTTAAGGTTCGCTTCCGCCTCTTCGATGTCCCGTTGCGGCACGCTGCCTTCCAGCTTCCGCAGGCGCTGGACGCGGGACTCGGCGATGACGAGTTCCTGCTCGACCGTGGCGATCTGCTGCTGGATGCCGCTGCGGTCGACCACGTTCACGGCCGGCGTGATGGTTGCCAGGATTTGCCCGGCCTCGACCCGCTGGCCGACATAGGGCAGCCCCTTCTCGCCCGGTTCGATGCGGCCGCTCTGGGTCGCCTGGACGTGGCCGCCGCCGTTCGGGTCGGCGATCACTTGGCCGATCAGCTGGACCGTCTGCGCCGCCTGCTGCGTCTTGGCGACCGTGGTGCGCACCGACAGCAGGCGCTGCGACGTCTTGGGCACGTACAGGCTGCCGTCCGGCAACCTGCGCGGGCTCTCCGATGCGCCGGTCACCGCCATCGGCGTGGCTGCTGCTCCTGGGTCTTGTCCTTCGCCTCGTCGCCATGGCTGTGATCCTCGCCACCATGGGCGAAAGCGGCGCCGCCGGCCAGCAGCAGGCCGAAGCCGATCAGCGCCGCTCCGGCGACCGTGCGCGCCCGGCCGCGCTGGGTCAGCGCCACCGCGGTCAGCACGCCGAGCAGGAAGACCATGACGGCTCCCAACATCAGGCCCGGGTCATGCCGCACTTGGCCGAGGATGGCGGATACGCCGCCCGCGCCACTGGACTCGGCAGGCTGGGCGGTTGCCGGAATGTCCAGCGTGCCGATCAGCAGGTCGGCGGCATCGGCCGCCGTCACCGACACGGTCAACTCGTGCGGTCCCGGCATCGACACCCACGCGGCGTCGAGGCGGTAGACACCCTCCTCCCCGGAAACGGGGGAGGCGGTCACGGCTTCCCCGTCGGCGGTGACCTCGACGGTCGCACCGGTCACCGGCTCATTGGTGGCGAAGCGGTCCAGGTAGACCAGCAGCCCTTTGCCCTGGACGACCGCCACCAGTTCGAAGTCCGACGAGGACGTCTCCATCGTCGGTGTGGCGGTGGCGACGACCGGCTTGGGAGCGTCGCCGTGTTCATGGCCTTCATGAGCCAGCGTCGGAAAGGCGACCGGCGCGGCAAGGCCCGCGGCGATCGAGGCCGCGGCGAGAAGGCGTCGGTGGATCATGAAAAAACTCCGAGAGACTGGTTCAAACCGGCGCGCGCGGCGCCGACCGGCCGGGAACCCGAACTCACGCACCAAACGCCCCTCCTACCTCCCTGGGCGTGGGTATCGGGCTGCACCATGATTCCGCTGCCCATGCCCTCGCCGATCATCGGGGCGTTTCCAGGCACACCGGGCCAAGCACCCTGGGACGGCTGCGTGGGCGTCGGGGCGACAGCGGGCTGGTCCTGGATGGTGGTGGCACCGCTCGGGTGGTGGGCCTGGTGGTCCGGGCCCTGGTCCGGAGTGGCGGCGGTCTGGGCCTGCGCAGCCGACATCATGGCGACGAGCGCAAAGGCCGGGAGCAGTGTGCGGGTGAGAGACGACATGGCGTCCTCCGTCTGATCATCTGGTTCGAGCCGTCCCGGCCGGACTCCATGCAGGAGCGCCGGGGATACAAAGGCCGGGCGCACGACATCCGGCGACGTCCTTCGCTGAGCCGAAGCTCAAGCTGGGCGCGGACGGACTCGTGGCGTCAGAGGATCAGAGAGGCGGACGGAGTGCGGGGTCGCTGCCGATGCCGTCGGGCGTGGCCAGGGCAAGCAGAGGGTCTGCCCGGTCGAGGGTCGGAATGAAGGCCGCAATGGCATCGGCGGGGAGGCCGCCATGCATGGTCGCGCATTGGGCGACGCTGCAGCAGGCATCGTCGCCGAGCACACCAAGGTCCTTGCAGGGGTCCTGCTTGTGCTCATGGTCTTCCACGCTGGCGACAGCATCGTCGTGCGCGTCGACCGGGGCGTGCTCATGAAACGCCGGCGAATGCTGGTGAGGCAGCAGACTGGCGTGGCTCGGCACGGCATAGACGAGCAGCGTGGCCAGCATCAGCAGGCTCACCACCGCCCTCCTCACCGTCGACCACGTCCCACGCCACATGGCGATTGCCTTCCTTGTCGGGGATCGGACGGCACCTTGCGTGCCCACCGCCCCCTCTGCCAAAGGTAATACCATTCCCTGGTCCCTGCAACAGCACGGTCGTCTCGACGATCGACCCTGTCAGGGTCCCGGAAGAGTGCGGCGGACTGTCGCTCCGCTTCCATCACCAATCCAGGCCAGCAATGCAAGCATCAACCCTCCAGCGGTGGGAGGGTCAATAGGAAAAGCGCGCGACGTCAATGGCGGTCGATCGCCGATGCCGGTTGACGGACATCAATGCCCGCACTCATGCTGGGGACTATGATTGTGCTCCCCTCGATGGACCGGGAGCGTTCGAAGCGACGGCTGGCATGAAGCGACTGGGCCACATCTTTGCCATTCTGGCGTTCACCTTTGCGCTCCTGATGGGGGCGGCGGGCGGAGCCATGGCAACTGCGGAAGCGCATGTGGACATGCCGGCTGGCTCAATCGGCCATCACGGCTCCCATCACGCCCCGCCGCCCTCCGCACCATCCCGGAACGATCACCACAAGGCCGCTCTCGCCGTCGCGGCCACCTGCTGCCCGGCGGCCGAGGCTCCGGCACGACACAGCCTCAGCATCCCGGCGACCATGGTCGAAGCGTCCTGGCACCCGCAAGCCGGTTTCGTGCCGAACGCCCGGGACATCACCCCGGACACACCCCCTCCGAAGACCAGCCTCTGATCGGCCGCGCGCTCTGACGCCTGTGTCGGACGCCCGGCCACGCGCCGCCTGACCGGCGGCGTGCGCGAGCGATTCCGACCACGCGATCAGAGGACTCTCACAAATGTCCGAGAGGCATTTCACCACCCGTCGCGGCTTCATCGCCGCGTTGGGCTTCAGCGCCGTTTCCCTGTACGGCGCCTGGGCAGCCTATGGCGCTGCCCCGCTCCCCTTCGGCGGCCGCAAGGACGCCGCCCCGGAAGCCGACGCACACGGCAGCCACGATGGGCATGGCAAGGCGGAGATTCCCGCCGAAACAGGGGGCCACGGCGGCCACGCCGCGGGCATGGCGCCCGAGGAGTTCCGCTTCGAACATGACTTCTTCGTCCGGAAGTACGCGCAGAAGGACGGCAGCGTGAATCCACACGCCGATGCGGATGCCCATGGCGGCGACGCACATGGCGGCCATGGCCATGCCAATGCCGGCCACGACCACGGTGCGGAGTTGACGTCCGTCGCGCCGGTCGACGTCTACCTGATGGCGCAGAAATTCGCCTACAGCCCGGACGTCCTCCAGCTCAAGGCAGCGGTGCCGTACCGGTTCCGCATGATGGCGGATGACATCACGCATGGCGCGTCGATCCAGCTCGGGTCAGCCAGCCGCATCATCCGCCTGCGGCCGAACGTCGTGACCGAGCAGACGATCACCTTCACCAAGCCGGGCGAGTACCTCGTGTACTGCACCGTCTATTGCGGCCAGGCGCATGACGCCATGCACGGCCGCATCATCGTCGGCTGAGCCCGGGGAGACTCCACCATGGACAGCATTTCGACCTCCGTCGCTCCGGTCCGCTCGCGCCTCACGGCTCGGGTCGCCGCCCTGCCGGGTTCCGACAAATCCCTCCTCACGCTGCTGTTCGGCGCCGCTCTGCTGGCGCTCGTGCTCGGCCTGATCGGAGGCTTCGTGACCGCGCTCGCCCGCGCCGGCGCGCTCGCCTTCTTCCCGGATGACGCATACCGCCTCCTGACCCTGCACGGCGTGTCCGTGTTCTTCTACTGGCTCTACCTGATCCAGGCAGCGCTGCTGCTGGTGCTGGCGGCGGCCGAGAACGGCCGGGGCCTCGCTCTGCGCCCCCTTGCCTGGACCGGTGCCGCCCTGATGCTGGCGGGCTTCGCCGTCAGCGAGTGGATCTCCGCCACCGGCACGCCGCTGCTCTACGACGGCAGCCCCGAGCTTGCCGCCGACGACCCGCGCTCCGTCGGCGTCTTCGCGCTCGGCTATCTGCTGCTGTCTGCCGGCCTCACAGCGTCCGCCGTCAGCGGCATCGCCACCGTGCTCCAGCCCCGGCTGCGCGGTGAGGCGGACGCGTTCACGTCCATCGGCTTTGCGCTGTTCGCCTGGGCCGGCTTCCTGGTGGTCAGCGCCATCGCAGCCACCAACGCCTTCCTGCCCGGCCTGCTCTGGTCGCTCGGTGCCGGCCCCTTCCCGGCCGACCACGGCACCGAATGGCACATCCTGTTCCACAACCTGCATTACTTGCCGCTGATGGCGACCGTGCTGGTGTGGTACGTGCTGAGCGAACACCTGACCGGGGTGACGTCCATCCACGGCGCGCGGCTGTCGAAGATCGTCTTCGCCGCCTACCTGATCTTCGTGCCGCCGACCAGCCTCTACCACATGTTCCTGGAGCCGAACCTGTCGGAGAGCGTCCGGGTCGTCGGTTCGCTGTTGTCGCTGTTCGTCTCGGTCCCGACGCTGGCCGCCTTCGCGATCATCGTCTCCTCGCTGGAAGCCAGCGCCCGGGCGCGCGGCGCCACCGGCTTCTTCGGCTGGATGAAGGGACTGCCCTGGCGCAACCCGGCGATGGCGAACATGGGCTGGGCGGTGGTGAACATGATGATCGGCATCACCTTCGCCTTCATCCTGATCCAGGAGAAGCTGGCGCCGATGTTGTCGGACACCTTCTTCGTGCCCGGGTATTTCCATTTCTTCGCGGTCGGCGTGCTGACCCAGACCTTCCTGGCGGCACTGATGGTCATCCTGCCGGCCCTGGGGGAGGCACCCTGTGGCATCCGGAGCTGCTGCGGCGCATGCCGGCCGTCGTGACCATCGGCCTGCTGATCTTCGGCGCGGCGGGCATCGCCGCCGGGGTCATGGGCGTGCCGCGCCGGGTCTTCGACGTCAGCTATGGCGGCATGGCCCCGGCCGCATGGCCGGTACTGATGGCCCTGGTCGGCGTCGGCGCCACCATCTTCGCCATCGCCCTCTCGGTCAGTGTCTACGGCGTCGTCCGCACGCTGCTGTCGCTGCGCCCGTCCTTCCAACAGGCGCCGGTGGTCGACTGGCGGACCGGGTCGCGCGGCGTCGGCGCGGCTCCGGCGTGGACCGGGCCGCTGTCGGTCGCGGCACTGGTCGCCGCCATGTACGTCTTCACCATCATTGCGTTCCAGTTGATCCAGTCGCTGCCGATCATCGCCATCGGCGGCGGGCACGGCCACTGAGCGTGGGGGAAACGCCATGAAAATGAACGAAGAGCTTTGGCTCGTTGTCGTCATCGCCGCCGTGTGGGCGGTGCTGGCCGCCGTCTACGCCCTGGTACCCAGTCTCGGGATGCCCGGCTACGTCCGGGTCTGGGGCGGCGGCGCGGTGCTGTTCCTGATACTCGCCGGAGTGCTGGTGGCCGTCAGCCGGAAGGTGCCCAGGGGCTGAACCGCTGCACAACAGTGCCACAAGGGGGGCCACGGGGGCATGAGCATCGCTCCGCCCCCATGGCACCCTCTGTCACTTCTTGATGCCGAGGATGGTTTCGGCCTGGGCGAGCGTCGCCTCCGACTCGGCATGCTTGCCCTGCTTATGGAATGCCTCGCCATCCGCGCGGAGCTTCTTCACCTGCGTCATCTGATCGGCGCTCAGCTTCGGATTGGCCGCCAGGGCCTGGTCGATGGCGGCCATGTGTTTGGGACAGCTGTTGGCGAGCGCCGGACCGGTCAGGGCGACGGCGAAGACGGCTGCCAAAGCGACGTTCCTGAGCATGGTGTTCCTCCCGTTTTGCGGTCCGCGGGAACGCGGGCCGCCTGATCGACGCCTGAACGGCGCCCCGTATTCCATCACGGGCGGCCCCGGTTGGCGACTGGGCAACGGTACGGCGGTGCTCGGTCCGTCACCGATCCTTTCGGGCAGCGTCCTCAATCGTTCCTGAACCGGCGGAGAGCGTCACCACCCCATTCTCCCGGACGAGCCGACCCGTACACTCCAAGACGGCCAAGGCCCGGTAAATGACCTCGTGCGTCAGTCCGATCTCGGCGGCGATCTCCGTCCAAGGCCGGTCGAGCCGCAGCATCGGCGGATCGCCCGACATCTGGAGCCGATGCCACGTCACGACCCGTTCCGACGCAGACCGAATGTTCCGCAGTTCCAGGCGGCTACGCAGGTCGCGGACATGAGCGGCAAGCCCACGCGCCAGGGCAAGCGCGGCCTGGGGATTGTCCTCCAGGGCGACGAGCAGGTCCGGCTTCGGGATCACCGTAACCTCGGAGGAGGGCGGGCGACGCGGCTGAAGGCCGGTCGGGTCAACTGGGCACGGACCTCGTCCTCGCGGCCGTTCGAAGTCGGAGTGATGCGATCCGCCGTTTAACAAATCGCTTTGCTAGGGCCACCTCAAAGCAGTCGGGAAAAGACCGACGCGAGCTGATGATATCGGCGGCAAGGGCACGATCTTCACAGACCATCTAAAAGTGAGATGGGATAGCGTTGCTCAGCGATCAAGGATGGATGTTCGTGGAATTGGCATCCGTTGACGATCATCCATCAATCTTTGCGCAAAAACATCCACACTTTCTCATTTTTGGCTTACTCATTTTTGGCTTAACGCCGTATCAGATTTTTCTTTATCAGCGCGTACAACCCGTTGTTTTTAATAATACTCCCCTCTCATATTTTGCGATATGGGCCAGAAGTAGAACGTTGAAAGCGAGGCGGTGCCACAAGGATCCGCCTCCTTTTTTTGCTTGGTTCAGCCGCGCCGGCGCAGGTCGTTGTGGATGGCGGTGGCGGCCATCGCCGCCTCTCCCATGGCGACCGCGATCTGGTTGAGGGTGGAGACCACGTCGCCGGCGGCGTAGAAGCCGGACACGGAACTGCGCTGGTGCCGGTCGACGATCAGGCGTCCGTCTGCATCCATCTCCGCCCCGACCTGTTCGGCCAGACCGGACCGCGCGACGATGCCCAAAGCCGAATAGAGCGTGTCGAAATCGAGGATCCGGCCGTTGCGCAGGGTCAGGCGGGTGCTCTGGTCCGCCCCGGCCTCGACGGCGGTCACCGGCTCGCCGATCACGGCGATGCCGGCGGCGTCCAGCTCCGTGCGCTCCTCCACCGTCAGGGTCATCGGTTCGCCCAGCGTCAGCAGGGTGACGGCGGAGCTGTAGGTGCGGATGAAGCGTGCCTCTCCGACCGCCTGCGCACCATGGCCGAGGACGGCGATCCGCTTGTCGATGACCTCGTAGCCGTCGCAGATCGGGCAGACGCGGATCAGGCCGCGCTGCATCGCCTCATAGAGGTGCGGAACCTGCGGCTGGCCATCGATGACGCCGGTCGCCAGCAGGACCGTCGCGGCGTCCACCCCCCGCCCGTCGCCCAGCGTGGCGCGGAAGCCGCCGGCCGTCCGCTCCAGCGCCGCGACCGACCCGGTCTCGATGCGGCCGCCATAAGTCTCGGCCTGGGCACGGATCGGGCCAGCAGGTCGGTGCCGCGGATGCCGCCGGTGAAGCCGGCGAGGTTGTGGGAGGTCGGAATCCAGGCGCAACGGCTCTTCGCCTCGTCCACCACCAGCGCCGACCGGCGGTAGCGGGCGAGATAAATGGCAGCGGTCAGCCCGGCGGGACCACCGCCGACGATCAGACAATCGAGCATGGGCGGCATCGCGTTCCCTATCCCGGACCGGGCATCCGGAGCGTGCCCTTCGGATCCTAGACAGGCGGAGCGTCCGGATGTCACGCCCATCCGCGACAAAACATGGGCGGGACGGAGACGCTGCCGCTTCCCTCACCGGCCGCCGGTGAAGCGCGGATTGCACTCCCGCAGCAGCGGATGCTCCTCGGGGCCGAGCACCGGCGGCAGGCCGGCAATCCGCCCGCCGGTTTCGCCGGGGATGCACAGCAGGTTGATCCCCAGGCCCCGGCCATGGATCCGCGTGCCGTCGTCGACGAATCCGGTCTCATAGAGCGGCTCGCTCTGGCGGAAGAAATTGTCCGGGTTGTGGAAGGGCGTGACGTACCAATAGCAGGCGTAGCCCAGTTCCTGGAGCAGCCGGATCAGCTCCGGCGATTTCTCGACCCGGTCGTTCTCGACATAGAGCGCCGGACGCAAGCGGCGGATCAGGCCGCGGGCGCCGAGAAGCACGCCGGTCTCCATCCCCTCCACGTCGATCTTGATCAGGCGCAGCCGGCCGGGAATGCGCACATCGTCCAGCCGCCGCTGCGGGACCGCCGTCTCACCGGGAATGGCGTCGAGCGCGATGCCGCCGAAATTGCCCTCCGCCTCCATCGCCACGTCGTCGAGCGCCAGCATGCCGTCGGTTTCGCCCAGCGCCGCCTGCACGCACTCCACCTGGGTCAGGGAGTTCAAGGCCATGTTGGCGCAGAGCAGCTGGTGGTTCAGCCGGACCGGCTCGAAGGCCAGCACCCGGCCCGACGGTCCGGCGGCGCGCGCCAGGGCCAGGGTGTGGGCGCCGATGTTGGCGCCGGCATCGATCACCACGTCGCCCGGCCGGACCAGTTGCCGGAACAGCCGGACCTCGCTTTCGAAATACTCGCCGTAGTAGGCCAGCGAGCGGCCGACGACCGTGTCGTGCCGGTTGAACAGCATGAAGCCGTGGCGCGCGCGCACCAGCCGGTTGGTGCCGGACTCTCCCAGCAGGTCGGCGCAGGATGGATCGGTCATCGCGGTTCCCCGGTCGTGGCAGGCAGGGCGGCGAGGAAGTCGAGTATGCTTGCCGCCGCTTGGTCCGGCTCTATGGCGGCGATGCAATGCGCACCGGTGTCGCGGCAGGAATCGGTGCAGGGCGGCACCGCAGCCGCCGGCTGCAGCACCAGCGCGCGGCGGGTCCAGGGACGGAAGCGCTCCGGCGCATGGATGAAGGTTGGGTCGCCGCCGACCGGATGGCAGGAGAAAACCGCCACCGGCGTGCCCACCGCCGCCGCCAGATGGGCCGGCCCGGAATCCATCGCCAGCAGCAGCGCCGCCCGCTCGATCACCGCCGCCGCCTCCGGCAGGGTCGTCCGGCCGGTGAGATCATGGACGCGGCGGGCATGACGGCCGGCAATCGCCCCTTCGATCACCGCAGCCGCCGCGGCGTCCTCCGCGCTCCCCAGCAGCAGGACATCAGCGTCCAACCGGTCGCACAGCCGGCCTATCACGGCGGCAAGCCGGTCCGGCGGGTAGTTGCGGCGCGGCGATGCGGTACCGGGCGCCACCGCGACCAGCCGCCGCCCGTCCGCCACGCCCGCGGTCAGCCGCAGGGCCGCCGCGCGGTCGTCCACGGTCAGGGACAGCGCGACGGCATCCCTACCAGCCTGCTCTCCGGCGGCTCCGTCCGTCCGTCCGCCGAGATGGGTCAGCAGGGCCAGATTGCGCTCCACCTCGTGCAGGCCCGGCGAGCCCGCCAGCACATGGGTATAGGCGCGGTCGAAGCCGGCGTTGGCCTCCGCCTTCCAGGGCGTCACACGTTCCGAATAGCCGAGCGACAGCCGCGCCCGGCCGGCGGCGACCAGCGTCGCCGCGCCGTGGCGGTCGACGTCATAGCGCGGCACCACCGCCAGATCGAAACCGGCCCGGAAATCCGCCATGAAGCGCGCAAGCGCCTCCGGCGTCGCCCCACGGAAATCGAGTCCGCGCCCGTCCGGCTTGACCAGCGGCAGAACGACCCCATCCACCCAGGGGCAGCGCAGCGCCAGCTCCGCCAGCGGCGGCCGGACCGCCAGCGTGATGCTCGCCTGCGGCGCGCTCGCCCGCAATCCTCGCAGGAAGGGCGTGGCGAGGACGAGGTCACCCGCCTCGTCGAGCTTCACCACCAGAATGCGCCGCGCCGCCGACAGGTCGAAGACGGGAGGGGCGGTGGAAGGACCGGCGGTCACGACACGGCTTCCAGCGTGATTGCCGCCGCCGGAAGGCCGGCGCAGCGCCGCCGCCACGCCTCGCGATAGCCGGCCTCCAGCGCCCGCGTGTAACCCCGCTCGTCCATCAGCGGCGACCGCAACATGCGCGCGCGCAGCCCGGCCCGCTTGGCCGCCAGGAACTCCGGATCGCCGGCCAGACGCACAGCCAACGCCACATAGGAGTCCGCGTCCCCGGCCACCAGATCCGGCAGGCCGACGGCGCTCAGCAGCGAGATGCCCCAACGGGAGATCGCCGCCGTCCCGGCGATGGTCAGCACCGGCACGCCCATCCACAGGCTGTCGCAGGTCGTCGTGCCGCCGTTGGCGAAGACCGGGTCCAGGCCGCAATCGATCAGGCGATAGCTCTCATACGGGTCCGGCGTCGTCCCGCTCAGGATCAGGCGGTCCCCGGCGATCCCCAGCGCGGCGAACTGCCCGAGCAGCCGTCGCCCGAGCCCCGAGTCCGTCAGGCCGCGCCACTTCATCATCAGCCGCGCCCGGGGCACCGCGTGCAGCACCCGCGCCCACAGCGCGATGGTGGAGGCATTGAGCTTGGTCGGGTTGTTGAAGGAACCGAAGGTGAAGCTCCCGTCCTCCAGGCCGGGCGCCCGGTCCGGCGGCCCGAAGGCCGACTCCGCCGGACGGTAGCACAGCACGCAGCCGGGCAGCCGGATCAATGCCTCGCTGTGAAGCCTGTCGGCGGACGGCGGCGCGAAGAGCGGATCGGCGAACTGGTAATCCATCGCCGTCAG